>JBGTSH010000535.1:0-4270 GCA_041940405.1 Polyangiaceae bacterium
AAAGAAAAAAAGCTTTTAATCATCATGGAATAAACACAATGATAAATATTCATCACCATATCAGTACAATGGATGATGACAACGATATAGTCCTATACTATAATAAGAAGAGGAAAAATAAACATTTTAAAAGCTTTCATCATTTACCAAAACACTCAAATCAATCAACACCAACCAATCATCATGTCTGGCAAAGGAAAAGGAGGACGCGGCAAGAAATCCACCAAATCAAACAAGGCGCCGAAGGTCAAAAAAACTACAAAGAAGAAGGCTCCCAACAGCAAAAAGCCGACGAAGACCGCCGCCGCGAAGAAGGTCGGGGCGCTCATCGCCAAGATCTGCAAAGACAAGGGCGTCGCCAAGGTCGTCTTCGACCGCAACGGCTACCTCTACCACGGGCGCATCAGCGCTCTCGCTCAGGCCGCGCGTGAGGGCGGCCTCGAGTTCTGATCGTCCTAGGAACGCGTCATGGCAATCGAACAGATTGACGAAGAGAAACTCAAGGAGCGGGTGATTCACATCAACCGCGTCGCCAAGGTCGTCAAAGGCGGCCGGCGATTCAGCTTCTCCGCGCTCGTCGTCGTCGGCGACGAGGCCGGCCACGTCGGCGTCGGCCTCGGCAAGGCGAACGAGGTTCCGGAAGCGATCCGCAAGGGGAACGATCAGGCGCGCAAGAACCTGTTCAAGGTCCCGCTCGACGGCGTCACGATCCCGCACGACTCCTTCGGTCACGAAGGCGCGGGTCGCGTGCTGCTCAAGCCGGCCAGCCCCGGGACGGGCGTCATCGCCGGCGGCGCGGTTCGCGCCGTGGTCGAGTCGGCCGGCATCCACGACGTCCTGTCGAAGTCGCTCGGCACCAGCAACAAGCACAACATCGTCCACGCGACGGTCAAGGCGCTCAAAAACCTGAAGAGCCCCGACCAGTTCGCGGGCAAGCGCTCGATGCAGGTCAGCGACATCGGCCACATCTCGAAGCAGACGATCGCCGGTGGCAAGCCGCGACGCGCGTCGCTCGCTCCGCCGGCCCCTGCTGCTCCTGCTGGTAAGCCTGAAGGCGGTGCGTCGTGAAGCCGTTCCTCAAGGTTAGCCAGGTCGTCAGCGTGATCGGCCGTCCGGAGAAGACCCGCAAGGTCGTCAAGGGTCTCGGCCTGCGCGGTCCCGGCTCGTCGGTCATCGTCGAGAACACGCCGTCCTTCCGCGGCATGGTCAAGAAGCTCCTGCACCTCGTCGAGGTGGTCGAAGTGGAGAAGAAGTAATGGACATCCTCTCCAAGCTCCAAGCCCCCGAAGGCGCCGTCCGCGATCGCAAGCGAATCGGCCGTGGTGTCGGCTCCGGCAACGGCAAGACTGCCGGCCGCGGTCAAAAGGGCCAGAAGGCGCGCTCCAAGGGCAACATCAACAAGAAGCACTTCCAGGGCGGCCAGACGCCGATTCAGCGTCGCCTCCCGAAGCGCGGCTTCCGCAACCCGCTCGCGACCCCGGTCTGCGAAGTGAACCTCGGCGATCTCGAGGTGTGCTTCGACTCGGGCGCGACGGTCGACCTCGCGGCCCTCAAGGCGAAGCGCCTCGTTCGCGGTCGCTTGGAAGATCTCAAGACGGCGCGTGTTCTGGTGAAGGTCCTCGGCGATGGTGAGCTCACCAAGAAGCTCACGGTCTCCGCGCACCGCTTCTCCAAGGGCGCGCTCGCCAAGATCGAGGCAGCGGGCGGCAAGGCCGTCTCGCTCCCCCAGATCGCGACCTCTTCGAAGACCGAGAAGGAGACGTCCGCGGCCTGAGGGCCACGGAGGTAACCAATGGCGTCTCTCGCGGGCATCGGCAACTTCTACAAACTGCCGGATCTCCGGCGGCGGGTGTTTTTCACCCTGGGGATGCTCGCGGTCTATCGCATCGGTTGCTTCGTCACGCTCCCGGGCGTCGACCGCAACCAGATGAAGCAGTACGTCGCCGGCTCCGGCGGCCTGCTCGGCTTCTTCAACTTGTTCTCGGGCGGCGCCCTCGAGAACCTGTCGATCTTCGCGCTCGGCATCATGCCGTACATCAGCGCGTCGATCATCATGCAGCTGATGGGCATGCTGTACGCCCCGCTGGCCGAGCTCCGCAAAGAGGGCGAGGCGGGGCGGCGCAAGCTCGACCAGTACACGCGCTACGGCACCATCGGCATCTCGCTCTTCCAGTCCTACGGCATCGCCAAGATGCTCACGAGCATCTCGAGCCAGGACGGCGGCGCGGGCGTCGTGACGAACCCGGACTTCGGGTTCTTCCTCATGACGATGATCACGCTGACCACGGGGACCGCGTTCCTCATGTGGATCGGCGAGCAGATCACCGAGCGCGGCGTCTCCAACGGCACCAGCCTCCTCATCTTCGCCTCGATCATCACGGCGATCCCGCGCAGCGTCGGGACGTACTTCCAGGCGAACGCCGGCGACTTGCAGCCGCTCAGCATGGCGATCTTCGCCGGCGCGGTCGTCGCCATGATCGGCACCGTCGTCTTCTTCGAGAACGGCCGCCGTCAGATCCCGATCGTCTACTCGCGCCGCCAGGTCGGCCGCCGCGTTTACGGCGCCCAGAACACCCACCTGCCGCTCAAGGTGAACGTGTCGGGCACCATCCCGCCGATCTTTGCCTCGAGCCTTCTGCAGTTCCCCGCCACGCTGCAGAGCCTGAGCATCCCCGGTCTCGACGCGATCATCGCCGTCATCAACCGCGGAGACTGGCTCTTCAACACGCTCTACGCGTCGCTCATCGTCTTCTTCTGCTTCTTCTACACCAACGTCACCTTCCAAGCGGTCGACGTGGCAGAGAACCTGAAGAAGCAACAGGCGAACATCCCGGGCATCCGTCCCGGCAAGCAGACCGCCGACTACATCTACGCGGTCGTCCAGCGCGTCACCGTGGGCGGCGCTGCCTACGTCGCCGGCATCTGCGTCGCGACCGATCTCGTCGCTGCGTGGCTCCTCCGCCAGCCGATGACCTACTGGGGTACCTCGCTCATGATCGTTTGCGGCGTCGCGCTCGACACCGCCAACCAGATCGAGGCGCACCTCATCACCCGAAACTACGAGGGCCTCACCGGCCCCGGCGCCGGTCGCGTTCGCGGCCGCCGCTTCACCGAGGCGGGCTGACCATGATCGTCATCCTCGTCGGACCCCCCGGCTCAGGCAAAGGCACGCAGGCCGAGCACATCTGCAAGACCTACGGCATTCCGCAGGTGTCGACGGGCGACATGCTCCGCTCCGCGAAGAAGGCCGGCACGCTCGATCCCAAGTTCCTCGCGATCATGGACTCGGGCGGCCTCGTCCCGGACGAGGCCATCCTCGGCCTGATCGAGAAGCGCCTCGAAGAGCCGGACACCAAGCCCGGCGTCCTGCTCGACGGCTTCCCGCGCACGGTCCCCCAGGCCGAGGGCCTCGAGAAGATGCTCTCGCAGAAGGGCCTCGAGGTCGACGCGGTCGTTCAGCTCGACGTGCCCCGGGGCAAGCTCGAGGACCGCTTGGTCAATCGCCGGACCGACCGCCGGACCGGCAAGATCTACCACTTGTCATCGTTCCCCCCGCCTCCCGACGCCGACCTCGAGCACCGCGCAGATGATCAGCCTGCGACGGTCGCTCGTCGCCTCGACGCCTACGAGGCCCAGACGGCCGCCCTCCTTCCCTATTACGAGGCGAAGGGCGTGCTCAAAAGGGTGGACGGCGTAGGTAAACCGGAGGAGATCACCGCCCGAATTTCAGAAGCCTTGGGCGGCGCGAAATCATGATGAGGAACCATTCGTGAGAGGGAAGAAGAAGAGCGTAGGACCGAAAGAGCCGAAGGCCGACAAACTCGAGTTCGACGGCGTCGTGAAAGAGGCACTGCCGAATGCGATGTTCCGCGTCGGCGCAGACAACGGCCTCGACGTCCTCGCCACCATCAGCGGCCGGATGCGTCAGTACTACATCAAGATCCTCCCCGGAGACCGCGTGACAGTCGAGGTCTCCCCATACGATCCCAGCCGCGGCCGCATTACGTATCGCCACAAGTAGTTTCGATTTTCGACTGAGAGAACAGCCATGAAGGTCCGACCGAGCGTCAAGAAGATCTGCGACAAGTGCAAGGTGATCCGCTGTCACGGGCGGGTCATGGTGATCTGCGAGAACCTGCGCCACAAGCAGCGCCAGGGCTGAGCAGGTCGTCGTAGCTCGACGCAGCACCACGCGACGCAGCACAAGAGGAACCTGACGCACCTCCCGCGCCACACGGGCGCGGGTCACCCCCGGAACCAGGCCGGGGCC
>JBGTSH010000536.1:0-4266 GCA_041940405.1 Polyangiaceae bacterium
CTCGATCGCAATCGTCGCGCACGAGACCACGCTCTCGTTCACCGACGTCGCAGCGCAGGTCGCGCTCGCGGGTGACGGGGCTCTCGGCGGTGCATCGGCGCTCGGCGGAGTAGGCGGCTTCGGCGGTCAGGGCGCGTGCCTACCTGCGCTGTGCCCGATTGGCCGAGCCTGCGCGGGCGGTTCTGGAGGCGATGGCGGCTCGAGCGGCGTCGGCGGCAGCGGCGGCGGCGGCCACGCGCTCATCATCGCGTACAAGGGCTCGGCGCCGAGCGTGCTCGGCCTCTCGCCCGCCACGCCCACGACCTCGCAAGCGGGCCTGCCCGGCGACGGCGCCTCCGATGGGCTCGCCGCCGTCGTCCTCGAGTTCGAGTGATCGCTTCCTCGCGGGGGGGCCCCAACAAAAAGGCACAGGGGCCCCGCGCGAAAGGGTTGTGAAGATCAGTTCTGCCAGGGGAACGCGAACGGACGGAAGACGTGCGCGCTTCCGTTCGTCGCGAACTCGTCCTTGATGTACTCGGGCAGATCGGAGAACTCGGCGCGCTTCACCACGCGCTCGGTCTTTCCGTCTTCGAACGAAACCTCGACCCGGATGTCGGCGCTCGTCGTGCTGCCCGGGACGCGCTCGTAGACGACCTCGACCCGCTGCACTGCCTTTTCGATGCGGGTGACGAGATCGGGATCCGGGTTGCCGCCGATCGTCGTGGCGACGTCGGCCTCTTCGATCTCGAGCCGGGACGCGATGATCCGCGTCGTCTCGGCGCGTGCCCACGTCTCGGCCGCCGACTCCGCGCGCGACGAGGTGCTTCCTTTCTTGTCTCGCTTCTTCGTGAAGCGGGCCACGAGGAGGAACACGAAGAGAGAGATGATCGCGAGGCAGACGATCTCGAGCATGGGGACAAGGTTGACCGAGCCTCGGACGAGGCGCAAGGGTGAGGGTCAGCCCCACACGCAGGCGCTCAGCGGTAAGGCTGGCCGCTGCTTTCCTGAGTAGCTCCGCGCTTTACCAAAAGGCCACCGGCGCGCGTGGCGACCACGCTGCCGATCCCGGCGAACACCAGCCCTGCCTGGAACAGCCCGCCCACCACGGGGATGAGGCCCGCGAGGAGGAAGATGACGCAGCCGACGGCGAGGTGAACGTACGCGTTGGGCGTCTTGTGCTGCGAGACCGCGGCACCGAGCACGGTGAGCGCGCTCGTGATGCCGGCGAAGATCGCCACGATGAACGCGAGCGCCCCGACCACCGCGACCGGGATGCCGATCACGGTCACGGCGGCGACCGCGATCGCCAAGCAGACGCCGACGAGCCCGACGAGGCCGACCGCCGCCGTCCGCATCGGACGGGCCGCCACCTCCGTCCGGAGCATCTCGGCGCGCGTTCCGCCGAGCGCGAGGACGAGGGCGCCGATGACGAAGAAGAACGCCGCCGTTCGCACCGCCTGGGAGAACTTGTGAACGGCGCGTGAAGCGAACGTCGAGGTGGAGCCCGTCTCCGCCGGGTCGAGCTTCACGCTGCCGCCGACCTTGGCGTTCTGCGCACCGTCGATCGATCCGCCGACGACCCCGAAGTCGCCGTCGATGCGCGCGCCCTCGTCGATCTTGATGGTCCCGCCGGTGACGCTCGCATCGCCTTGGACGTGGGCGCCATTGCGAAGGTGGGCCCTGCCGCCGACGACCGCGAGGTCGCCCGTCACGCGTCCTTCGATCTCGACGTCGCCGCCCATGATGGTGACGTCGTGAACGACCTCGTCCTTTCCGATCTTGAGGTTGTTGCCGAACACCTCGACGTCGCGCTCCTTGCCGCCGTCCGCTCCGGGAACCGAGGGGACCGGAGGGACGGGAGGCACCCCGGGCACGCTCGCCGCGCCGCCGCCTCGTGAGATCGTGACCAGATCGCCGCTTCGCTTCGCCGTCCAGTCGCCGTCGTCGAGCAGCGCGTCGAGGACCTTGCTCGCAGGCTGATCCTTGACGACCAGATCGACTCGGTCGTCGGTGCTCTCGCGCATCACCAGGCTCCAGCCGGCCTCGCGCGCGAGCTCGCGGAGCGCCTCGCTCCGCTGCACGCCCGAGAGCTCGAGCGACACAGTCTTTTCCTCGGCCGGCCACTCGCCGTCGAGGTGAACGGTCGCAGCGGCGGCGTGTGCCCATCCGAGCGCCGCGAGCACGACGGCGGAACCAAGGAGCCCCCTCGTCGCCGTCAGGCGACGAAGCATGCGCTTGTCACGCGAAACCATGTTTCGTTCCTCTCTCTCGTTTCGAGCCCCACACAGCGACAGCGACACCAATCACCACGAAGATGGATGCGAGAAAGAACGACCAAGCAGGCGCCGCCGCCTGGTCGCCGATCGCGTGCGCGACCTGCCCCAACCCCTCGATCTGAAGCTTCGCACCCGCGGCCATGCCCGTCGCTCGACCGGGGAGCGAGCCGGCCGTCGGGAGCGAGGCGATTGCGGCGATCCCCAACGCCGCGGCGATGTAGAGCACCGGGCGTTGCTGCTTCGCGCGAGCCGGGACGGGCGGTGCGGGCATCGGTGCGGCGGCGAGATCCTCGAGGCCTCGCTGGATCTCCAGCGACACGAGGGCGCCGTCGGCGATTCGAGCAGCGCACGCCTCGCACGCATCCGCGTGCGCGATCGCCGCTTGCGACAGCGGCTGTGCGTCGACCAGCGCCGCGATCGCCGCGTCGGTCAGGTGGCCGTCCGGGCCTCGTTCCCGGTCTTCGTCGAGGACCGGCGTCATGACTTCCTCTCCTTCCGCGCGTTTCGCGTCAGCGCCTCGCTCATCGCCTTGCGGCTTCGCGCGATCCATGTGGCCACGGTACCCATCGGCACCGAGAGGCGTGCCGAGATTTCCTGGTAGCTCAGCCCCTCGACGTGGAACGCCAGGAGCGCGTCGCGCGGGCCCTGATCGAGCCGCGCCAGGGCCGAGCGCAGCGCCGCGAGCCGCATGTTGCGATCGACGGTCTCTTCGGGGCTCGGCGATGAATCGACCGGCTCTTCGAGCGCGTCGTCCCCGGGCTGCTCTCGCCTCCGCGCGCGGAGGTGATCCAGCGCGACGTGACGGGCGATTCCGGTGGCCCAGGGACCCAAGGGCTCGCCCGGCCGCAGCCGCTCTTGTCCCTCGACAACCCGGCGCAGGGTCTCGCCGACGCAATCCTCGACGTCGGCGTGAGCTGCCGGCAGCCGCAGGATCCGGGCGACGACCGCCCGAAGGACCGGCCTCAGCCCGATGGCCGGACCCGCCACGGCCGGGGCGGCCGCGACCTTGCCGCTTCCGGGATGCTGCACCAGGGCCATGGCCGTCGAAAGCATCGAGTTCCGGTACTTCGGACCCGGAACCTACCTTCTTTCAGAAAAGTACCGGGCTCCCAGTGTCCCGGGAACGTGGGACCCATTGTCCCGGGAATGCGGGACCCATTGTCCCGGGAATGCGGGACCCATTGTCCCGGGAACGGGGGACCCATTGTCTCGGGAATGCGGGACCCATTGTCCCGGGTCCCGCAGTCCCGGGAATCCGGGAGCTCGGAAAAAAACGAAGACCCCCCTCACGCAGCGAGGGGGGCCAGGGGGTGAATCCACGGGGATCAGCGGTATCGAGCGCCGGATCCCCGCGAGTCCTTCAGCGCGAGGTCACTCGCCGAGGAATTTCTCCGTCTGGTTCTCGGTCTCGCAGGTCGTGGCGTTCAGGCGAATCCCGCCGACCTTGGAGCCGAGGTTGTCGGTCGGGATGAGCCACTCGGACTCGACGATCTGCTCGTAGTGCTCCTTGAACTCGGTGCGGCGCTGCGAGACCACCTTGACGAGGTCCAGCGCGAACGCGTCCTTCTCCGTCGCGCTGCCCGAGGCGCGCGTCGTGCAGGCCTTGATGTACGTCTCGACCGCTCCTTCGTGCGCTGCGAAGTCGTCGCCGTTCTCGAGGCGGGCCTTGAGGCCGGCCGCGCCGCGGAGGGAGCTCGAGCCGAGGTTCGCCGCCCACTGGGTCTTGAGGTCGGCCGCGTCGGTCCAGTTGTCCGGGATGGTCTCGGCGAGCGCGCAGCGCGGGCCCGAGAACGTCGAGACGGTGAAGTCGGTCATGAGCGCATCGGCGATGACGTCCTTGTCGAGGAGGCCCTGCGCGAAGAGCTCCTCGATCATCGCGAAGTCGGCGAAGCTCTTCTCGGGGCTGAAGAACGGGAACATCGCGTCACCCGTCTGGCCGCCCACCTTCTGCTTCGGGGCTTCGACGCTGATGTCGGCGGAATTCCCGCCCGGCGTCGAGCCGGTGACGATG
>JBGTSH010000537.1:0-4226 GCA_041940405.1 Polyangiaceae bacterium
GAGCGCACGCGCGGCGCTCGTCGCCCGCGGCCTCGAGCCCACGGGCGATCCGACGATGCACGGCGGCCGACCGCGGCGACAACTCGGCGAGCGCGTCGAGCGCGCCGAGCGCCGCGGCTCGATCGCCAGCCGCGAGCGAGGCTTGCGCAACGAGGTCGAGCGCGAGGGACGAGTCGGGATCGATCTCGGCGAGGTGGAGGGCTCGCGCTCTCGCCTCTTCGAAGCGGCCACGCGCCAGGAGGCCGCGCACCAGCGAGACGTGCGCGCTGCGCTTCGACTCGTCCTCTCGCAGCTTGTCGCGGAGCTTCTCGAGGTCGGCCTCACCCGCCTTCATCCAGTCGTCGTTGGCCGCCGGGGTGTGCACCACCTGCGGTACGAAGGCGACGCGCGGAGACGATTGGGAACGCCAAGTCCACGCGTTCGTCGACGAGCTCGCCGGCGCTCCCTCGCCGGGCGAGAACATGATCGGATAGGTCACCTTGACGGTCCCGCCATCGGGCTGCGGGAAGGAGAGCCTCGCGAAGGACGAGCCGACGCATGAGATGACGGTCTTGTCAGCGATGGTGCCGGTCGCCGAGACGCTGTTGACCGAGCCGTCGCGAGCGATGACGAAGCTCACGTTGACGCGGCCGGCGAGGCTCGGGTCGTTGCGAAGGCCCTTCTCGTAGCAGAGGCGGAAGCGGCCGAAGTTCTGGCGGACGATGCGCTGGATCACTTCGGGCGGCAGACGGCCGCTGACCGACGTGGCGCCCATCCGCACCTTGGGCGGCGAGCCCGCGCTGTGCGAGCCGCCGAGCCTCCCGTCGCCGGCTCCGAAGCCGTGGCCGGTTCCTGTGCCCGCGCCCTTCCCGATCGTGCCGATCGATCCGAGCCCGATCCCCTCGCCTCGACCCGCGCCTCCTTCACCGATGCCGCTGAGGCCGAGCCCACCCGATCCGAAGGCGTCGCTGATCGAGTCGCCCCACAGGTTGCCCTTCGCGCCGAGGCTGTCGTCGCGCCCCCAGGGTGCGGTCAGAGCGTCGGTCGACGGGACCTGAACCAGCGGATCCTTCGACGAGGACGCTCCCATGCGCATGCGCGGCTCGCGGGACGGACCGATCGGCTCCTCCTCCGGCTCTGTGCGCGTCTTGGAGCGGGTTCGCTCGATGCCGAAGGCACGGAACATCGCGTCATTCTCGAGCACGAGGAGCGAGGTGTGGCGCGACATCACGAAGAACTTCCGCGAGAGGTCGACGATCTCCTGCTCGTGCTCCGCACCGCCGAGGCGTGTGAGCGCATCGATCCTTGCGCGCGCGAAGGCTCGGGCGCTCGCGCCCTCGGGCGAAGGCGACACGTCGACCGCAAGCGCTCGCTCATAGGGGGCGCCGCCGACGCGACCGCGCAACCGCAACGTCGCGCCCGAGTCGATGCGTCCCGACCCTGCGAGCGAGAGCTCTTCGCCGAGGCGGAGCGCCCCGGGTGGCGCCGCGGCCAAGGTCGCGCCGCTCGGCAGCTCGACCTCGACGTCGCGGATCGTCGGCTGCGACAGGCCAATCACGATCTCGTCGATGCGTCGCGCAGGCGACGCGCCGGGATCGAGCCGCTCGTAGGTCCCGCCGACGGCGTCGGCCACGCCGCGCAGCACCAGCTCGTCGACCGTCCGCCCGACGCCGACGAAGCGCACGTCGGCCTCGCGCGAGAGCGCGGCGCGCACGCGGCCGACGATCGCAGAGGCCGTGAGCTCACCCGAGGTCGGACTGCCGTCACCGAGAACCACGAGCTGCGCGCCGTCGGTCTGCGGCAAGCGCCTCGCGCCCTCGGCGATGGCGCCGGCGAGATCGCTCGAACCGCGCGGCGAGAGCCGCGAGAGCCAGGTGCTCGCGGCGTCGAGCATCTCGGGGGACACTGTCGCGAGGCCGTCCTCGGGATATGAGATGCAGGCGCTGTCGCACGCGAGGAGCGCGAACCGCTCGCCTCGATCCATCGCGCGGACGACCTCTTTCACGAGCGAGGCCTGCGCCGACAGGGTGCCTTGCGATTGGCTTCGACTCGCGTCGAGCACGATGACGCGGCTCGAGCCGCGCGGCGGCGGCGCATCTTGCCCTTCGGAGAGGCCGACGGGTGCGCGCACCACGAACGTGCCGCTCGCCGCATCCTGCGATGCGTCGGCCGACTCGCGCCGCGGCTTGCGCCACGTGAGCACGAAGTCGCGATCCGGCGTGAAGCGATCTGCGGCGAACGCTACCGTCGTCGCGCCGCGCTCGTTGGAGATGGCCGCATCATGGGTCGGCGTGGCGACGTCGAAGACGTCGTCGCCGTGGATGCGAAGCGTGATCGACAGCTTGCCGACCGTCGTGGAGCGGTCTTCTCCGGCGGAGAGCGGATACACGTAGCGGCCCGTACCGCCGAGGTCCGCAATTGGCTCCTCGTAGGTCAAGAGGACGCGGCGGCTGTTCTTCGCCTCGATGGGAAAGATCTTCAGGCTGAGCTCGCTGCCTTGCGCCCACTCGAGCAGCGCCGGATCGCGCGGCCGCACGGTGTCGTCGACGATGCCCTTGAAGATCGCCGCGGCGCGCTTGCGCTCGACCATCTCACCGTCGACGAGATCCTTTCCCACCCACAGAGCAAGACGCGAAACGCTCGCGGCGGCGGGCACCGGGAAGACGAGGCGGCCTTCGAGCACGCGATCCGTCTCGTTCTCGAAGACCTCTTCGACGGTGGTCGTCGCGACCCCGTTGCGCACGTCGACGCGCACGTCGTGACGCGCGAGCGAGACGCCCGCCACGACCGCCTCGCGCCCCGGAACGCGGGCCGTCATGCGACCGAGACCGCGCAGCGCGCCGGCTGCGCTCAGCTGCGGGGCGGTCTCGGGCATCGACTCCGGCGAAGCAAAGACGGTTCGAACCGCCGTGCTCGAGAGCGTGGCGCTCTGCCCCTTGGCGAGCCGGCGCTCGGTCTCGCCCGAAGCTACGACGGCGATGCCTCGGTGAACGGTGACGGTAGCTTCTTCGCCGTCCGAAGCGATGACCACGCTCGCGACGCGTGACGGGTCGATCTCGACGCGGTGACCGTGCGCCACGAGCGCCGGGAGGGCACCGGGCTTCGTCGATTCGACACCGACCGCGCCCCGTTCGATTTCGATCGCGTCGCCCCCCAACCCCGAAGCGCGCGTCTCGGACGAGAGCGTGACGCGGGAGCCCGAAGGAAGCTCGAGGGTCGCCGAGGTCCCCGGACCGGCGCGTAGCGGCCGCCCGTCGACGAGATCGCCGATCGCGAGCGGGCTGCACGCGTCGACCGAAGCGTCGTCGGCGCGACAAGCCTCGAGCCGCGGATCCGTCCCGGTTCGAAGCGACCGGAGCGCCACCACGCGCACCGAGCCGTCGCTGACGGTCGGCGCCTCGTTGGCGCAAGAGAGCAGCGCGGCCGAGACAAAAGCCAGCACGAGCCCCGGCAGGGCCCCTCGCAGGGTTCGCGACAAAACGACCTCCGAACGAGGAACGACAGCGGCCTCTGCCGAATGTTCCTACCGAGGTGCGCTCATCGGCCGGAGGCCGGCGCCGCGCTCAGTCTTCGGCGTCTTTCTTGTCCTTGGCCTTTTCTTCTTCGGCCTTCTTCTTCTTCGCGGCTGGGCTCAGGGGCGCGCTGTCCGAGGGAGCGTCCTGCTTCGGCGGAAGCTCGATGAGGTTCTCGTCCTTCTTCGGCGGCTTGTACTTCGAGTCCTTGATGACGTTGCCCTCTTTCTTGAAGTCGACCTTCGCGATCTCGGGCTTCGGCGGGTTGCGCAGGCGCTCGCGCTCTTCGGCGGTGACCGGGTCCAGAGACTCCACGTCGTCGGCCAGACCGGCAATCATGCCAGCGCCCACGGTGACATTGGTCAGTCGATCAATGACGATGAAGCTGCCGGTGGCGTGGTTACGCTGATAGGCGTCGAACGCGACCGGTTGGTTCAGGGTCAGTTCGCACAGGCCGATTTCGTTCAGGGCCAGCTGGCTTGGATTGGCTTGCTGATCCAGAGTGTTTACATCGGTCTGGTGGTGGATTTTCTTCACGGTACCGGAAGTAAAGGTGGGGCCCAGCTTGATGTCATACAGCCGGCCGGTTTCCAGCGGTGCGTCGGTCATCCAGACAATGTTGGCGTTGAACCGGTTGTGGACTTCCGGCTCGTCTTCCACCTTCACCAGCATGTCGCCACGGCTGATGTCGATTTCATCTTCCAGGGTCAGGGTAACCGCCTGGTCGATGTAGGC
>JBGTSH010000538.1:0-4218 GCA_041940405.1 Polyangiaceae bacterium
CGTCTTGCCGGAGCCCGGCGGGCCCCACAGGATCATCGACCGGACGCGGTCCGAAGCGACCGCGTGCGCCAGCGGCGAGGTCGGTCCGAGCGCCGCGTCCTGGCCGATCAGGTCGCCGAGCGTTCGCGGTCTCATCCGCTCGGCCAGCGGAATGGTCTGCTTGAGCGCGGGATCGCGCCGTTCGGCCGCCTCGAACAAGGTGGAGCTCGCGTCCTTCTGCGCCGTGCGTTTGGTCGCCATCAGGCCTCCCGCGCCGGCCGCGCGCCGAAGATCGCCGTGCCCACCCGGACGAGCGTCGCTCCTTCCGCGATCGCGATCTCGAAGTCGTGCGACATCCCCATGGAGAGGTGCGGGCCCGGATCGAGCCCGGCAGCACGGAGCTCGGCTGCGAGCGTACGGAGCCGCGCGAAGTGGGGTCGCGAAGCTTCGGGATCGTCGTCCGCGGGAGGGATCGTCATCAAGCCGACGACGCGAAGCTTCGAGAGGGCGCTCACGCCTCGGAGAAGGCCGGCGACAGCGTCCGGTGCGCAGCCTGCCTTTTGCGCCTCGCCGCCGACGTTCACCTCGAGGAGCACGTCGATCGACGACGTCGAGCGCTTGTCGATCTCGGTCGCGAGCTCGATCCGGTCGACGGTTTCGATCACCCGAGCCGCTCGCACGACATCCTTCACCTTGTTGCGCTGGAGGTGACCGATGAAGTGAAAGCCGAGGTCCACGAGGTCCGTGAGCTCGCGTGCCTTGGCCAGTAGCTCTTGCGCGTAGTTCTCACCGAACAACCGCTGGCCTGCCGCGTACGCCTCGCGGAGCCGTGCCGCCGGGTGCCCCTTCGAAACCGCGAGCAAGGCCACGCTCGACGGATCGCGCGACGCCTCTCGGGCCGCCCGCTCGATCCGGCGCCGGACCTCGAGGAGCTGTTCGGTGACGCCCATGGCTCGCTTTCCGGTGTTTGTGCACCGACTCTGCTGAGCCGTCCAGGTAGACATCACCGGCAGGAACCTGTGCCAGCCTGAGCCGAGACGAAGCAAGACTTCGGCGATTTCGCAGCGCTTTATGTGGCATACTGGTTGCCTCGTGCTCGCCAGGATGCGAATGCGCACAGGCCTTTGGATTGGAGCGATCATCGGGACGGTCGCCGTCGCGAGCTGCTTCGATCCGCAGCCCGATCCCCCGTACGACGACGGCGGCTCCGGCGGCGCGAGCGGTACGACAGCCACGGGCGGGTCGACCAAGGCCACGAGCGGTACTTCGACCGGATCCACCGCTGCCAACACGAGCGCCACCGGGGGAACCAGCACCGGCAGCACCGGCACCTCCATGCAGGGCGGCGGCGGCCACTCCATGGGTGGCGGCGGCGCGGGTGAAGGCGGCTCGGGCGGCGGCATCCTGGAAGGCGGGGGAGGGGGCAACTGACAGTGTCGTCATCCTTGCCCCGATCCTGGCTCGCGATCGCGCTCGCGGCGATGGTGGGATCTGCGTACGTCGGCTGCGTCTTCGATCCGCAGCCCGACCCGCCGGGCGATGGCGACGACGAGAATCAGACGGGACCTATCGGCGCGACCACGGGCGGCTTTGCAACGACGGGCACGGGAGCCACGAGCACGACGGCCGCCGGCCCGGGCAGCTCCTCGTCCGGGAGCAATGACGGCGGCGGCGGGGCCGGCGGCGCAGGCGGCGCAGGCGGCCAGGGTGGCGCCGGCGGCCAGGGTGGCGCCGGCGGCGGCCAGGGTGGCGCCGGCGGCGGCAACGGCGGAGCGGGGGGTAGCTGACGATGTCGTCATCGTGGCCCCGGCCGAGGTTCCTTGTTTATGCCCTCCTCGTCTGCGCGGCCTACCTGGGCTGCGACCTCGGCTCGACGACGCCGAAGATCTTCGATCCGCAACCGGATCCGCCTCTCGAAGACGGAGGATCGTCCACCGGCGCGGGGCCCGCGAGCGCTACGGCAGCCACCGGCGCCGGCGGCGGGTTCTCGTCGAGCACCGGCGACTCCAGCTCGAGCGCCGGCACCACGGGGAGCGGGAGCACCTCGACCGGGATGGGCGGGGATGGCGGCTTCGGCGGCTTCGGCGGCTTCGGCGGCTTCGGCGGCTTCGGCGGCGCCGGCGGCAACGGTGGATTCGGCGGATATGGCGGGTATGGCGGTGCCGGCGGTCAAGGCGGCAGCTGATCGCCAGCGCTAGCTCGTCGGCGTGACCTCGATCTCGGCTTTGCCGAGCAGGCACTCGTCCCCGCAAGTGTCCTGCGACTCGTAGGCCGGCGCGACCGTGCCGTCCGCCAGGACGGTACCGTCGGCGGCAGAGATTCGGACCTTGATCGTGGCGGCGCTCGCGTTGAACGAGATGCGATCGGCTTCGCACCCGATTTCGCCCGACGCTTGGGCGTCGACGTACAAGCCGTCTTCGTTGCGACTGCAGTCGGATACGAGGAGCGTGTCGCCGAAGCTCACCTCGGCGATGTACCGGTCGGGTAGCGCCGCCGTCGTCGTGATCTCGACGCGGTCGATGCACTCGAGGAGGCACTCTCCTTCGCTGTTGCAACCGAGGCCAAGGCAAGACACGAGGAGAAGCAATCCAAGTCGCATCGCACTTGGGTGTCCGGCACCGACCTGTGCCATTTCGATTCGCCGCTGCCGAGTCAGGCTCGCGCGAGCGCGTCGCTGATTTCGCCGGCGGCCTTCGTGTCGCCGGCGGCGCGCGCGACCATGAGCCCCTCTTGGAGCCAGGTGCGAGCGTCCTCGTTGCGGCCCGCGTCGAGCAGCATCGTTCCGCACATCAGGTACTGGGGCACGTACTTGGGATCGGCGGCCTTGAGCGCGCCGAACGCGGCGAGGGCGTCGTCGATGCGGCCGAGCGACTTGTACTCGAGCGCGAGCGCGTACCTGGCGAAGCTGTCTGCCTTGCCCTTTTCGACGAGGTCCTCGAGAAACAGGAGCCGCTTGCTCACGGCTCCGCCGCCTCGACCACGCTGATCGACGGGAGGTTGCGGTACTTCTCGGCCCAGTCGAGACCATATCCGACGACGAACTTGTCTTCGATCGTGAAGCCCAAATAGTCGACCGGCACCTGGATCCGTGTGCGCGCAGGCTTGTGAAGCAGCGCGCAGACCTTGGTGCTGCTCGGGTGGCGGGTCCGGAACAGATCGAGGAGGTGCGCGATCGTCAGCCCCGTATCGACGATGTCCTCGACCAGGATGATGTCCTCACCCTCGATGGGGCGGGAGAGGTCCTGCGTGATCTGGACGACGCCGCTCGATGTCGTGCCCTCGCCATAGCTACGCACGCCGAGGAACTCGATACGGCAGGGCAGGTCGATCGCGCGCGCGAGATCCGCGAGGAAGACGAAGCTTCCCTTGAGAACGCCGACGAGCACCAGGTGCTTGCCCCGGTACTCTTCGGAGATCTGCGCTCCGAGCTCTTTTACGCGCCGCTGGATTTCTTCGTGCGAGATGAGCGTGACGATCCGCTGTGACATGCGGCCCTCCGTCTATCACTTCCACTCGGCCGGAGGGAGCTCCGGCCGCGCCAAAGTCTCTGCGACGAGCGGCGGGATGCGCTTCGGCGCCAGGTCTTCACCCACGCACGCGAGGAGGGTCGCTCCCTCGCACAGGAGGTCGTCGCCCCGCCGAACGCGGTAGTCGTAGCGGATGGTGACGCGGGTCACCGAGGCGCACGCCGTATCGACGACGATGACGTCGTCGAACTTGGCGGCCTTTCGGTACCTCAGCCGGGTCTCGACGACGGGGAGGTGGATGCCCTGCGCGATCCAGGTGTCGTACGAGAGCCCGCGCTTGTGCAGCCAATCGACGCGGCCCGCCTCGAAGTAGCCCAGGTAGTTGGCGTGATGGACGATCCCCATGAGATCCGTCTCGCAGAAGCGCACCCGGATTTCGTGGCTCGAGACGAGGTGACGCGGGATCTCGGAAAAGGGCAGCTCGCTCTTGCTCAAATTCCGCCGTCCTGATCGGTCTTCGGTGTCACGTTGCGGACCACGGCAGGGATCTCGACGGTGACGGGCTCTTCGACGTGCTCGCCGAGGAATGTCCGCCACTGGGCGACGTACCGGCCCTTCAGAGGGCCGACGAGGTAGCGCCGGCTCTGCGGCGCGACGCCGGCCACCGCCACGCCGTCGAGCCAGAGCATCATGAGATAGTCGCGACCGTTCTCGGCGATGAGGCCGTCGGCCGGGGCGCCCGGGCCCGCTTTGATCTCCGGGATTGGCTTGG
>JBGTSH010000539.1:0-4176 GCA_041940405.1 Polyangiaceae bacterium
AGGCGCTGGTCATCGATGCATCGATCATCGAGCGCGCGCTCGGGCAGAGCGCCGCGGCTCGGCCGCACGCGGCGCCCGCGGCCGAGCCCGGCCCGGCCAGTGAATCGGATCCCGAGCGGCGTCGCATCGTCGAGGCCCTGGCTCGGCACGCCGGCAACCAGGCCGCCGCGGCGGCCGAGCTCGGGATCGCGCGGCGCACGCTCCTCTACAAGCTGGACCGCTTGGGCATCCCCCGGCCCCGCAAGGGTCGCAGCTAGCCGGCTTGCGCTTCGAGCGTTGCGCTCGAAGCGCAAACGCAGAGGCGCGCGGATCTTCCTCGACGCGACAGCGCCAAAAGGCCGCCAAATGCGGCTGCGTCGCTCCGGAGCCGCTTGGTCCTTCGTGTGCAAAGGGCTCCTTCGAACCTTTCTCAAGGAGCTTCTCATGCGGCTTGTCGTCTCTTCTCGTCTCTTCCTCGCGATCTCGCTCTTGTCCTGCGGCGCCGTCTCCGGCTGCGAGTGCAACGACGCGGATACCGACGACGGTGTCGGTGGTGAGGGGGGCGAGACTCCGTCATGCGAAGAGGGCGGCACCGGAGCGCTCGAGATTGTCGTCAGCGGTCTGCCCGCGGGGGTCGCCGCCGACGTGAAGATCGTCGGACCGAGCGGCGAGCGAAGCGCGACCGGCAGCGAGACCATCGGCGACGCGGCGGCCGGCGAATACGACGTAGCCGCGGGAATCGTGACCTCACCGGACCCGATCGTGCGCACCGCGTACCAGCCGACGATCGACACGGAGGAGCTATGCCTGGCCGGCGGCTCGTCGGAGCGCGTGACCATCACCTACGCGCCGATCCCCTCGAGCAACAAGCTCTGGACCACCAACGGCTCGGGAGGGAACGGCGCCGTGCTCGGGTTCGCGGCAGCGGTGCTCGGCGCGACCGGCGAGCCCCCGGCCACCATCGCCGCCACCGGGAAGGCAGGCAGGGACGTCGCCTTCGACAAGGACGGCAACATGTGGGCGATGGGTGCGACGATCGGTCATCCAACGGTCCTTCGCTTCCCGGCGGCATCGCTCGGCGCGTCGGGCGAGAAGGAGGCGGACATCGAGATCTTCGTCGACGGCAGCGGATGTAGCCCCGCGGCTACGGGCATGGCCTTCGACCCGCAAGGCAACCTGTGGATTACGAGCCCGTGCGATCAGGCGGTCTTTCGGCTGTCGGCGGCTGATCTTGCAACCTCGGGGGAACGGACTGCATCGGTCACGATCGGCGGTCTCGACAGCCCGCGAGGCGTCGCCTTCGACCACGACGGTGCGATGTGGGTCGCCGATCCGATACGCCAGTACGTCGCGCGCTACGACGCGTCGAGGCTCGGCGCATCTTCGAACGATGCACCTGACAGAACCGTTACTGCAGAGACGGCGACCATGGGGGCGCTCTACGGACCTGCTTGGATCGCTTTCGACAAAGACGGTGACCTTTGGGCCAACGACTTCGGCGCCAACGCCGTCTTCCGCATCCCCGCCGGCGATCTCGCCGGGACGGGTGACGCGACGATCTCGCCGCCGGTGAGCATCACGATCGGCGTCACCGGCTTGCTCGAAGGGATGGCCTTCGACGAATCGGGCGGCCTGTGGATGGCCGGCTCGCAGGGGAAGCTGATCCGACTCGCCGAGGATCAGCTCGATGACAGCAGCGGCCCCGGCGATCCGACGACGCCCGCGACGGTGATCACCAGCGCCGACATCGGCTACGCGCAGAACTTCGCGCTCTATCCGGCGCCGGCGGCCCTGCCGCTCTTCCACGCGCTGCCCTGACCCATCGCTACGGAATCACGGGACCGGGGGGCGGGCCGATGAACATGTTCTCGATCGACCAGCTCGCCCCTTGGGCCCCGTTCATGATGAAGCGTACGCGCGCCGCCGGTGCGCCCGCCGCTTGTGGAATCGGGATGACGACGCCCTGGTTCGTCGCGGTCGCGGTGTAGCTCACGGCGGGTAGCCAATTGGAGTCGTCGATCGAGTATTCGATGACGCCGGTGGCTCCGCCCGAGCCGACGTCGAACGGTGCGTCGAGGGTGATCGCCGGATCGGTGACGCCCTGAAGGTCGACGGGTGGGGTCACCAGAATGCCGTTGTTCGGGCCGGGGGTCGTGATGAGCCAGATCGACCCTTGATGGACCCAGGGCAGCTGCCCGCCGCCGTCGGTCATGCCGTCCGGAGCGCCGAAGAAGGAGCCCCACCGCGTGGGGTTGATGCTCACCGTGCGCATCCCGCCCGAACCGCCCATCGTCACGCCGAACCAGACGATGGAGTGCGGTGGAAGCTCATCGGTGATGTAGAAGTCGTCACACGCGTGTACGACCGGGCCGGTACATCCCAGACGCATCAGCGCCTGATTCGCGGTGCCGAGGAAGCGCCAGACCAGCCGCATCGGGATCGGTCCCGAGTCGGCGTAGCCGACCCACCTGACCTCGGGCGAGCAGGTCTGGCCGGCGGAGAACGCGTCGTTGGCCGCGCCACCGACGACCGTGAACGTTCCGAGCGGCATCTGCGGAGCGCCCGCGCACGCGCTCGACGGCGAGAGCTGGCAGGTCGCGTCGCAGTCGAGGCCGCCGTCGCATAGCTCGCCGGGCTCGACGACCGCATTGCCGCATCGCGCCTCGAGCTCACAGGCCGGTGAGCAACCGTCACCGGCGGTCGTATTGCCGTCCTCACAAGCTTCGTCGGAGCCCACCTCCCAGTCGCCGCAGACCGAGCCCCCACCGGTGGAGCTCGAAGACGCCGAGGTCGAGGCGCTCGTCGTAGCGGTGCTGCCAGTCGACACGCTCGTCGTCGCGCTCGTGGTGCCTCCACCACCTCCTCCCTCGGCGGCGACGTACACCGGCTCTTCGACGCAACCGAGCGCGAAGACGGCGGAGACGGACGCCCAGGCGGAAGCAAGGTGGAGCCGCCCCATTCGGCGAGACTAGCAAGTCCCAGCGCCCGCTGGCGCGCCGATTCCCTTGTGTGCGACGCTCGTCACCCAGCGCTCGGGGCTCTCCCTAGCGCGGTGCTACGAAGATGACGGCCGTGCAGTCGATCGAGCAAGGCGCGCTGCTCCACGAGCGGTTCCGGATCGGAGCGCTGGTCGGCGAAGGAGGAATGGGGGCCGTCTATCGCGCCGTGGACGAGGCGACCGGCGAGACCGTGGCTGTCAAGGTGCTGAAGAACACGGTCGGCGCGCAGGCGACCGAGCGCTTCCTTCGCGAAGCTCAGGTGCTCGCCGGCCTGGACCACCCCGGGATCGTCCGCTTCAGGCATGTGGGCACGCTCGAGGCCGGCGGCGCGTTCCTCGTCATGGAGTGGCTCGAAGGAGAGGATCTCGCCGCGCGCCTTACCGGTCGTGGTGTCACCTTCCTCGAAGCGGTTCGCGCGGTCCGCGGCGTCGCAGAGGCGCTGGTCATTGCACACGGCCAAGGCTTGGTGCACCGAGACGTGAAGCCGCAGAACATCTTCCTCGTCGGCGGCCGTACCGAGCACGTGAAGATCCTCGACTTCGGGATCGCTCGCGGCGGCACGCTCGCAGCGACGCTCACCGACCCGGGCATGGCAATGGGAACTCCGGCGTACATGGCGCCGGAGCAAGCGACCGGCGGTGCCCGAGTGGACGCGCGGGCCGATCTCTTCTCGCTCGGGTGCGTGATCTACGAGTGCCTCGCCGGATCGCCGCCGTTTTTTGGCGATTCGCCGATCGCGTGCCTGGCCCAAGTGCTCCTCACCGAGCCGGCGCCGCTCGGCACCGTCGCGCCCGGCATCCCGAAGCCGCTCGAGACTTTGGTGATGCGGTTGCTCTCGAAGGACCCGCAGGCTCGCCCCGACAGCGCCGCCGTCGTCGCGCGAGAGCTCGGTTCGGTCGAGCCGCTCCTCACCTCCGAAGGCTCGGCCGGTGCGGTCTCCGGCCGTCACGTGTCGCGGTTCGAGAAGCGGGTCGCGAGCATCGTGGTCTCGCGCGACATCGACAAGACAGCGAGCCACGAGGACGGTGCCACGCTCCCGTTCGCCGAAGTCCACTCCGCGCTCACCCCGGCTCAAGAGGTCGTGGGTCGCCGCGGCGGCTCGGTCAACGTGCTGTGGGACGGAACGGTGCTCGGCGTCTTCACGGGCACGGGATCGGCCGGCGATCTTGCCCGCGCGGCCGCTAGCGCCGCGCTCGAG
>JBGTSH010000540.1:0-4172 GCA_041940405.1 Polyangiaceae bacterium
CAAGGTCGGGCTCGTTTCACCGAGGAGCAGCCGGCCATCGGGGGTACGCGCGAGCGAGTGGAGAGCGTTGAATGCTGCATCCGCTGCCGGGCCACCAAGCTGCTTCGGCGGCGGAGGGTAGCCGGTGTAGCGCCTGCCGGCGATGGTTCGAATGATCCCTTCCGTGGTGATCTGGCGCACGAGCTGGTTCTGGTCGCAGATGATCTCGACGGTGCCGTCCGGGCGCACGATGAGCCGCGTGGGATTCTGGATGTCCGCAGCGGTTGCGGCGATTCCCTCATCCGTTGCGCCACTACCGCTTCCTCCCCCGGCAATGTGCTCCACGCTGCCATCCGGATCGATCCGCAACACGTAGCCAGCGGAGCCGAAGGCCGTGAGGACGTACAGGCTGCCGTCCGGACCGAACTCCATGTCCGAGATCTGCCCGAGGTTCACCTCGGACGCCGGCCCGCTCAGGACTTGTCCGACCCCGGCGTCTTGGCCGGCGACCGTTTGGATGATTCCGTTGGCGTCGACGCGCCGGATGGTGTCCGGAGAGCTCTGAGCGATGTAGACGCTGCCGTCATTGGCAACGGCGACCGCGCGAGGTTGGCTGAGGCCCACCGTGTACGCCGGAACGCCCTCCTCAGTCCCTGCGCCCGACGATCCTGTACCCGCGAAGGTAGACAGCGAACCATTCGGGGCGATCCGCTCGATCCGCGGGAAGAAGGGCTCCAAGAGGTACACCGAGCCATCTGGCCCGACGGCGATGGATGTAACGTCGTGCGCCGGGCAAACCGGTGTGCAAGAGCTTCCCTCACCGGCGAGCGGTATCCGCTGGCCGCCGGGGGTGCGGCGATAGACGTACTTGGGCCCCTCGAGAGCGATCACACCGCCATCGGGGAGCGCCACGAGGTCGCCGATGCTGTTCACACCGGGGCGCTCCTCGAGCTGGCGCACCATCAAGCTGTTGGCGTTCACGATGCGGCGATGCCCGTCGCCCAGATAGAGCGTCGACGTTTGCGCGTCGAAGTGGTGCACGGCATCGAGCGTGAAGCCGCCCAAGCCGTCGGCGCGGGCGTCCCAGGCGCCGATGATGAAGTCCCAGCTCGTGGCGAAAGCGATTGGCGCGCCTGCGAGGCTGGTCAGCGGATCCTCTCCCCATACCGCGAAGGTCGGGGCGCCTCCCGAGCTGCCCGGCTCTGCGTAGACCGCGTCGTATCGATAGACGACCTCGTACACGGCGCGCTGCGAGCCCTGAACGGTTCGGCCGAGCATGTCCTTGCCGTCCCAAAGGAAGTCCCAGATCAGCTCGGCGGCACAGCCAGCTGGCTGCGGGCAAACCACTTCATTGCTGAAGCTGCGCCCGGCCACGGTAACGGTGGCCTCGATCGCCTTCAGAATGGTCGGAGGAGCCGAATCACCCGTCAATGGCAAAGCCACGCGCCTCTGAGGGCGAAGTCGACCTGGGACGCGGCTTGAGTTGTAAACGAGGCGATACGGAGTGCCGGTTACAGGCAGCTCCTCGCCGAGAACCTGGTTCGAGCACTCGATGATCGAGCCGGGCTTTTCACTGCTGCAAGGATCGTCGTTCCCGCTGTCGTCCGGCTCCTCGCCACACTCGGCCGGACTGCAAGCCTGTGGATCCGCCTGGTACGGATAATTGAGATCGATCGGCGAGAGGTGATCGAGCCGGACGTACCAGAGCTCATCTCCCTCGATGTAGAGGTCGTCCAGCTCCCCCAGCGTGGCGCTGTCGAGGCCCACCTCCTCCAGCTCGTTCGACGGCTCGCCTACGCCATCGCCGTCGAGGTCGATCCCGAAGCCTCCACCGATTGGCTGTGCGACCGCAATGACGATGCCGTTCTCCTCCGGTACCCAGAGGCCGCTCTCCCGGTCGTATCTTCCGACAGGAACGACGGTGCCGACATCGAAGCCCAGGAAGTTGTCGAGGTAGAGATGGATGGGTTCATCCAGCACGATGCCGACGCCGTCCTGCACGGCGCTGACTTCGTCGATCCCGATCTCGACCGCGTACGTAAATGCGCTTGCCGGCGGGAGCGCGGCCGGCATCCGTTCTGGGCCGTCGTCACCAACGGTGTACTCGCTGATCCGGAAGGTCAGCTGCTCCTCGATTCCGTCGAGCGGCACCAACGTGCCGTTCTCGAGCTCTACCGAAGCGGCCGTTCCAGGTTGAACCAGCATCGTGGGCTGGCGCACGCCGCGCGAGTCCGATTCTTGCTCGCCCGCAACGACCTGAACCAAGGGGTCGTCCAGCTCGGCGATGCCGTCGACGCCTCCGATCGCGACGAGGCGCACGTCGCCCGCGCGAGCCGTGCCCTGCCACCTGGGATTCACTGCGCGCTGAGCCCGCAGGTGGCCGGCCAGATCGATGTCCACCGTGAGCGGCCCGCCGCCGTTCACCACGAGCAGGTATCGACCGTTGTTGTCACTAATCGTCGAGCCATACTCGGGGTGGTTGAGCACCTCGACGGTCGCGAGGCTGGCCGGGCTGCCGTCAGGCAGGTAGACGAAGCCTTCGATCAGAGCGGCGCGCTTGAAGTCGATGTCGATCGGGTTCACGCCGGTCTGAAGGGGATCCGGGCCTTCGTAGAGGAAGGCCCACGCATCGACCACCGTCGTGGTGGCGGTCGGGTCGGTGGCGGGCGCGGTCCAAGTCTCGATCCCGGTCGACGGGAAGCAGACTTCGATGGTCAGCGGATCGTTGTCATCGACATCGATCGGCGTGTGGCTGACTCCCGTCTGCAGGTCGCAGGTGTCGACTGTGCACGCGCTACCGTCATCGATCGGCTCCTCGAGCACGACCCGTGTGGTCGTGGTGCCAGCCGTGGCAAGCCCTACTGGACCCCACAGGATTACTTCGAACGCGGTGAACGGATCCCCTGCACTGCCCTGATCACATGAGTCGAACACATACGCCGTACCTCCCGCATTGGGGAAGTAGATGCAGTCGTTGTAACCCGTCTCGAGACTGAAGAAACGGAGTTCCTGAAAGCCGCCCCCTTGTGGCGTGCCTGCGCTCCCCGCGATGACTTCGATCTGCGGCGGAATTCTGTAGGTTGCTGGCGGCCAAAACCCGTCCCATTCGTCACTTAGCTCCACCTCAGGGTCGTACTGCCGTGATGCTATCAGCTCGACAGTACGGCATTCCCCCAAGGCGGTGCTCGCCTCTGCTACGCGTTCATCTGGGTGCGGCGCCCCCTGGCAGCTCACGCTACCGGCGATGAGAGCAAACGCCATCGCGAAGAATCGACCCCGAGCACTCATTGCATCCTCCCGGCGTGACCGTCGACCAGGGCTACCAGAAGGGCGAGCGAGCCTTCGTCACGATTTGATGGCGACGAGACGATTCGTCGGTCTACGGGAGCGTATCAGCTCGCGTTGAACACCCGAGCGCACAAGAAAGCTGGCGGCTTGCCAGTTATCTTCACACACGAAAATCCGTGGTTGTGTCAGCCCCGAAGCTGGCATCAGCAACGCAGCGTCAGGGCCCCCACCACAGCATCTCGTGGCGGACCGGCGCGCCTGCTCGCGAAGCGAGGAGGACGAGCTTTTCGATGCCGTCGTCGGTCGTCTCCTTCGAGAGCTGAGGCTCCGGCGCTGCGTCGGCTTCGAAGAACAGCGCCTTCGCGAAGCCCGCCTTGGTGATCCAGTAAAGGTGCGCGCCCTTCTCGGCGAGGCCGAAGAGAACGACGGCGCGACCGTCGCCGACCACGTGCGGCGCGAGCCATCGGAAGGCGAGCTCGTCGAAGCGTTGCGGCGACGGGAAGTGCTCGCCGAGATCCGTCACCTCGGGCAAGTGCGTCTGCAGGAGCTTCACGAGGGTGTCGTAGCGAGGCCGCGAGAGCCTCGGCAAGCGGCGATCGGCTTCGCAGACGCGCGGCCATGCTTCGGCATCCAGCGTCGGCTCCTCGACGTGCGTCCGATAGCGATCGGCGAGGGTGCCCTTGCCGATCTCGTCGTCCGAGAGCGCACGCAGCCACCAAGAGAAAGGTGCGATCTCCCAGACGCCAGCCTTGCCTTCGAGGCGCACGCGCGACTCCCAGAGCGGGCTCCGCACGAGCCATGCCGCACCGCGCGTCCGCACGGCGCAGGCCGCGACGTAGAGCACGCCGTGGATCACGAAGTGAACGAAGAGCGGCGGCTCGCCTGGTGCGGCTCGCTTCTCGAAG
>JBGTSH010000541.1:0-4157 GCA_041940405.1 Polyangiaceae bacterium
TGTAGGGCCAGGGGGTCGGAGGCGTCGCGGGACTCCGCGTGCGTGTAGGTCCGCCGGGCGAGGACCGGCCAGATCCCGCTGCGGGCCCAGGGAGGCAGGACCTCGATCCGGTAGTCGGCCAGGACCAGCTCCTCGAAGGCGAAGTCGCCCATGTCGTCGCTCGACGCCCCTCCCCCGCCCCAGAACGAGCCGGTCAACTCCTACGCGCCCGGCAGCCCCCAGCGCGCCGCCCTCAAGGCCGAGCTAAAGCGAATGCGCGGCGAGACCGTCGACATCCCGATGTTCATCGGCGGGCGCGAGGAGCGCACGAGCGATCTCTTGGACGTGAGGAGCCCGCACGAGAAGAGCCTCGTCCTCGGTCGCGCGCACCAGGGGACGAGCGCGCACGCGGAGCGAGCGATCAAGGCGGCGCTCTCCGCGCGGCCCGCGTGGGCCGCGATGTCGCAGAGCGAGCGATCCGCGGTGTTCCTGCGCGCGGCGGAGCTTGCGGCGACGACGTGGCGCGCGCGTCTCAACGCCGCGACGATGCTCGGCCAGAGCAAGACCGCCTACCAAGCCGAGATCGACTCGGCGTGCGAGCTCATCGACTTCTGGCGGTTCAACGTGGCGTTCGCGAGCCGGCTGCTCGAGCCGCTCGTCCAGGTCCCGAACACGTGGAACCGGATGGAGGCGAGGCCGCTGGAAGGCTTCGTCTGCGCGATCACGCCCTTCAACTTCACCGCGATCGCGGGGAACCTGCCGACGGCGCCGGCGCTGCTCGGCAACACCGTCGTGTGGAAGCCGTCGCCCCTCGCGCTCCGCAGCGCGCACGAGGTGATGAGCGTCTTGCGCGCCGCCGGGCTGCCCGATGGCGTCATCAACCTCGTGAACGGCCCGGCCGAGGAGATCGTCGGCGCGTGCATCGATCACGAAGGGCTCGCTGGCGTTCACTTCACCGGGTCGACGTCGGTGTTTCGATCGATCTGGAAGCGCGTCGGCGAGAACATCGGAAAGTACGCCGGCTATCCGCGCCTCGTCGGCGAGACAGGCGGCAAGGACTTCGTCTTCGCGCACGCGAGCGCCGATCTCGACGCGCTCGCCGTCGCGCTCGCGCGCGGTGCGTTCGAATACCAAGGACAGAAGTGCTCCGCCGCGTCCCGCGCGTACATCCCGCGATCGATCTGGCAGGAGCTGCGCGATCGCCTCGTCGCGACCGTCGAGGGCATCAAGGTCGGAGACGTCAGCGACTTTCGCAACCTGATGGGCGCCGTCATCGACGAGCGCGCGTTCGCAAAGCACAAGGGCGTCATCGAAGAGGCGAAGGCGGCCCCGCACTACGCGGTCGTCGCCGGAGGCAAGACCGACGACCAGACGGGCTTCTTCGTGCACCCGACCATCGTCGAGTCCGAGAGCCCCCGATCGCGCCTCATGACCGAGGAGTTCTTCGGACCCATCCTCACGATCTGGGTCTACGAGGACAGCCGCGTCGACGAGGCGCTCACGGAGTGCGACGAGGGCAGCGCCTACGCGCTGACGGGCGCTGTGTTCGGCCGCGACCGCTCGTTCGTCGAGCGCGCCAGCGTGCGGCTGCGGGACGCCGCCGGGAATTTCTACGTGAACGACAAGCCGACGGGAGCGGTGGTCGGACAGCAACCGTTCGGCGGGGCGCGCGGCTCCGGAACCAACGACAAGGCCGGCAGCGCGCTGAACCTCTACCGATGGCTGAGCCCGCGAACGATCAAGGAGACCTTCGTCCCGCCGACCGAGATCGGCTACCCGTCGATGGCCGAGCCGTGAGCTGAGCCGCCGAAATCGTGCCGCCTCCGGCCTGGAGGAGGGGCCGAACCTCCCAAGCTTCTTTGAGGTGTTGCCTCTTGAAGCTTCAAGAATGCCTGACTAGAAGCAGAGCTTCCTTGAGACACGGTCGACCGCTCCGTGGGGTGCTCCCTTCGGCGTGGGGGCGACGCTACCGGAGGCATCAATGAAGTCGAAGATTCTTGCTGGTCTGTGCACCCTTGGGCTTTCGCTCACGGCCTTGGCAACGGGATGCGGTGATTCCGATTCCGATGCGCCCGGGGGCGGCGGCGGTGGTGACACGACCACGACGGGCAGCCCCGTCACGGGCAGCACCATTCAGTCGGGCACCGTCACGGCCACCGTGAGCTCCACGGGCTCGATGATGGGCGACGGCAACGACACGTTCGCCGACGCCGACCCGCTCGAAGAGAGCAACGGCATCCCCGGCATCAGCGACTCCGATGCAGAGCTGAACCCGCCGGACTCGGACGTCGACTACTACACGTTCAACGGCCTCGCCGGCCTCGCCAGCATCCAGGCGACGTCGAAGCCCGACGGCGATCCCTTCGCCTCGACCGATCCGGACATCGTTCTCTCGCTCTACGATTCGCAGCAGAACCTGCTCGCGGTCAACGACGACCCCTACCCGCGCAACTCGCAGGACTCGACGATCCTCACGATCCTGCCCGAGGACGGGTCGTACTTCTTGAAGGTCGAAGAGTTCTGCAACACGCCGGGCAGCGGTTGCGACGCGGCCTACTACATGGGCCTCCGCGACTACAGCTACGCCATCGACATCTACATGGAGGCCGCCGACGTCCTCGCCAACCCGAAGGGTGAGGCGGAGCCGAACGACACCAGCGCCATGGCGACGAACGGCGACCCGCTCGTGGCGGGCATGCCGGGCAGCTACTACCTCACGCTCGGCTACGGCGAGTTCGGCTCGATGACCGACGTCGACTTCTTCAGCTTCACGATGCCGAACGACATCACCGTCGACGCCGGCACCGAGCTCGAGGCGTTCTTCACCTTCCAGCCGCCGGGCGCCGAAGCAGCCGAGGGTCGCGGCAGCGGCTCGTCGCGCTTCTCCGGCTCGGTCCAGGTCCTCGACAGCACGAGCGCCGTCATCGGCGTTCAGGACTACTCGCTCGAGTCGAGCGCGGTGGACTACCCCGATCTGTCGCTCCCGCTCATCCCGGGCCAGACCTACTTCGTCCGCGTCACCGGCGGCGCGAACGATGCGACCGGCCCGCTCGCGCCCTTCTACATCTACGCGAACGGCTTCTCGCAATCGAACCAGCTCGAGACGGCCGAGGTGAGCAACTCGATCCAGGCGACGCCCGAGGTGCTCGCGCACCCCGATGGCAACACCACGGGCTACTTCGTCAGCGGTCACCTGCCGGCCGCTGACCTCGACCACTTCAGCATCGCGTCGGAGGGCAACACCGGCCTCACCGTCGTCTGCGCCGGCGGCCGTATCGGCTCCGGCGTCGAGGACCTCGAGGCCGAGATCATCGCGGGCAGCGACGGCATGGTGCTCGGCTCGGGCACCGAGACGGGCGACGCCGAGATCCTGATCGGCGGCGACGGCATGCCCGTCGACGTCACCGGCGAGTCGACGATCATCATCCGCATCACGGGCACGCCGAACCCGCTCGTCGTGTCGAACCACTACCGCTGCGGCTTCAACTTCAGCATGCTCTGAGCATCGCCGAAGACTGAGCAATTCGCGCGGCGCCGCCTTCGGGTGGCGCCGCGTCGTTTTGTGCTTCGAACGACGAAGGTCAGTCGTACCAGCCGAGACGAGCGCGAAGCCGCGCCGCTGCGGTCGACATCGAGAACGAGCACAGCTCGGCCTCGCGCTCCTTGAACGCGTCGGCGCCCCCGGGCAGCGTCTTGGCCATCGCGAGCGCGACCGAAAGGTTGCCGGCGAGCAGGAGGCCGCATCGCAGACCGGCACGCTCGACCGCGCGCATGTACGCCCCGATGTCCGCGCGCGCTCCGTCCGCGTCGAAGGCGCCCACCGCCTCTTCGAGGAGCGCTTCGTCGTCGGATGACATCCGATCCTTCACGCGAGGCAGGAGCAGATCGACGAGCGAGCGCAGCCGGTCGGGGATCGGCGTGTCCGGAACGACGACGCAGACGGCGGTGACGAAGCACGCCGCCAGATCGTCGACGTCCGCCGAGAGGCGAGCGATCCGGTGCTCGGAACGCTGCGAGGAGAGGTGATGGCCGGCGAGGAACGAGAGCTCGGGCAGCGTCCTGCCGCGCAGCGCTGCGGAGCCGACGACGGTCGCGGGCAGCTCACGCAAGACCGGCGTCATCGCGAGCGAGGTCGCGTCATCGAGGTACACCCTCGGTAGCGGGACCGAAGCTGCTTT
>JBGTSH010000542.1:0-4147 GCA_041940405.1 Polyangiaceae bacterium
TGATGCGGGCGTGCAACGCCGGAAGTGTGAGCTGTGCGCGAGCCCTGCTCGATGCTGGCGCAGATCCGCATCTTCGCAACGACGAGGGCTACACCGCCTGGGGGCGCATCCCCGGCAACTGCACCGAGCTGATCCAGCTATTCAAAGACCGACAAGCCACAAACGAGAGAATCGGAGCGGCTGAAAGCTGAAGGTCGCCCAACTGGGCGTTGAAGCCGACGACCACCTTCCCTCGCTTCGCTCGGTCTGGTGTTCGCGGCTTAACGCCTGATACGTTAGCGCGACACTACCGTTATGAAGCCTACTTGGGACGGCACCTTCTGGGTCCAACGGGCAGTCTTTCCGGGCCTTCGCGAGCTCATCCGCGGAAAAGATCGAGGGCGTCTCGAAGTGGTGTTTTCGCCGGAGGCCTCGAGCGAGGAAAATCCGCCTAGCGCTGCCCAGGTTGCAACTCTGGCTCACCTTCTGGCGAACCATGGCTCTTTGGCGCCCCGGCTCGTACACGCAGCGACGAAGCACTACTACCAGTTGCGCCCTCGGTATCTTGAGTTTGCCCGGAAGTGGCCCAAGTTCGAGCTGCCCGAGATGCCAGAGCGCCTCGATGAGGCCGCGTTCAGACGCCTCCACGAACTCCAGGGCTGCTTCATCCATCCGACGGTGAGCGGGCGGCTTGCGTACGTCGGATTCAGTATGCGTGCGGAATGGGAGCGTGAGCACGGCGTCGGACTCCTGACTCATGGCCAGCGGGTCGTGTCCGTAGGAAACGCTGACCACGCCTTTCTCCAATGGGTCGCGGAAAGGGATCTCGTCGCCCGAAAGCGCAGGTCCCGGAGCCGGTCGCGCTAACTGCGCGTTGCAGCGGACGGTCGCCTGCACTCGGCCGGCTGCGCCGGCCTCCCTTGCCGCCCGCCGCTGAACGCGAGTACGTTGATATGGAACGACCCTGCCAGTTCTTTCTAATCGGTGCGGTCACATTCTTCTTCTCCTTCGTCGGCTTGGTGAGGTGGGCGAATCAGTGGTCGAGCTGAGCTTTTTCGACGATTAATCACGCTGATATCCGAGGATCGGCCGGAGCCGCCTTCATGGTCATGATTCGTCGGGAGCTGCCTCGCACTGGCCTCGTGGATTGGAACCACACAACGTACTCGAGGATTCTCCTATCCGTCGCCGCGCTCGACCCCTGAATCGCTCACCTCACATCGACCTCTCTGTCTCCGCTGAGCTCACGCCGCTGCGCGCTTGCCTGCTCGACCCTGTTCCGCTTCGACCTCACGCCCCATCGCCCAGATGAAGCCGATGAGCTCGCGCGCGACCGCGGTGACGACCTTGGCCTTGGGTTTCGCCTTCGCGGTGAGCAGCCAGTAGCGGCGGTGGAGCCGGTCCTGCGCTCGCCAGGCCATGGCCGCGACGCTCGGCGAAAGGCTGCCTTGGAGGTCGCGCTGACGCTTCGCCAACCGCGGCCGATGGCGATAGTGCCACGCGGACTCCACGAGCACGCGTCGGAGGTGCGAGTTGCCCGTCTTGGTGATCGCACCTCGCTTGCTCTTCTTGCCGCTCGAGTGCTCGGAGGGAACGAGCCCGGTGTAGCTCATGACCTGCGCAGCGTGCGCGAATCGGCTGAAGCTGCCGATCTCCGTGACCAGCGTGACGGCCGTCAGCTTCGCAACGCCTCGGAGACTCTGTAGCGCGTCGACCGTCGCGCGGAGCTTCGCCGGCGCCTTCTCGACCGCAGTCTCGATGGCAGCGTCGAACCGCGCGATGCGCACCGCCTGCTTGTCGACCTCCATGATGAGGTCGAGCAGCACGATGTTCTGGCAATCCTCCGCGAGGGTGACGGCTCGCACCCACTGCCACCACGCGGCCGTCCAGGCACGCGTCCCCTTCGCGGGCCGCTGACCGTACCGAAGCAGGTACTTCGTCAGCCGATGCTTGGCGCGCGTCTGGTCCTCCTTTGCCGACTCGCGAGCTCGGACCAGGTCGCGCAATGCTTCGTGGGCTGAGTCAGGGACCCAGACCGCCGTGAGGTCGCCGCTTCGATGTGCGCGAGCCAGGCGCTCGGCGTCGCGGCGGTCCGTCTTGATGCGGTCGCCTGCCTTCGTCGGTACGAGCGACGGCGCCACGACGTCGCACGGGATGCCCATCGCGACGAGCTGCCAGTAGATGACGTAGCCGGTGGGCCCAGCCTCGTAGCAGACGCGAAGGTGCTTCTTCGGTCCGAGCTTTCCGAGCACACGTCGAATCGCTTCGGGAGTGTTCGGAACCACGCCGAGCGAGCGCACGCCATCGCGCCCTTGAACTGCGGCGACGGCGATCGTCTCCGCGTGAACATCGAGACCGACGAAGGTAAGATCCTGCTTCATGGGAACTCCTGGTGCTGCGGTGCTGCCTCGACCGACGGCGAGAGCCCCCGCCTCGGCCGACATCGATCGTATCGCGCAGCTCGAGCCTGGCGCGGCGCTCGCCCTCGAGACGCCAACTCGATCTCGAGATGCGAGCGACGTGACAGGCGCTCCCTCACCCGCGGACGTGCCCAACGCTTCATCTGCGCTAACCTTCTTCTCGACCGGCTCGCTTCCCCGTGCGGCTCTGCTCCGAGGTCACACTCGGCGTAACCCGCGACTTGGTGAATGCGAGCCGGTCGTTCTATTGTGACTGGCCGAACGAAGCTGAGTCCTTGAGTCACCAGCCCGCGGTCCTGGCGCCCGATGAACGAGCTTCTAACGATGCTCCGCGAGAACCATGGTTGGACCGTTCGCGTTCGGTCCAGATCGCGAACGTTGTTGCCTCCCGCGGTTGCAGCCCGACACCCACGTGTGCCCCGCAGCGCCCTGAGGTTTCTCGGGCATCTCGATCGCTGCGTCAGTGCCGACAAGACCTCCTGGTTTCTTACGAGAGCGGATTACGCTCGGACCTCATCGCGCGCGTTTCGTTGGAACGAGTACGAACTGATGGCGCTCAACTGGGCCGTTGGTGAGAGGGACGAGGCTGCACGCCAACAGGCAATTCGGCGCTTCTGGGACCGCTACTTTCCTTTCATGTTGGCAGTGCACTCCGACTACGACTACCTCGCCATCGACACCGAGACCGGCAAAGTCGTCCACGGCTTTGCGCCCGAATGGGAGGAGCCGCTGGTCGTTGCCGAATCTTTTGCGAACTTTTTAGACCAATTCCGACTCGCTGCAGGCGGTGCGTGGAATGGGGTCTATGCCATCTTTCTTGGCGCCGGGTATTAACCGGCGGGGGCTGGTCGCGGGTAAGCCCCCACTTCCGAGGCTGGCCAACAACGCGTTGGATCGGACAGCCGCCGTCGGTCGGGGACCTTCGGTCCCCTCCCTCTAGCGTCTGCCGCTCAACGCGGATACGTTGGCGAGACCGAGGAAATGCAGCCGCGGTTCCGGGTTTTCCATCATTCAGCTGCTCGGCCTCGCCAGATCATCGTCCAGAGGCTCGATGAAGGGGAGCTGAACGTCGTGACGGGCACAAGCCTCGGCGGCTACAAGGTCGCGCCGCATCTCTCACAGCCTCGCGCGCTCGATGACGCTGGCCACCCGCGCACAGATCTCTTCGTCTTCACGTTCACTTCCGAGAAGGCTCCGAGACTCTTCACCGAGGGCGAGATTCTCACATTGGAAACGCTGAACCAGCGGTGCGCGGCCTGCAGAAGTGAGTGGACCGAGCCGGAGTTGTCCGATGAGGAGATGGCGGAGTTGAGGGAACTTCTCGACCAAGATCGCCGCATCGACTTCGTCAGGCGTCTTCGCGAGATGTCGGGTATCGGCCTTGCCTCGGCCAAGGCGATCCTGGACCACACCGACTTCCATGTGAGCCATTGCAAGGCATGCGATGCACTCATCGAGGAAGGGCGCCGGGTGATCTGCAGCCGGTGCGGCGCACTCACGTATCCGTGGCACTCGCCCGACTGGGCACCCCCACCACGGCGCGGGAAGAGGAGCGAGGGCGACGCTGAGCGCTAGGCTCGCCAACAGCACGTTGAACCCGACGGTCGTGTCGGTCGGCCTTCGGCCTCCCTCTCACGCCCGCGGGTTACACCACGACCCGCTTGCGCTGATCGACGCGGCATGATCAAACGCGGTCATGGGCAACGCCATCTCAACGGATCTCCGTCGTCGGCTCGTCGCTGCATACG
>JBGTSH010000543.1:0-4129 GCA_041940405.1 Polyangiaceae bacterium
CGATCCCAGTCCATCGGCACGCCGACCGACTGCAGCTTGCCGCCGTGCTGATCCGACCAGAACCAGGGGTGCTCGTACTTCGGCGGCTCGAGGTTGTAAGAAACGAAGACGAGCTCGCTCGTCCCGTTGAAGTCTTTGATGGGGAAGACGGATCGGAATACTGCCTGCAGCCCCACCTCGTGCCGCTGGTTCTGCGGCACCGACATCTGCAGAAACTTGTCGTAGCTCGACTTCTGGATGTCGATCAGGTTGGGGATGTCGACGATGCGACGGACGCGGCCGAGATTCTTACGGACGCGGAAGTTGGTCTGAACGATCGACGCCATCTGGTGTCCTCCGGACGCTGCTTCCCGAAAACTCACGCAACAAGAAAAGCGAAGCGGGCAGCGGCGAGCGCTCACTGAGCGCTCGCCGCCTCACAGACACACGCCGAGTTACTTGAGCTCGACGGTCGCGCCGGCCTCGGCCAGCTTCTTCTTCATGTCCTCGGCGTCGGCCTTGCCAACGCCCTCCTTGAGGGGCTTCGGAGCGGCTTCGACGAGGTCCTTCGCCTCTTTGAGACCGAGGCCGGTGATCTCGCGAACCACCTTGATGACCTGGATCTTGTTCGCGCCGGCGTTCGCGAGAACGACGGTGAACTCCGACTGCTCCTCGGCGGGGGCAGCGGCCGCACCAGCACCGGGGCCAGCGGCCACGGCGACGGCAGCGGGAGCAGCCTTCACGCCCCACTTGTTCTCGAGATCCTTGATGAGCTCGGCCATCTGGATCACGGGGAGGTTGGAGAGGAAATCAACGACCTGGTCACGGGTAACGTCTGCCATTTTCAAGACTCCTGAGATGCGAGGGCGCTCTGCCGCTCGCGTAGAAAATTCAAAACTTTCAATCGGCGAAGTGGAGAGAGGTGCGGGGGTTAGCCTTTCTCCTCCTTGGCCTTGAGCACGTAGACGAGGTTCTGCGCCGGTGCCTGGAGCAGCTGGACGAACTGGACCAGCGGCGCCTGGAGCGTGGCGAGGAGCATGGCGCGAAGCTCGTCCTTGCCGGGCATGCCGGCGAGATCGGTCTCGACGCGGTCGCCGGCGATCAACTGACCGTCGACGAGGCCCGCCTTGACCTTGAGCTTCTCGTTGTCCTTCCGGAACGCCTTGACCACCTTGGCCGCGGCGCTCGGGTCCTCGTAGCTGAACGCGACGCCCGTCATGCCGACGAGGGACTTGCCGAAGGCATCTGCCCACGGCTGACCCTTGATCGCCTGACGGATGAGCGTGTTCTTGACGACCTTGTACTCGACGCCCTGCTTGCGGAACTCGTTGCGGAGCTTCGTGACGGACTCGACGTCGAGGCCCTGGAAGTCCAGGAGCACGACCGAGCTCATCTTGTCGAAGCGCTCCTTGACGTTGCCCGCGAGGGCTTCTTTCTGGGCGCGGTCCATGGTTACGCCTCCTCCTTCGTTCCGGTGAACTGGAGAACGTCGACGCGAACGCCCGGCCCCATCGTGCTCGAGAGCGTGATGCTCTTGAGGTAGGTACCCTTGGCGGTCGACGGCTTGGCCCGGACGAGCGCGGTGATCAGCGCGGAGGCGTTGTCCTTGAGTGCCTCGGCCTTGAACGAGACCTTGCCGGCCTTGGCTTCGTTCACCGCGGTCTTCACGTCGAACGTGACGGTGCCGACCTTGGGGTTCGGCATGAGCCCGCGGGGGCCGAGCACACGGCCCAGCTTACCGACGAGACCCATCATGTCCGGCGTCGCGATGACGCGGTCGAAGTCCATGAAGCCCTCTTGGACCTTGTTGACCAAGTCCGCCTCGCCGACGTGATCGGCACCAGCAGCCTCGGCCTCCTTGGCCTTCTCACCCTTTGCGAAGACGAGCACACGCAGCGCTTGCCCGGTGCCGTGCGGGAGCACGACGGCGCCGCGGACCATTTGATCCGCGTGCTTGGGGTTCACGCCCAGACGGACCGCGATGTCGACTGTTTCGTCGAACTTCGCATAAGCCGTCTCTTTCACCTTCGTACACGCGTCTTCGAGCGTGTACTTCAGTGCGCGGTCGACCTTTTTCTCGGCCTCCGCCCGTTTTTTCGGGACCTTCGGCATACTTCTCCTTGTTCGGCTTTCGCCTCCCACGGCGCCCCCGACACTCACCATCGAGTGCGGGACCGTGGTGTTCGAAAAACTTCTCTTCGAGATCAGTCTTTGATCTCGATCCCCATCGAGCGGGCGGTGCCTGCGATCGATCGCATGCACGCTTCGACGCTCGCGGCGTTCGTGTCCTGGATCTTTTGCGTGGCGAGCTCCTTGAGCTGCGCCTTGGTGACCGAACCGACCTTCGTCTTGTTCGGCTCCTTGGAGCCGGCGCCCGGCTTCTTGCTCGTCGGCAGCCCCGCCGCCTTCTTCAAGAGCACGCTCGCCGGCGGCGTCTTGAGGATGAAGGTGAACGAGCGGTCGGAGTAGACCGTGATCACCACCGGGATGATGAGATCACCCTGGCTCGAGGTCTTGGCGTTGAACTCCTTGCAGAAGCCCATGATGTTGACGCCGTGCTGACCGAGCGCGGGGCCGACGGGCGGCGAGGGGTTGGCCTTGCCGGCCGGGAGCTGAAGCTTGACGTAACCAGTGACCTTCTTCATTGCGACCTACCTAAGTCCCCTGCCATCTCGCCCGAAGGGCGAATCAAAACATTCTCTCAGCGCTTCTCGACGGCCGAGAAATCGAGCTCCACGCTCGTCGGTCGTCCGAAGATTGAAACTTTGACCTTCAACTTTTGCTTATCCATCTTCACGTCATCGACGGTGCCGGTGAAGTTGGAGAACGGACCGTCGAGGACGCGGACTTCCTCGCCGACCTCGAACGACAGGCGCGGCTTCGGCTTGACGGTGCCCTCGGCGGTGCCGCGGCGCGCGTTCTCGATCTGAGACATCGGAACCTCGAACGGCGTCTGGTTCCCGAGGAAACCGGTGACCTTGGTGGTCGCCTTGACGAGGTGCCACGCCTTCTCGTTCATCTTCATCTGCATGAAGATGTAACCGGGGTAGCTGAGCTTCTGGCGCGTGCGGGCCTTGCCGCCTGCTTTGGCCTCGGTCACCTGCTCGGTGGGGATCAGGATCTCGCCGAACAGGTCCTCCATGTTGTGCTGCTTGATGCGCTGGAGGAGCGCGTCCTTGACCTTGGCTTCGTAGCCGGAGTGCGTCTGGATCGCGTACCACTTCATCGTGGGCGATCGCTTCGACTCCGTCTCGACCGGCTCTTCGACTGCTGCCTTTTCCGACATCACCATCTAGCTCCAAACACGCTCAGAGAAAGACCTGCTCCAAAAGCTCCTCAGGTGCCGCTACCCACCACCGAGGGTGTAGATGCGGTCGGTGAGAAAGCCGAAGAAGCGGTCCAGCAGAAACAGGTAGGTCACCGCGATGAGGCTCGTGGCGATGACGACTACCGTCGAGTTTTGCACCTCTTTCCGGTTGGGCCACTTCACCTTCACCAATTCGCCGGCGACGTCGTCGGCCCACTGACGCACGCTGGGACGCCTGAGCGTTCGGAGGGAGACGACGATTGCGATGAGGCCCCCGGCCACCATTGCGTAGGTCGACTTCGTGTCGTCGTGGATCGACGTCGCCCACGGAAACCGGAGGGCGAAGAAGTCGCGGTTCGAGAGCATCGCCCAGATGCCGTGAAGCGAACGACCGACGATGTACGCGAAGATCAGCCCAGCCGCGATGAACGAGGAGTAGACGTACTTCTGCGCGCCGAGGTGCGTCGGCAGGACCTCGCCCTCGCCCTCTTCGCCGTCGGCCGTGGCGAGATCCGAGCGCGCCGCCTTGTCTTCGGAGTCGTCCTCGGACTTCTCGTCCTCGTCTTCGTCCTCGTACTCGGCGTCGACGGGCTCCTTCTTGGCCGCGACCTTCTCTTCTTCCTCTTCGGACTCGTCCTCGTCGGACTCGTCCTCTTCGGACTCGTCGGCCGCATCGCGCTCCTCGGACGGATCGGCGCTCGAAGCTTCCGACTCGTCGTCGTCGCGTTCGTCGTCCTTCTCGTCTTTTTCGTCGTCTTCGCGCTTGGCCATTTGGATTCACCGGAACCGATCGGACCTTGCAGGGGCAGAGAGGCTCGAACTCCCGACCTGCGGATTTGGAAT
>JBGTSH010000544.1:0-4113 GCA_041940405.1 Polyangiaceae bacterium
ATCGACAACGGCATAGAGCCCATGCATCCGACGAGGAGGGTAGAGCGCGGCGGCCATCTCAGCTACACCTTGGTCCGGATGATGCGTCTTGCCCAGGGCTGTCTCGGAGTTGCGACGATCGCCGCGCTCCTCGCGGGTTCGGTTCCTGCCGCTGCCGAAGATCCGCCGGCGGCGGCCCCCCCGCCCGCGCCGGAGGCTGCCCCCGCCAAACCGGCGCCCGCGAAGCGCGCTGCCGCAAAGCTCCCGGTGCCGGTGAAGGTCACCGTCGAAGCGTCGTCGCCGGATCCGCCGTGGAAGGTGCGCATCGAGAACACGAGCGACAAGGCGATCCGCATCCCGGCCGACGTGCGGCTGCTTTCTTTCGAGCTCGCAAGCAAGACGTCGAAGGGCCAGGGCCGCAAGCACAAGTGTGAGGCGCCTCGCGCCATGCGCCCTTCAGGGTTCCCCGACAAGCGCGAGCTCTTTCTCGAGCCCGGCGCCTTCTACGAAGAAGTGTTCGATCCGCGCCTCCTCTGCTTCGGCGCATCGGCCGACGGCCTCAAGGAAGGAACCATCGCGAAGCCGACCTTCGGCTGGGCAGGTGCTGGTAGAAAAGGCCCGTACGCGGCGCAAGGAACCGACAGGCCCGAGGCCTACCAAGCGGTGCGCAGGATCGTCGGCGATGAGCTCGTGCTTCCCCCTGCGCACATCGCGCCGCCGAAGCTCCTCGTCGAAGGCGTGGGACCGAGCATGGAGCGTGAAGGCTCGGAAGACGGCCCCGAGGCCGAGGGGGCGTCCGCGCAGATCGAAGATCGAAACGCACCTCAGCTCGACATCTACGTCGAGCGGTTCGAAGACGCGGCCGCGCCGCGCGACGTCGTCGTCACCATCCGTGCGGTGAACGAGGGTCGCCGAACGCTCTCGACGCTCGTGCGTGGCCGCATGCTGTCGTTCGTCGTCGAGGAGCTCGGCCCGGACAACAAATCGCGCGCGACCTTCGAGTGCTCGGGCCAGCATGCGCCACACGCCATCCCGATCGAGATGATGCGCAACGTACGGCCCGGCCAAGAGGTCCACGTCCCCATCCTCTTGGCAGAGTTCTGCCCCCGCAACGCGGTCTTTCTCCGGCCGGGGCTGCACCGCGTGACCCCGAAGCTCGATCCGAGCGTCGTGGGCGAAGGCCTCGAGGTCGAGCCCTACGTCGCCGAAGCACTGGCCCGGCAGCCGGCGCTCGTGCGCCTCGCGACGGCGCGCGGTTCCTTCTACGAGGAGCCTCCGAGGAGCGGCCCGGCCGAGGTCAAACCCAAGCCGAGGCCCCAGCCCGCCCCAGCCGCCCCCGAAGACGCCAAGCCCAACGGGCAAAAGCCTGGCGGCCCCAACGCCGGGCCCCAATCCGAGCGAAAGGGGTCCGAGGCGGCAAAGGGGCGCCAGGCCAACAAGAAATAGCGCGCGGCCTCTCTTCAGAGGCCGGCGGCCGGCCCTACTGAACCGTGCGCGTCTTGATGCAGTAGTAGAGCTTCTCCGACAGCGATCGGGACGGCTCGTGCCCGGACTCGAAGTCGCGACGGAGAAGCGCGACGTACGTGTTTGCCTCGGACATCTTGTCGGGCTTGAGCGGGAGCTGGAAGTCCTCGACCCCGCCGATGTTGTTCGCCGCCCAGTCGAGGTCCACCTCGATCGCGTGGGTCGTCGAATTCACCTTCACGGACTTGATGTGACTTCTTCCTTCGTAGAGCTTCATCATGTGCTCGTGGAGCTCATCGACGGTGGACGGGACGCGTGAGGCAAAGGCCATGGTTGGGTTTCCTCTCCAGCTGGGGCGCGCGGACTACAACGAAGGATGGTCGTACTCGTTCGTCCAGTCGTCAACACTGGACCCCGAGCTAGACGCAAAGAAGGTGCGACAGGGGCCCCCTATTCCCTGGGGCCCCCATTGACCTGGACCTGGTTACGTTCGGTGAGCTTCGGGGGATCCCTCGGTCCGTTTTTCGCAGCCCTGCGCGCGGGGCCCCAACCCCGCTTGCCGAGCTAGACCGGCATGACGCCGCGCTTTTTGTGGGGACGCTCGAGCTGCTTGTGGCGCGACAGCTCGAGGCCCCAAGCGATCGCCCGCCGGGTGTCCCGAGGATCGATGACGTCGTCGACGAAGCCCCAGCCGGCGACCTTGTAGATGTCGATGTACTGCTGGATCTGGTTGACGATGCCCTGGCGAACTTCCGGCGGAGGCGGCGCGTCCCCGAAGAGCTTGCGCGCGGCGATGCCGACCATCCCGTCGGGACCCATGACCGAGATCTCTCCCGTGGGCCACGAGACGATGAGGTCGGGCTCGTAGGCCCGGCCGCACATCACGTAGTAGCCCGCGCCGTACGACTTTCGGACCACGACTGAAATCTTGGGCACGGTCGCAGCGCTCATCACGTGGAGCATCTTCGCGCCGTGCCGGATGATGCCTTCGTGCTCGACCTTCGAGCCGATCATGAAGCCCGGCACGTCCTGCAGAAAGACGAGCGGGATGTTGAACGCGTCGCAGATCTGCATGAAGCGCGCGGCCTTGTCGGCCGAGTCGACGTCGAGAATCCCGCCCATGTGGTTGGGCTGGTTCGCGACGATGCCGACGGGGGCGCCGCCGATCCGCGCGAGGCAGGTGATGATGCTGCGCGCCCAGCGCGGCTTCAGATCGAGCCACTCGCCGTGATCGACGATCGCAGCGATGAGCTTGTACATGTCGTACGCGCGGCGGGGGTTCTCCGGCAGTAGATCGAGGAGCGACTCTTCGCGCCTGTCGATCGGATCGGTCACGGGGAGGCGCGGCGGTTCCTCGTCGCAGTTCGAAGGGAAGAACGAGAGGTACCTCTTCACGAGGGCGATGCACGCCTCGTCGCTCGGTACCTCGATGTCGCCGACGCCGCTCTTCGTCGTGTGGATCTTCGAGCCGCCGAGCTCCTGCTCGGTGATGTCCTCGCCTGTCATCGCCTTGACCAGCGGCGGTCCGCCGAGCGCCATCGAGCCCACGTCTTTGACCATCGGAACGAAGTCGGCGAGGCCCGGGATGTACGCCGTGCCTGCGGCGCCGGGACCGACCATCGCCGCGACCTGGGGCACGACGCCGCTCATGTGGACCTGTTCGCGGAAGAGGTGACCCGATCCGGCGAAGAGGCTCACCGTGTCGGCGTGGACCGACCCGGGATCGATGCGGGCGCCCGCCGAATCGATGAACCACACCATCGGCCACCGACCGCGGAGCGCCATCTGACGAAGGCGCGTGACCTTCTCTTCGCCTGTCTGGCCGATGCTCCCGCCCTTGACCGTGAAGTCGTACGCGGCCGCGCACACCATCCGGCCGTCGGCCTTGCCGAACGCGCACACGACGGCGTCTGCAGGCGGGCGATCGTTGCCGTTGGGACCGGCGGCGAGGCCCATCTGGGTGCCGTGCATGCCGACCTCGAAGAAGACACCGTCGTCGAAGAACGCGGTGAGGCGCTCGCGCGCGGTCAGCTTGCCGCGCTCGTGCTGCTTCTTGATCTTCTCCTCGCCGCCCATCGCGCGCACTTGCGCGCGACGCGCCTCGAGGTTCTTCACGAGCTCGCGCATGTCCATGGATCGACCTATCGCCCCTTCCAGACGGGCTTTCGCTTTTCGAGAAACGCCATCAAGCCTTCGCGTGCATCGTCGGTAGCGAGGCACGCGCCCAAGCGCTCGCGCAGCATCGGCAGCGCCGTCTCGAGATCGAGATCGTCCTGGGCCGCGAACGCTTCGAGACCGAGTCGGATCGCGATCGGGCTCTTCGACGCGATCTTGGCTTCGATGTCGGCCGGGTTGTATTTGGCTGGCATGCTTCTCTCCTCGCGTTGCCGGCAAATTGGCGTAGCCGGTTAAACAAAAATCCCTTCGTCGCTCAGGGACGAAGGGAACTCCGCGGTACCACCCCGATTTGCAGGATTGATAGCCTGCCTCTCGATGGCGCTTTATCGGGCGCACCCGCCAGCGCCTACTCCATTCAGCGCTAGAACCCTTCCCTAATGGGAGACGGACGAGTTCGGCCAGAAAAAACGTGCTCTGCAACACCTGCTGGGCTCTCACCGGGTAATCCCAACTCGCTGACAGAAAGCCTAATACTTCCATCGGGCATGTATT
>JBGTSH010000545.1:0-4099 GCA_041940405.1 Polyangiaceae bacterium
AGAACTCGTCCCGAAGGCGGAGGGCCTCTTGTGCCTGTGCGTGACGCACGCGCTCCTCTTCCATCTTGCGCCGCTCGGTGAGATCGCGCGTGACCTTCGTGAAGCCGAGGAGCTGGCCCGAAGCATCGCGCACAGCGCTGATGACGACGTTGGCCCAGAACGGCGTGCCGTCCCTGCGCACCCTCCAGGCCTCGTCCTCGAACCGCCCTTCCCTGGCGGCGATCTCCAGCTCGCGGCTGGGCTTCTCGGCGGCGCGATCCTCGAGGGTGAAGAAACGCGAGAAGTGCTGGCCGATGATCTCTTCCGACGCGTAGCCCTTGATCCGCTCGGCGCCCGGGTTCCAACTCATGACCACACCGTCAGGAGAGAGCATGTAGATGGCGTAATCGCTGACGCTGGCGATCATCAGCCTCAGCCGCTCCTCGCTCTGGCGCAGAGCCTCCTCTGCGCGCCGCTCCTCGCTCATGTCTCGAAACACGAGGACGGTTCCGTAGGTGACCCCCGCTTCGTCGCGGATCGGAGCGGCGCTGTCGGCGATGGGTCGCTCGATTCCGCCCTTTGCGATCAGCGTGGTGTGGTTGGCGAGGCCGACGATCCTGCCTTCTTCGAGGACGCGGCGAACCGGGTTCGAGACTTTGGCGCGAGTCTCTTCGTTGACGATGTCGAAGACCTCTTCGATGTCACGGCCGATCGCCTCGTCGCCGGTCCAGCCGGTGAGGTGCTGGGCCACCGGGTTGATCATGGTGACCTTTGCCTCCTCGTCCGTCGCGAGCACGCCGTCGCCGATGCTGTTGAGCGTCGTCGTCAGCCGCTGTTCCGCTTGCCGCAGCCGCTCCTCCATCGCCCTCCTTGCGGTGAGGTCTCGGGTAACCTTGGCGAAGCCGACATGTTGCCCTTCTTCATCGCGAAGCGCGGTGATGACGACGTTGGCCCAAAAGCGGCCGCCGTCCTTGCGAACGCGCCAGCCTTCATCCTCGACTCGACCTTGCTCGAGCGCACGCTGCAGGAGCCGCTGGGGCCTCTTCGCGGCTTGGTCCTCCGGCGGATAGAAGGTCGAGACATGCCTTCCGATGATCTCTTCGGGACTGTAGCCCTTGATCGCGCGCGCGCCGGCATTCCAGCTCGCCACGTTGCCCGCCACGTCGAGCATGAAGATGGCGTAGTCCTCGACGCTGTGGACGAGGAGCCGGAACTGCGCCTCGGCCAACCCGAGCGGGCCGTCGGTCACGCGTGGATCTCCTGTGCTGCAGCTTGCCGGAGCGTGCTCATGAGCAGGCGTAGCTTGATGGGCTTGGGGATGATGGCAAACGCATCGCTCAGGCGGCTTCGATCGATGCCATGTCCGGCCGTCACGACGACGACCGGTATCGCTGCGAAACCAGCCTGATCGCGGCGCGCTTCGAGGAAGCCATAGCCATCCATGACCGGCATCATGAGATCGAGCAGGATGGCCGAGGGCGGGGCCTCCATTTCTCCGAGGACTCGAAGCGCGTCAGCCCCATTCGTCGCGGTCGAGACGGCGTAGCCGGCGTCCTCGAGCGTCTCGGTGAGCGCCTCTCGAATGTCCCGATCGTCGTCGACCAGCAATATCTTCGGACGAGGCCCGTCGGTCGCGGCTTCATCGCTCGGCTGGCGGATGGCTCCTGCCGACAGAGCCCGAGGGGGCGGTTTCGAGGCGTGGTCGCGGACCGTAGCGTGTCTCGGCAGCTCGACCCGGAACGCCGTGCCCGCGTCCTCGGCCGAGGAGACCTCGACCTTTCCTCCGTGTGCGTGGATGATCTCACGGACGATGAAGAGTCCGAGGCCGAGACCCTCGGAGCGCTCGCCGCGGTGCTGGGCCCGCCGAAACGGCTCGAACAGGAGGGGCAGGAGGTCCTGGGGGATCGTTCCCTCGTTCCGGACCTCGAGGATGACGCGCTCGGGATCGGTGCCGTCCAGGCTCACCCGGATCGGCGCTCTCGCGCCGCCGTGCTGTCCGGCGTTTCCGACGAGATTCGAGATCACTTGGAGGAGGCGGTGCGAGTCCCACGTGCCCCGTTGGTTGCCGCGGATCTCTCGATGGATCGCCCAGTCGGGGTGCGCCACTTCGAGCTCGCCCACGGCCTCTTGAAGCAGCTTGCCGAGATCGGCAGCCTGGAGCTCCATCTCGATCCCACCGCCCGAGCGCGCGCGGGTGAAGTCGAGGAGCTGATCGATCATGGTCGTCATCCGCTGTCCGCTGGTCAGGATGATCGATACGATCCTGTCATCTCCCGGCCGCGCGGAGGACGCTGCCTCGGGACGGGGTCGAATGAGCCTTGCCGCGGTGACGATCGCGCTGAGGGGGTTCCGGAGATCGTGCGCCAGGACGCCGGCGAAGAGCTCGTTCTGCCGCACGGTTTCCTCGAGCTTCGCGACGGCCGAGAACCGGGCGATGGCGGAAGCGAGATGGCTGGCGAGGGCCTGTGCGGTGTCGATCTCCTGCTCGGCGAGCTCCCGGGGCTCCGGATGGTAGACCATGAACTTTCCGAGCAGCCGGCCCCTGGTGACGAGGGGGATGAACGCGAGCGCGCCGATCGACTCCTCGCCGAAGAGCCGCCAGAACGAAGAGAGCGTCGGCTCATGCGCCGCATCGGCCACGACGATCGGCTGGGGATTCGTCACGTCGCGCGGCCACGGCGAGTGCCCCTCGGTGGCCTTCCGGTACGCCTCCGACAGACCGTGCGATGCGCGGAAGCGCATGATGTCTTCCGCGTCGAAGGTCAGGATCGCTGCGCGCGCCGCTCCGAGCACCGACTCGATCGCGGTCAGCGCAGCTGCATACACGTCCTCGATATCCTCGGCGGCGACGACGGACTGCGCGAACCTGTAGAGCTGCTCGGCGCGGGCCCTCGCGATGCGGGATTCCTCGCCCAGCATGCGGAGCCGTTCGGCGTCCTCTTCTCGAGCGTGCTCGAGCTCCTTGCGCCGGCTGATGTCCATGACGAAGGCCACGAAACCCGACACCGCTCCGTCGGACGAACGCTGCGGGATGTACGTCGCCTCGACCCATCGGCTTCCTGTGCGGTAGGGAAGCTCCGCCTCGTACGTCGTCACCGACCCGCTCAATGCGCGCTCGACGTGCCCTTTGAGGACCTCGTACGCCGCGGGGCCCACGACCTCATCCATGCGCTTGCCGATCAACTCGTCTTTGGCGACGCCGAACCACCTTTGGTATTCGCCGCTGACGAATCTGTACCGTTGATCGCTGTCGATGAACGACACGAGCGCGGGCAGGGCGTCGGTAACGGTCTCCAGCTCCAGCTCGACGGTTGCGTCCATACGCACTTCACTCACCGCATCACCCGCTCGGCCGCAACTCAGCTCGCGCGGCGGGCGCTCGCGGCCCGCTCGGCAGCAAGGAGCTGCAACACCTCGGTGAGTTTGTCCATGTCGACGGGCTTGACCAAATGTCTATCGAAGCCCGCATCCTTCGTTCTTTCACGATCCGAGCGCATCCCCCAGCCGGTCAGCGCCACCATGTATGGTGCTCTCGCGAGCTCGAGCGCGCGGATGCGCTTGCAGACCTCGACCCCATCGATCCCGGGAAGGCCGATGTCGCAAAGTACGACCTCCGGGACTGCCGATTTCACGAGCTCGACGCCCTCGAGACCGTCGCGCGCGACTTGGACGGTGTGACCCTGGTCTCGGAGCCAGAGCGCCAGGACCTCTGCCACGTCGGTGTTGTCTTCGATGAGCACGATCGAGAGCTTGTGATCCTTGGAGATCGTCTTGCTGCTCGCTTCGGCGGCAGGCGCCGATGACGCCGGCACATCGAGCGCGGGGAGGGTGAGGCTGAAGGTCGAGCCCGAACCTTCGCCCGCGCTGCTGACCGTGAGCTTGCCGCCGTGCATCTCGGCGAGCTGGCGCGCGATCGCCAGACCGAGGCCGAGCCCGCCGGCAAGCGTCGACTCGGGACGCTGCACGCGGGTGAACATGTCGAAGACCTTGTCCAGCTGGTCAGCGGGGATCCCGATGCCCTGATCGGACACGCGCACCGACACTTCATCGCCGCTGCGCTCGAGCCCTACCCGGATCGTGCCGCCCGTGTGCGAGTACTTCACCGCGTTGTCGAGCAGGT
>JBGTSH010000546.1:0-4046 GCA_041940405.1 Polyangiaceae bacterium
GCCGGGAAGCCGATCGAGGAGCTTGTCGAGGCCCAGCACCGCGGCGACGTCACGCACCTTCTCCGTCTGCGTGTCGCGCGAGGCGCCGCGCATCTTGAGCGGAAACGCGATGTTCTCGCGCACGGTCATGTGCGGGTAGAGCGCGTAGCCTTGGAAGACCATCGCGACGTCGCGCTCCTGCGGAGGGACGCTCGCGAGGTCTTTGCCGTCGAGGAGGATTCGCCCGCCGTCGGGCTCGTCGAGGCCGGCGATGAGGCGGAGGATCGTCGACTTGCCGCAGCCGGACGGACCGACGAGGACCAGGATCTCTCCGTCGCCGAGCTCGAGATCCACGCCGTCGACGGCGGCCGACGCCGCGCCCGAGAACTTCCTTTTTACTGCGTCGAGGACGAGCTTCGCCGTCACGTGCGCAGCACCACGAGGCCGGGGATCGACGCGGCCTGCTCGAGGAGCCGGGGGCTCGGTCCGACGGCGACCGGGACGTGCGCCTTGCGCAGAAAGAAGGCGTCGCCGCCGCTGTCGCCGAAGCCGGCGAGGAGCGGGCGACCCGGCCGTGCGCGCTCGAGGGCGGTCACCTTGCCCTCGCCGTACGGCATGCCGGGAGGCGCGAGGCGCGGCAGGAGCTTTCCGCTCTTCGACACCTCGGGCACGGCGGCGAGGATCTGATCCGGGCCGATGCCGAGATGCTGGACGCCTGCGACCACGATCGAGACGGGCGACGCCGAGCAGATGACGATCTCGATCTCCTGCGACTGCGCCCATCGGAGGGTGTCGCGGACCGGCGGGATGACGCGGCTCTCGACCTCCTCGCGCTTGATGACCTCGCGCGCGAACTCTTCCATTTCGTCGACCGAAAAGCCGGCGAACGCCCAGGCCATCATCGCGAACGCGCGCGCGTCGTCGTAAGCACCCTCGGCGAACGCGTCGAGCAGGCGTTCGGCGAGCACGTTCGCGTTTCCATCGGACGACAGACCGAGGCCTTTCGCCTCGCTCGCGAGCGCCTCGCGAACGTCGTCGCGAAACGCCTTACGCGCCAGCGCTGCGGTGAACAGGTCGAACCCCACGTCCCCGGTCCAGATCGTCCCGTCCGCGTCGAATACGAGCATGGGACGCGCGAGCTCTCGCTTGATCCTCTCGAGGAGCAGCCGCAGCTCTGCTGCGTCGACCTCGGGTAGCTCGTGGACGTCCACGAGCGCCAGCATCGCAAAGCCACGCTGCCTTCGTCGAGCCCTTAGCTGGCCTCGTCGGAACGTTGCACACGTGGTACGAGCACAGGGCGATGCTCTACGTGCATGGGATGGGGCACTTTCACCCCGAAAATGAAGTCGACAACGCGTTCCTGGAGTCGCTCGACATCGGCACGAACGACGCGTGGATCGTGTCCCGCGTCGGCATCAAGAACCGCCGGACCGTCCTGCCGCTGGATTACATCCGGACGACCAAGAACAAGGACCTCCGCGCCGCACAAGAGGCGCGGCTCTACACGAACGGCGAGACAGGCCGCCGCGCGGCCCTCGTCGCGATCGAGCGCGCCGGCATCAAGCCGACGGACATCGGCATGGTGATCGCGGGCGGGTGCTCGCCGGACACCTGCATTCCCGCCGAAGCATCGAGCGTCGCCAAGGCCCTCGGAATCGAGGTCCCCTGCTTCGATCTGCAGAGCGCGTGCTCGACCTTCGGATCGCAGTGCCACTTCGCCTCGTCGATGGGCACCGCGTTGCCCGAGTGGGTCCTCTTGGTCATTCCGGAGAACACGACCCGCATCACCGACTTCTCGGATCGCTCGAGCGCGATCCTCTTCGGCGACGCGACGGCCGCGGCGGTCGTGTCGACCAAGAACACGTCTCGCGTGCGAGCGACGTACACCTCGTTCGGCGGCGCGCCGTCCGGTGCTGACGATGTCGTCATTCCCCGCGTCGGCCACTTCTACCAGAACGGCGCGAGCGTCCAGAAGTTCGCCATCAAGAAGATGACCGAGCTCACCCGCGAGATCATGGGCCGCGTCGGGCCGGACAGGTCGCAGCGCGTCATCTACGTCGGGCACCAGGCCAACCTCACGATGCTCGAGTCGGTGCGGAACCGGTGCGAAATCCCGCACGAGCGGCACTTTCACAACATCGTCGAGTACGGCAACCAGGCAGCCGCCGGCGCCCCTGCCGTGATTTCGCAGCGCTGGGACGACTTCCGACAGGGTGACGTGGTCGCCTGCGTCGTCGTGGGCTCCGGCCTTTCTTGGGCCAGCGTCCAGATGGAGTGGTCTTGACGTCTTGCTGAAACCGCTGGGTTTCGGCAACCGACCGGCTTGCTGAAACCAGTAGGTTTCGGCAACCTGTTACCGAGTGGCTGCTTTTTCACCCCCCCGGCCCCCCTCACTTCGTGAGGGGGGTGCCCTCGCTGCGCTCGTTCTCGCGTTCTCGGGTTGCTTCTTTCCGGAGTACACATTCGACGAGGCCGAAGGCGCGGGCGGTCAGGGTGGCGCTCCCACGACGACGACGACGTCTTCGACGAGCACGCAGCCGACGACGACGAGCACGCAGCCGACGACGACCACCAGCGGCGACGGTGGCCAGGGCGGGATGCCGCCGACCGAGAACTGCTTCGCTCCGGGTGACGAAGACGGCGATGAGCTCGAGGATTGCGGCGATCCGGATTGCGAGCCCGACGTCGAGTGTGTCGATCCCGTGCCGGTCGGTTGGGGCGGCCTCGGCCACGTCGCCGTCTTCCGTGGCACGGCGGGATCGGATCCGGCGTGTCCGCCGGGCACCGAGATGGTCGCGTACACGGGGAACGCGGACCTGACGAACACCACGGCGCAATGCTCCGCCTGCGGGTGCGCGGCGCCGTCGTGGCAGAGCTGCCAGTTCTTCGAGGACTTCAATTCAGGCCAGGCCGGCCTCCAGGCGATCTACCCCGGGAACGCCACCTGCGGCGCGTTCAGCGCCGGCACGACGCTGACAGTACCGTCACCTTGGGCAACGGGCGACTGCGAGCCGATCGGTCCCCTCTCCGGCGGCCAGACGTGCGGCGGGTCGCCGTGCAACTCGTTCGTCGATCTCGGGCAGGCGCGGCCGAACAACGGAACGTGCAACCCGACCGGCGGCACGCCGACCGGTGCCGACCCGGTCTGGGAGGACGCGGTCAAGGCCTGTCGCGTCGTCTCGGGCCTGGCCGGATGCACTGCTCCGCAGAGCTGCGTCCCCAAGCCCCAGACAGTCTACGAGCCGCGCATTTGCATCGGCCGGGCCGGCACCCAGACCTGTCCGAGCCCGTTCACCCAGGCAATCCCCGCGTTCGGGGACTTCGACGACACCCGGGATTGCACCACCTGCACCTGCGGGCCCGGCAGCGGAGGGACCTGTACGCTCGGCGTCACCCTGTACTCCGATGCGACGTGCACGAACGCCATCGGCACCGGAAACTCGAACACCTGCCTCGGCTTGAGCGGGAACCCGGCGATCCAGAGCGCGCAGACGTCGCTGGTCAACGGTCCCACCGGCGGGTCTTGTCCCTCTACGGGGGGCGGCGTTCCCACCGGCGCGGTGACCGAGATCGACCCGACGACGTTCTGCTGCTTGCCGTAGCGGGTTTCTGTATACTCGGACGCGATTCTCCATGGCCTCCTTGCGCTGGTTCGTCGTCGTGGCTTTCGCCGTGCTCGCGTGCGGTGATGACTCGGCCAGAACGGATACGACCAGCAGCGGCGGCGACACCTCGGGCGCGGGCGGCGCGACCACGAGCGCGGGTCCGACGACGACGAGCGGACCGTCGACGTCCTCTTCGTCCACGACGTCCTCGTCTTCGTCCACCGGCGGCGGCGGAGAAGGCGGCGAGGGCGGCGGCCCGCCTCCGGCAACGGGCGTCCCGGGAAAAGAGATCGTCAACGCGGGCGAGGTGATGACCAGCCCGAGCTACAAGCTGCACGTCACGATCGGGCAGCCGTCACCCGTTCAGAACATCCCGTCGTCACCGAACCACCAGCTGCGCGGCGGCGTGACCGGGACGACCCAGTAGGCGTGGCACAAGCGACCGGGCGATAGCATTGGGGC
>JBGTSH010000547.1:0-4037 GCA_041940405.1 Polyangiaceae bacterium
ATCGACCCTCAGATCGCCCGAGTTACAGCCCCAGTAGATCCCGAAATAAGGATCGCACAGGTTGATCGGATAGGACTGCGTGACCGTGCATTGCGGCGCGGGGTAGCGGTTGCAGTTGTAGACCGAAGCCGGGTCAACCCCGCTGCCACCAACACAGTAGTAGCCGTAGACCTGCCGCTGCTCGACACGCGCGGTTAATGTCACGGGGCAGGTCCGCGTTTCCTGTGTCGCCGTATAACCGACGTTGCAGGTCGCCATGTAGCGTGCTGCGGTTCCGCTGGCCGGCGGCAAGGGCACGCAGCGTCCCTGCGAGCCGCCAATCGCCATCCCGCTCGTATAGGCGAGCGGGTCATCGCTGATGACATTGCTGCGCGCGATCGTCGCATCGAGATCCTGCGGCGCAAACCGGGCGCGCCGGTCCATCGAATCCCGCATGGCCTTGTAGCCGGTGTTGGTCGTCGCCTGGCTCGCCGCTTCGCGGCTCGCTCGCCAACGTCCCGTCATCGGCCCTACTGGACTTCGTCCACTTCGTGGACTTCGTCCAGCACGGGTCGATGCGACTGCGCTTCGCTCCGTCGGCCCTCTGTGGACTCCGTCCACTTCGTGGACTCCGTCCACGCCGGGTCCGGGTCCAGGCACCCTTGCTGGATGCTCGCTGCTTCGCAGCTCGCCAGCCAACGACCCGTCACCGTTCACGCCCTCACGGATCGATCTCGCACAGGTAGGCGTGCGGGCAGTCGCTCGGCCGCTCGTCGATCTCCGCCGTCGTCCGCAGCGCAATGGGATCGATCATCCTGTTCGGTTCGCCGAACGCCCAAACATCGCCCCAGGTCCAGGGGCTTCCGTTCGTCCACGTGGGCTCGCCGTCGACGAACTCCCCGCCTGTCCAAGCGCGGATGTCGCACGTCGAGTCCAGGGGATCATTCGGATCGCTGCTGCACGCGAAGGTCTCTTCGGTGCACGTCGTCGGGTAGAGGTCGGCGTGGACCTGGAACTCCTCGATGAACTCGATCGTGAGGAGGTGCCCGCCGTAGTCTTGCGCGCACGCCGCGCCGGCGAGCCCCCACTGCATTCCTTCGTGGATGCGGCGGTAACAGTGGACGCCGTCCGGGAGCGACAACGTGATCGCCGATGAAGCCGCATCGTCGGTGCACCCGACGCTGCCGGTCGTGGTGGCCGACGTCGCTGTCGTCGACGTACCGCTCGCGCTCGTGCTCGATCCGGCGCCCCCGCTTCCGGCGGTGAGGTCGTCCCAGTCGAGCAGCGAGCAGCCGGCGAGCGGGATCGCGAGGAGGACAGCACGCACGACGAGGTCATGGATAACGCGAATCCTGCGAGGCCACGAAGCGTTTTGCAGCCGCGCACGCAGTCTGACCTGCGGCCGCAGGTCATGTGACGTCATACCCTCGGTCTGTCGGGGCAGCGCCGAGCTCGCCGGGATCTTCGCGCGAAATCGAAGGCACACTGCTTGCGAGCCGGCGCGCATGCTTCGACGACGCCTCTCCGGCTCTCTACCCCTCGCTCTCTGCGTTCTATCGGTTGCGCGTTCCGCGTTCGCGGCCGATCCGACGGTGCCCGGCCAAGTCAGTGCACCCTATCCGACCTTCCACAACCTCTCCGTCGAGTGGTCGATCTCCGGTGATGACGACGCCGACGGCCAGGTCACGGTGAAGTACCGCAAGCAGGGAGACTCGGCGTTCATCGACGGCCTTCCGCTCCTTCGCGTGCCCGCGGGGAGCAACGAGGGCTTCTCGTGGGCGAACCGCCACGCGGGCAGCGTGTTCGGTCTCGAGCCGGGAACGACGTACGAGATCGAGCTCACCCTCGTCGATCCCGACGGGGGCGGCACGACGCAATCGATCGTCGCCTCGACGCGCGCGCTGCCGGTCGACCCGCCGGCGCCCAACGAGATCGCCGTGACGCCGTCGACGATCGAAGACGCCCTCGCCGGCGCAGCCCCGGGCGACGTCCTCATCCTCGCGGACGGCACCTACGGCAGCGTCGTCGTCGAGAGCGACGGAGTCGCCGGCAATCCGATCGTGATCCGTGCGGCGAGCCCGGCAGGCGCGATCATCGAAGGTGAAGTGCGCCTCGACGGTCGCTCGTTCGTCCACGTCGAGGGCCTCGCGATCCATGGCCGTCTGAAGATGAACGACGCCTCCGAGATCAAGATTTCGAAGTGCGTCTTCGAGACCCAGGGCGACGGCATCATCTCCTACGGCGAAGGCCTGACGAACGCCTACATCGTCGACAACGTCATCACCGGCGCGACGCAGTGGACGCCGGGCGCGCTCGGCGTCGACGGCGACAACATCGGCGAGGGCGTCCAGTTCACCGGCCCGGGAAACGTGATCGCCTTCAATCGCATCAGCGGCTTTCGCGACTGCATCTCGCTGATGGAGGACGACGAGGCCGTCAATCAAGTCTCGATCGACATCTACGGCAACGACCTCGACCTCTGCGCCGACGACGCGGTCGAGGCCGACTTTGCGATGGGAAACGTCCGCGTCTACCGGAACCGGATCAACCGCTCGTTCATGGGGCTCAGCTCGCAGCCGAGCTTGGGCGGGCCGACGTACTTCATTCGCAACGTGCTCTACAACGTCGTCTACCAGTCCTTCAAGCTGCAGCGCAGCTCGGTCGGAGACGTGGGCTTTCACAACACGTCGATCAAGAGCGGCGACGCGTTCTCGGTCTTCACCAGCGACGTGCTGTCCCGCTCCTTGTTCCGCAACAACCTCTTCTTGGGCGGACCCGGCGGCGACTACAACGGCTACTCGAGTGGTGACGGTAATGTCATCAGCCTCGCCGCGGCGGACGGCTCGTGCTCGTTCGACTACGACGGCTACGGATCGATCGGCACCGGCACCTTCGAGGGACGGCTGGGCGATGTGACCTTCGACAGCCTCGCCGAGCTTCAATCCTCGACGTCCGAAGTGCACGCCGTTGAGCTCGATCTCGGCGCGTTCGCGACATCGATCAGCTTCCCGGCGGATCCGTTCGCCAACCCCCCGATGCCGAGCTTCACGCTGGCAGGCGCGGGAGCGGCCATCGATCGCGGTGTGGCGCTCGCGAACATCAGCGACGGCTTCACCGGTACGGCGCCCGACCTCGGCGCATACGAGGCGGGACTTCCCGAGCCGACCTACGGCCCCGACGGAACCATCCCGTCGACCTCATCGAGCTCGAGCACGTCCTCTTCGAGCGCCACGAGCACCGGCGCCGGCGGACCGGGGTCGACGACAGGTGCCGGGGCCGGCAGCGGCGGCGACGACGGCGGAAGCGGCGGTAGCGGCGCCGGGCTCGGAGGCGATGACGAGGGCGACGGCTGCAGCTGCGGTACATCGGGGCAGAGCGGCTCTTGGCTCGCCCTCGCAGCGTTGCTCGGCGCGCTCGGGGCGCGTGGGCGCCGTCGATCCGGCCCCGTCTCTCCGAAAGACAGGCGGCTCAGCGGCTCCTGAAGCTGTCGGGATCGAGGCCGTGCTGCTTGAGCCAGCGATAGACGAGCGCCGCGTCGCGCTCGAGCGTCCGAGCGACAGCGGAGACATTGCCTCGCTCGTGCGCGAGGAGGGCCTCGAGCTCGTGCTTCTTGGGTGAAGGCCGCTTCGCTCGGCTCGGCTCGCCGGGCGGTGCCGTGGCGATCGGAGCCGGCCCCGGAGCGTGGCGCGGCTCGGGGAAGTGCTCGGCGCGGAGAACGTCGCCGTCGGCGAGTGATGCCGCGCGCCCCACCACGCTGAAGAGCTCTCGTACGTTGAACGGCCAGTCGTACAGCGCCATCCGCTCCATCACCGTCGCTGTCACACCGAGCCGATCGGCGCCGGCGCTCTTGAGGGCGTGACGGAGGAGGAGGAAGAGGTCCTCTTTGCGCTCGCGCACCGCAGGAACGCGCACCGTGTATCCGAAGAGCCGCGCGTAGAGATCGGCGCGAAACGCCCCCTTGGCGACGAGATCGCCGAGGTCGCGGTGCGTGGCGCTCACGACGCGCACGTCGACGACCGTCGGTCGCGTCTCGCCGATCGGAATCACTTCGCGCGTCT
>JBGTSH010000548.1:0-4022 GCA_041940405.1 Polyangiaceae bacterium
CTCTCGCCGGTGACGAGCACGGTGCAGTTCGCCCGTGCGACGCGGTCGACGCTGCCGAAGAGGTGCTGGAGCGGATCGCTCTTGCCGATGATCTTGCCGCGGCTCGTAGGGCGAAGGGTGAGGCCGGTCTCGTCGGAAGCGATTTCGGTGTTCACGTCAGCTCTCCTCTCCCTCGGTGCGCGACGTGCGCGCTGCGTCGAGGGCTTCGGAGATGCGCTGAGCAAGGCCGATGCCACCGCCCTCGGTGACCGAGGTCGCGAGGGCATCGACGACCATCGACCCGAATCCGGCCTTGCCCCCGTCGTCGCCGAACTTGGCCGCAGAGAGCAGCTGCCGAACGAAAATCCCCTCGAAGTCCCGCGCGACCTTCTCGATCTCCTTCGATTCGGCGGGCTGCTCGGGCAATTTCTGGACGGGGCCTACGGGGCGCATGGTCATTCCACCACGATTTCTGCTTCGAGCGAGCCCGCGGTGCGCAGCGCACCGAGCACGCTCGCCAGCTCGCGGGCGGAGAGACCCAGCGTTCCCAGGGCTTCGGCGACCTCTGCGAGGGAGGGCGCTTCGGGGACGAACCGTACGTCGGGAGTCTGTTCGCTGACCGACACATCCGACTTCGGAACAACTGTTCCTTTGCGGAACACGGGTTGTGCCACCTGTTTCGTTTCCTTGACCACGATGGTGAGGCCACCGTGAACGATGGCCGCCGGCGCAAGGCGCACATCGCCCCCGGCCACGATGGTCCCGGTGCGCTCACTGATGACCACACGGCTCTTGCGAACCGGGATTACATCCAGGTCTTCGATCTTGGCCACGAGACCGACCAGGTCTTTCTCGAAGGCCTTGGGGACGATCACGTCGATCGCACCGCCGTCGACGGCGACCGCCGCGCCTGCGCCGATCGCCTCGTTCACTGCCTTGGCGATCCGCGACGCCGTGGTGAAGCCCGGCGTGCGGAGCGAGAGCGTGATCTTTCCTTTCTCGACGATGGTGGTGGCTACCTCTTTCTCGACGATGCCTCCTTGTGGGATGCGCCCGCTGGTGAGCGAGCCTTGCTTGGTCGAGCTGCCGCTCGCCCCCTTGGCTCCGAAGCCGCCGAGGACGACCGCGCCCTGTGCCACTGCGTACGTCTTGTTGTCGGCTCCCTTGAGGAGGCCCTGCACCAAGGTGCCGCCTGCGAGCGAGCGGGCGTTGCCCAGCGAGCTGATCGACACGTCGATCTTGGTGCCGGGCTTGGCGAACGGCGGCAGCGTCGCAGTCACCACGACCGCCGCGACGTTGCGGAGGCGCACTTGCTTCGGGTCGACCTGGACGCCGAGCCGGCGCAGCATCGCGATCGCCGCCTGGGCAGCGACCGGCGCCGATTGATCGTCACCGGTTCCGGAGAGACCGGTGACGATGCCGAAGCCGACGAGCTGGTTGTCGCGGGCACCGACGATCTCGGCGAGGTCGCGGACCTTGTCGGCGCGCGCCTCGCGCGATCCGAACGCTGCGACCAAGAAGGCGACGACGGCGATGAGAAAGCGACGGTTCATGAGGGCCTTTCAGAAGGGCTGGACCTTGTCGAGCGCGCGACCGAGCACGCCTTTGCGCTGTTGATCGTCGATGTCGCCGCGCCCGGTGAACTCCACCTCGGCGTCCGCGATGCGCGATGACAAGACGGTGTTGTCTTCCGCGATGTCCGCGCGGCGTACGAGCCCCGAGATGTAGAGGTGATACTCCTCGTAGTTGATCAGGATCACCTTGGTGCCCTCGATGAAGAGGTCACCGTTGGGCATCTCGCGGGTGATGCGCACCGCGATACGGCCGCGCAGCTCACCCTTGCGCGCCGTGTTCCCCTGCCCTGCAAAGTCGGCGCTGCTCATCCAGCTGAGGAGCGTGGACGGATCGAACATCGGTGCCGACGCCTTGATCGCCCCGACGAGCCCGAGCACGTTCGTGAGGCCCATGTCGGCCGTCGAGTTGCGGCTGAGCGCCGTCGTCGAGTTGCCCGTCGCGTCCGCCGACTCGTCGATGTTGATGAGGACGATGTCGCCGACGCGCACCGCGCGCGTGTCCTCGAGGAAGCCGCCGCTCGCGTCGCTGAAGAGCGAGCCACGCGACGGCTGCAGCGACGGATCGCGCTGCGCGTACTTCCCCGCCTTGTATTCACGCTCCTTGGGAGTGAACGCGGTGATGTGGTTCGGGCCGCACGCCGCCGCCAACGTCGCGGCGAGTGCCAAGGCCAGCGTCATGTGTTTCACGGGGCCTCCGTCGCGACTGCCGGGTCCTTCGACTCGAGCTTCGCTTTCACAACCTTGCCACTCTCGAGAGCGACGTTGAACGTGTCGCCGACGTCGGCGTCCTGCGTCGCCGTCGCGCTCGCTTTGATCTCGATCGAGCCGCGCGAGACGACGAAGCTGACCCTCGAGCCCTTCTTGACGTCGGGCTGCGCCGCCGCCTTTGGTAGGTTGAGCTCGATCGGCACCGGTACCTTGATGAGGACGCTCTCGCCCTCGGACAAGACGAGCGTGGCGGTCGAGAGGTGCTTTCCCGACTTGCGCGGTGGACGAGGTACTTCGATCGAGACTGCATCCCAGCCGTCGGGAACGGTGACCGCCGCTTTCGCGCGGACCGCCGCGAGCGAAGCGCCGCGAGGAAGGCCGGTCGCCGCCGCCGCGCGACGCACGATCTTCTCGAGCTCGACGGGCGCAACCGTCTTGGTCTTGCGGACGATGCGTGTCGACGCCGGGATCGTCCAGCCCTTCGTCGGTGTGCCCTCCGGCAGCGCCGCGACGACCTCATCTCGAGAGATGAGGCGCGAAGAGCCCGGCGCCGGGGTCGCACCGAGATCGGTGTCGCACAGATCTGCCGGCGCCTTGGGCGCGACGTCGCACAGGATGACTCGCGATCGTGCAAGCGCCGTCTCGGGCGTCTTGGCCTTGGGCGCGCCGAGCGCATCGGCCGTCAGCCCGCCGGCGATCAGCGTCAAAAAGAGGATGACGGAATGCTTCATCACCGTACCTGCGTTGCGCTGCGGAGCATCTCGTCCGCGGCGGAAATGACCTTCGAGTTGACCTCGTAGGCCCGTTGCGTCCGCACGAGGTCGATCATCTCGGTCACGACCTCGACGTTGGAGCCTTCGAGCGCGCCCTGCATGAAACGCCCACGCCCCTCGCTTCCCGGGTCACCGACCGTCGCCTCGCCACTCGAGGGCGTCGCGGCGTAGATGTTGTGCCCGAGCGCGTTGAGGCCGCCCGGATTGGGAAACGTCGCAAGCTGGAGCTTGCCGAGCTGCGAGGCCTGCGTTTGACCTGCAACCTCCGCGGTCACGGTGCCGTCGCTGCCGATGACGATGTTTGTCGCGTCGGGCGGGACCGTGATGTTCGGCTCGATGGCGAGCCCGTCGCTCGTTCCTGCGGACGCGCCCGCCGGCGACCCGCGCCGCGGGCTCGAACTCGGTGGCTTGAGCTTCGTCGCGTCAGACGGCACGATCCTGCACCGGCGGACGTTCTTCAAGGACACTGCCGCTGGCTCGGGAGCCGAAGCATTCGTTCTGGCCAGCTATGCGCTGGCGCAGATGCTGCTCGTGGACGGCTTGGAGATGCTCGCGGAGAGGCCGGAACCGGCGGCCCGGTAAACTCGCCTGCTCGCGGGCCAGTGGCCAAATTGGCTAAGGCACCGGTCTCCAAAACCGGGGATTCCAGGTTCGAGTCCTGGCTGGCCCGCTCTCTTTTTCTTGTTTGATCGTGACTGTGCGCCCCAACATCTTCAGCGGCGATTTCGACCAGGAGTGCGACGGCGACGGCGCCGTCAAGCGTCAGAACTTCGTCGCCCGCAAGGCGGGTTCAAACTGGATCGGGGCGACGGTCTGGGAGTTGGAGCCGGGCGCGACCGCGTACAAGTACCACTTCCACTACGGCGAAGAGGAGTTGCTGATCGTGCTCGACGGCACCCCGACGCTGCGAACTCCGGAGGGCACGAGCGAACTTGCACCTGGCGACGTTGTGAGTTTTCTCGTCGGGCCCGACGGGGCGCATCAGGTC
>JBGTSH010000549.1:0-4019 GCA_041940405.1 Polyangiaceae bacterium
CAACGTGCGCGAGCTGAAGAACACGATGCTCCGCGCCGTGCTCCTCTCGCGCGGTGGGCCGGTGCGCGCGAGCCACCTCATGATCGAGAGCCAGCCGCGATCGGGCAAACCGTCCGGATCGGGCTCACCGACGATCGCTCCTCCGGCACCGGCGCTTCCTTCGGTGGCCGGAGCGACAGCGGGCGACCTTCGCTCCGAGATGCAGGCGCTCGAGCGCGACAAGATCCAAGCCGCGCTCGATGCGTGCGCAGGCAACCAGACGCGCGCTGCCGCCAAGCTCGGGATCTCGCGCCGCACGCTCATCTCGCGCATCGAGAGCCTGGGAATCCCGCGGCCGACGAAGGGCTGACCGCCGTCTTCGCGGGGGTGTCCCGACGCTGCACGATCCGTGCAGCCATCCGGCACGCGGACGTGCGGCGGCCGGAAAATCCTTGCCTTTGGGCGCTTTTCGCACTGGCGCGCGCCTTGCGATGGGCGCCGGACATGAAAGCCCATCCCTTCGCGATCGCCTTGCTGGCCCTCGCCGCCTTCTCTGCATGCACCGATGCTCCCGAGCTCCAAGAAGAGGCCGCATCGGTCGAGAGCCCTCTCGGCGGAACGATCAACGGCTCGCTGTCGTCTTCGGGGCAGTCGTGGATCACCCACTCCCTCGACGTCCCCTCGGCCGGCGATCTCACGCTGGTGCTCGATTGGACGAACGCGTCGGCCGACTTCAACCTCTTCCTGATCAATCCCGACGGCGTCACCGTGGCGCACCAGAACGGGAGCGCGAAGCCCGAGACGCTTACCTTTCACGTCGACGAGCCCGGCACTTGGAAGGTCGGCATCAAGGCGAAGACGGGCTCGTCAGCCTACGCGCTGACGAGCTCGTTCTTGCCCGACGTCGTCGAGTACGACTTCTCGGGCAACGCAGCGGCGGGCAGTTGGATCACGCACACGTTCGAAGCTGCGGCCGGCGACAGCATCGAAGCCAGCCTGAGCTGGGCGAACGCGAGCACGAACCTCAACCTCTTTCTCTACGATCCCAGCGGTACGCTGCTCGACGGCGCCAACTCCACCACCGACCGGCCCGAGCTGGTGAGCGCGGTTGCCGCGGCGACCGGCACATACAAGCTCGGCATCAAAGCCAAGACCGGATCGAGCGCGTACGACCTGCACATCGAGGTCGGTGGCGGCTCCTCACCACCGACGCCGGTAGAGCCTTCGTATCCGGGGCGCCCGGCGAACGGCACGCTCGCTTGGGGTTGCTCGGTGCCGTGGAACGTCGACCTCGCCCTACGCCACGAGGTCCCCGCGAACCACAACCTCACGCTCCACCGCAGCTTCTATCAGTGGAACCAGCGCACCGGCAGCCTCGTCACGACGGCGACCGACGACCTCGCTCATGGCCGCTTGCCGTGGGTGTCGGTCAAGCCTCCGTCGTGGGTCGCGATGGCCGCCGGCGAGCGGGACGGCGAGATCGACGCGATGCTCTCCGCGCTCGATGCGGTCGACGGGCCCGTGTGGCTTACGATCCATCACGAGCCCGAAGGCGGCGGCGGTGTGAACTCGCCGGATGATCCCGGCGGACCGTCGGCTCACGTCGCGATGAACAAGCGCGTTCGCGAGCGCATCACCGCCCTCGGCGTGGACAACGTCGCGCTCGCGCCGATCCTCATGACGTACACCTGGAAGCCCGCCTCGGGCCGCGACCCCGAGGAATGGTGGGCCCCCGGCATCTACGACTTCCTCGGCGTCGATCACTACGCGGACGCCGAGGTCTCGCCACTCGATCCGACCTGGTACGAGATCCGTGCGTTCGCCGCCGAAAAGGGCGTCGAGCTCGCCGTCGGCGAGTGGGGCATGCGCGGCACCAACACCGCGGCAGGCAACCGCATGAAGGAGTTCTACGACCACGCCGCCGGCTCGCACGCGGACGGTCAGGGCGGTCGGGTCGTCGGCCTCTCGTACTTCGACTCGGGACAGAACTCGCCGTCCGGCTCTTGGGAGCTCATGGGCGCCCAGCTCTCGATGTTCCACACGCTGCTCAACGACCCGCGCACCGCGAACCCGCAGTGAGGAGATGATGATCATGATCAAGCGATTCCTTGTCCTGTCCACCGTCTGCGCGGGTGCGCTCGCGTGCGGACCGCTCGACGAGAGCTCGGACTCCGAAGCCGAAGAGCAAACCGAAGAAGAGGCGGAAGCGCTCGCCATCGACCCGACCGTGCCCATCGCCGACGATCTGAACCAAGGGAGTCAGAACAAGCTCGGTGAAGTCTCGGGCATCGTCGCGAGCAGCAGCTACCCGGGCTTCATCTGGATGCATCGCGACGGCTACTCGGCCGACCGGCCGTCGCGCGAGCGCCTCTATGCGATGAAGGTCGTCGACCGCGAGCTCGTCTCGTTCAACGGCGCGTCGGGCACGTACCCCACGCGCGAGTTCAAGTTCGCTTCGGGCCTCCCGATCGACAACATCAACTGGGAGGACATGGCGATCGGAAGGAACGTCGTCACGAACTCCGGCTCGAGCCTCTACATCGGGGATATCGGCAACAACAGCGGAGGTCGCAACGCCTACAAGGTCTACCAGATCGCCGAGCCCAACCCCTCCGGGTCGTCTGCCACCATCGGCTCGCTGCAGGCGACGTGGAAGTTCAAGTACCCCCCGAGCGCGAAGCTCTCGAACGGCGAGTGGCCAAACTGCGAGACGATGTTCTACCTCGACAGGAACCTCTACATCGTCACCAAGGAGTCGGACCCGCGCGTTTATCGCTTTCCGTCGAGCTTCTACCAGAGCCCCGGAGTCACGCACGAGCTGCAGCAAGTCACCAACGGTGGAACGACCCGCGTCGTGGGCGCCGTCGCGAACCCTTCGTTCGCTTCCTTCAGCGCCGACAAGCAGCGCTTCATGATCGGCGGTCACAAGCGCTTCTTCGTCTACGAGGTCGCGAACAGCTCGCTCACCGGTGACGCGCTCGTGAAATCGGTGCTCCTCACCGCCGGCAGTCCCGAGGATTGGGACCACGATATCGCCGACAGCTCGGACTATCCCAAGCTCAACACGGAAGGCGGCACCTACGAGGCTGCCGGCAAGGGGTTGGTGTTCGCCACCGAGAGCAAGGCAGTTTTCCACTGGCCGCAGGCGAACACCGAAGCGCCCTGACCGGCGTGCCGACTACGCCAAAACGTCGAGCTCGATGCTCTCCTCGAAGTGCGTCTGGCGCTCCACCTCGACCTTGGCGCGCCAGACGACTTTGTTCTGCCTCCCGGCGAAGGTCGGGAGGGCATCCGCGGGGATCGGCAGCGAGCTCGCGAAGACAACCTTCTCACCCGCGGCGAGCTCGCGGCGTCCCGAGAGGCGGATCGAGTGAGATTCCGCCAGGTGACTCTTCGTGGTGCGGTCGTCTCCCGTCCCCTTGGACGCGTACTCGGTGCATTCGATCGTCGCGGTGGCGCCCGCGATCGATTGATCGCTCTTCGCCACCAGCGTCAGCGAGACTCGGATGTCGCTGCCGCGAACGATGGTCAGCGGCTCGGCGGTGAAGGTGATGGCGCCGACGCGGCTCCTGACCAGCTTGTTCTTCAGATCGCGCCCGAACGCCATCCACCCGACGAGCAGCCCGGCGCCGAGGAAGAACAGGCTGTGCAAGGCAACGCCGCTGGTCACGGTGATGATCAGGATGATGCCGACGACCGAGAGAGAGATCGTCGCGCCGAGCCTCTGGATCCTTCGTTGCGCCTCGCGCCGGGCGAGCACTTGCGCGTCGCTCACGACGATCGCTTTGGCCGGCTCGCGGTAGCCGCCCGCGGCCACGCGCTCGCGGTCCTGCTTGCCGGCTTCACTATCGGAGTCAGACATATCCAGGTCGAGACCTTCCATATCGAAATCGAGCGAATCTTCATCACCGCCGGCAGCCGCATCGCTGTCGCCAACCGAGAGTAACTCATCACTGTCTGCGCCAGCTGTGGAAGCAGAAGTCACATCCAGCAAATCTTCATCGCTATCCGGCGTCAGATTTGCCGAGGCAGTAACGTCC
>JBGTSH010000550.1:0-3988 GCA_041940405.1 Polyangiaceae bacterium
GCAGCGTCGACGTCATCGAGCACCCTGACGTCCCCTTTTTCAGCATACTGCTAGAGAGCTCACGCGCGGAATGCGCGGGCCTCGAACGCGACTGGACCACCTCGAGCGCCGCGTGACATGCTTCGCAGAGGACTGTAAGCGTCGTGATCTCGCGCGTGCTCACCACCTCTGACCTTCGCGAGGCGGATGCCCTCGAGGGCGACGCGTGGAAGGACTCCTCCCCTCTCGACCGCCTGGCCGCAGTCGAGGTCATCCGGCGCGCCACCTTCGCCCTCTATGGAAGCCCTGTCAGCGGATTGGAACGAGTTCTTGAGGTTGCTGACGCGCCATCGCGTTCGCTTCGTCCTCGTCGGCGGGCACGCAGTGGCGATCCACGCGCGGCCGCGTCACACGGAGGATCTGGACGTGTTCGTCGAAGCGACGAAGGCAAACGCGCGTCGGCTGCGCGCCGCGCTCGTTGACTTCGGTTTTGGAGAGGTGCTGCCCTCGCTCGAGGTCCTCGGTCAGCCCGGCAAGGTCTTCATGCTCGGTCGCGTGCCGTATCGGCTCGACATCCTGACCTCCATCGACGGTGTCTCGTTCAAGGAAGCCTGGCGGACGCGAGCCATCGTGAGCACCCGTGCCGGTAGAATTCCCGTCATCGGTCGCGACGCGCTCATCGCCAACAAGCTGGCGTCGGGACGGCCCAAAGATGTTGCCGACATCGTCGCGCTTACCGGCACGCTGCCGAAGCCAGGGAGAGCTTCTGCAAAGCGCGGGTCGAAGTCGGCCGCCAAGCGGCGTAGCAAACCGTCGAAGGCGAAAGCTGGCTAAACCGAGAATCGTGATTTCTCGGTCAGGAACAACGGAATCAGAACCGCGTGGACGGAGTCCAGCTTGCTGGACGGAGTCCACGGAGGTCCGACGGAGCGAAGCGAAGTGCGAACGAGCAAAGAGCGGGGAATTACGCTCGCTACGCTCCCTGATGTAGAGCGTGGAAACGTGGGCGGCTCGATGCCGCTCAGCCGACCTTCAAGAGGCGCCGCCCGGTCAGGAAAGCCCCGATGCTCCGTGCGGCCCGCCGCCCCTCGGCGATCGCCCAGACGATGAGCGACGCCCCGCGACGCGCGTCACCCATGGCAAACACACTCGGCTCTCCCGTCCGCCCGTTCTCGTCTGCATCGAGCCGGCCGCGGGCATCCAGGCCGACGCCGAGCGCGGTGTAGAGCGCGCTCGGCTCGGGGCCGAGGTAGCCGGTCGCGACGAGGACGAGATCGACGTCGAAGCTGACCTCTTCTCCCGTCGGGATGATGCGGCCATCCTTCCAGTCGATGCGCTCGGCGACGAGGCGCGCGGCGCGGCCGCCGCTCTCTTCGATGCGGAGCGTCCGAAGCGCGTAGGCGCGCTCGCCGCCTTCTTCGTGGGCGGGCGAGACGCGAAAGATGTTCGGCCAGAGCGGCCAGGGCTCGTTCGCGGCGCGTTCATCCGGCGGGCGCGGCGCTATCTCGAGCTGAACGACCGAGAGCGCGCCTTGGCGGTGCGCCGTGCCGAGACAGTCGGCGCCCGTGTCCCCACCGCCGAGGATGATGACGCGCTTGTTCTTTGCCGTGATCCGGATCGAATCTGCGATCGTCCCGCCTGCTTGGATGCGGTTCTCTTGCTCGAGGTAGTCGAGCGCAGGGTGCACGCCCGGGAGATCCGAGCCGGAGACGTCGAGGCCGCGCGGCAAGAGCGCTCCCGTTGCGAGCGCGACGGCGTCGAAGCCCTCGCGCAGCTCGGCCGCGGTGAGGTGACGGCCGACGTCCACGCCGCAACGGAATGCGACACCTTCGGCGCGGAGCTGGTCGAGGCGCTCGTCGAGCACCGCCTTGTCCATCTTGAAGTCGGGGATGCCATACCGGAGCAAGCCGCCCGGCCGATCGGCGCGCTCGAAGACGACGACGTCGTGGCCCTCGCGCGCCAGCTCTTGCGCGCAAGCGAGACCGGCTGGCCCGGATCCGACGACCGCGACCCGCTTGCCGGAGCGGCTGCGCGCGACCTTGGGCGCGTAGCCGGCGGCGCGCGCGCGCTCGGCGATCTCGCGCTCGACCTCTTTGATCGTGACTGGCTTGTCATCGATGCCGAGGACGCAGGACGCCTCGCACGGCGCAGGGCAGAGGCGCCCGGTCAGCTCGGGGAAGTTGTTGGTTTCGGCGAGGCGCGCGGCCGCCTCCTCGAAGCGCCCCCGGTAAACCAGGTCGTTCCAATCGGGGATGAGGTTCCCGAGAGGGCAGCCTTGATGACAGAACGGTATGCCGCAATCCATGCAGCGCGCGGCCTCGGCGCGGAGCTGATGTTCGGGGGCGGGCTCGGACCCCTCGCGCGCGGCGTGGATGCGCTCTTCGACCGGCCGCTTGTGCGGTGTCTCACGGTCCTTCTCGAGAAAACCTGTCGGCTTGCCCATGGCTACTCCGCGGCGACGACGCCCGACGTGGGGGGCTCGAGGGTCTCGAGACGCTGCCGCTCGCGCTCTCTAAGGACGCGCTCGTACTCGAGCGGCATGATCTTGGTGAACGCGAGGCGCGCGGCATCCCAGCCGAGGAGCAGACCGTTCGCGACCTCGCTCCCGGTGAGGTCCCGGTGCTGCTCGAGCAGCTCGCGCACGATAGAGAGGTCGTCTTCGCTCATCGGCCTCAGGGCGACCATCGAGAGATTCACCTTGGCCTCGACGTCGCCTGGATCGCCGAGGACGTACGCGACGCCCCCGCTCATTCCGGCGGCGAAGTTTCGGCCGATGCCGCCGATCACGACGACGACGCCGCCGGTCATGTACTCGCACGCGTGATCGCCGACGCCTTCGACGACGGCCGATGCGCCGCTGTTCCGGACCGCGAAGCGCTCGCCGACCTTGCCGCAGAGGAACGCCTTGCCGCTGGTCGCGCCGTACAGGATGACGTTGCCGGCAATGACGTTGACGTCGGCGCGGAACCTTGCGGCCGCCGGCGGGAAGACGGCGACCGTGCCGCCGGAGAGGCCCTTGGCTACGTAGTCGTTGGCGTCGCCCTCGCAGCGCAGCGTGATGCCGGCCGGCAAGAACGCGCCGAGGCTCTGTCCGGCCGAGCCCTTCAGGTGGAAGCTGATGGTGCCCGCAGGAAGACCGCGACCGCCGTAGCGACGCGTGATCTCGCTGCCCACGGCGGTGCCGATCGCACGATCGCGGTTGGTCACGTCGAGCTCGGCGCGCACCGTCTCGCCGTAGAAGAGCGCGGGCTCGGCGAGATCGAGCATCTTCTTGTCGAGCGGACGAAGCGGGGCCGCGGTCGCGGCACGGCTCGCCGAGCGAAGCGCGCGACCGTCGGCCACGTGCGCCGCGTCGAGGATGCGTGAGAGATCGAGGGCGCGCGCCTTGGCCATTGCCTCGGGCGCGGGTCGAGCTTCGAGAAGATCGGCGCGCCCGACGATCTCGTCGAGCGATCGATAGCCGAGCGCGGCCAGCTCGGCGCGCACCTCTTCGGCGATGAAGCGGAAGAAGCTGACGACGTGCTCGGCCTTGCCGGAAAAGCGCTCGCGAAGCTCGGGGTTTTGCGTCGCGATGCCGACCGGACAGGTGTCGAGGTGGCAGACGCGCATCATCACGCAACCCATGACGACGAGCGGCGCCGTGGCAAAGCCGAACTCTTCGGCGCCGAGGAGAGCTGCGATGACGACGTCGCGACCGGTTCGCATGCCGCCGTCGACCTGCAAGACGACGCGATCGCGCAGGCCGTTCATCACGAGCGTCTGCTGCGCCTCGGCCAAGCCGAGCTCCCAGGGGCTGCCGGCGTGCTTCATCGAGGTGAGCGGGGTCGCGCCGGTGCCGCCGTCGTGGCCGGCGATGATGACGACGTCGCTCTTCGCCTTGGCGACGCCCGCCGCGACGGTGCCGACCCCCACCTCTGCCACGAGCTTCACGCTGACGCGCGCGCGACCGTTCGCTGCGCGAAGGTCGTAGATGAGCTGTGCGAGATCCTCGATCGAGTAGATGTCGTGG
>JBGTSH010000551.1:0-3977 GCA_041940405.1 Polyangiaceae bacterium
GAACGCTACCTCGTGGCCCTGCGCCGTTCGCAGCGCGACGAGCGGCGCGAGATCGTCCTCGAACGCGCGCGGGGCGACGATGAGGTAGTCCGGACGATCCTCCGGAGGCGCGCTCGTTGCAGTCTCGGTCCGCGTGGCCTCGCCGGCGCACGCGACGAGACCGCAGACAGCCCAGGAGCCGACCAAGCACAACCGGCCGAAGCCCAGCATGACCCCTTCAGCTTGAAGGGCCGAAGCTGGGCGGTCAAATCGGCGCGCGCTCCTACTTCACCGACTTGCAGGCATCTTCATGCTCTTTTTTGAGCGTCTCGAAATGAGCCGCCGGGATGCCCTCGTCGATCACTGCCTTTACCTTGCCGCAGCCGACCGCACACTCGGTGCTCTTCGGCTTGGTCTTGCAGACCTCCATCTCGGTGCGGGCGGCCGAGGCGGTGCGGAGCTTCTTGCACTGCGAGGCCATGCCCATCTTGCGCGTCACGGCGACGAGGCGGACCGGCTCGTCCGCGTTCTCGTACTGGACCGCGATGTCGTCGGACTCTTGCTGGGCCTTCTGGCAGGCAGCGTCGAGCGCGTCGAACGTTGCCTTCGCGTCGCCGCGCACCTTTCGGTAGGCGGTCTCTTCCGGGCCGGGACCGCGCGCGGTAGCGAGCTTCTGCGTCGCGGCTTGGCCCTCTTTCGTTATGGCGTCCTTGCCGATGCGGGGAAACTTGGACGAAGAGCCGGCAGCCGTCGCGGCGGCCGTCGCTCCCTCGAGCGCCTTGTCCAAGCCCTGTATCGCAGTGATGCACGCAGGCATCTTCTCGACCTCTTTCACGTCGGCGCACTTGGCGGACACGTCATCGAACGCCGTCTCGAGCGCCGCCAGCGAGCTGGCCCCGAGTTTCTTGAGCGCCTGGCGCGTCGCGGTCGCCTCGTGACGGATCTCGTTCGCGGCTGCGGTGCCGGCGCGATCCTCCCACTGCCTCGACTTCGGAGTGTAGGGATCCTTGTCGTCGACCGGCTTGAGGTGCACCTCGAACGCGGAGATCTTCGAGATCGCGGGCGCGACGATCGCGAGCGCGTCGTCGAATTCCTTCTTCTTCTTCAGCGCGTCGGCGGCAGGATCGGCTTTTTCGCCACAGCCGGCCAAGCAGGGACCGAGCGAGAGCGAGAACGAGAGGCCGACGAGGATCGTCTTCGATAGCTTGAGCATGCGCGTCATTCCTCAGTCACTTTCCGGCGCAAACGGCTTCGAGCGTCGGGCGGAGCGCGCCGATGGCGGCGAGGCTCTGATCGACGGTGATGTAGTTGACCATCTGTTGTCCACGGAGCGCGTCTTGGAGCTTCAGGACACCGGCGGCGCGCTCGCCCTGTTTGTACCAGACCCGGACGCCGCCCCACTGCCCCTGCGGTAGGAGGGCGATCGTTCGGATGTCATCGGGCTCCATCACCGCGAGGCCACTCTCGTAGTCGATCACCGGATCGCCCGGGATATCGAGCAGCCCGACGATCTTCACGGTCCGGAGAGACGGGGCCATACCCGGCACCGCCATGTTGGGCATCGCGGCGACCGTGATCTCGTCACCGCGCTTCGCACCGAGGTAGACGGCGAGCCGCTTGCCCAGCGCGATCTCCGGCGTCGTCCCCGACTCGGGCAGCCGGCCGCCCGCGAGGTACTTTTCCAGATCCTTCCGCCGGGCTTCTGCCTTGGGCAGGCTCACGATCGTCGTCGACCAGACCTGGTGCTTGCCGCGCACGAGGATCCCGGCGAACGCCACCGCCGGCTCCGACGTCTCGGCGCCACCTTGCTTCACCATCACGTCCGCGATCCGATCGGCGTCCAAGAGCGGGACCCCCGCTCGGTTGAGCTCGACGTCGCCCATCACCGCGCGAACGCCGTCGGTCGCTGCGGCGAATGATCCTACCGCGTCACACAGCCCGGGCATGCCATCGGCCGTGCTCGCTCCGGCAGAAGGTGAACCGCTCGGTACAGTCGGGCACTTGGGACAGTCCTCTTGCTCGCAGTCGCGGTCTTTCGGCCGATCTTTTTTCCCCTTGAGGAGATCGCAGCCCAGGAGTGACAGAGCCAGGGCCACCCAGACCAGCGGTTTGCGCGCCACGCGCCGCTCCTACACCGGCGCCGCTTTGCTTTGAAGCCGGCTTGCACGGCGCGACCTTGGGCCTACATTCCGCGCGGCCTGTGCCTTCGGCCTTCAGGTTTGTTCAGAAAGTCTTCGCACAAGCCCAGGGAGGAGCGGCCTATTGAAGACGGGCCGATGATTTTTCGCGCGGGGCGCAGTCTGACTGAGGACAGACCAAGTCCCCCGTCGCAAACCCCGAAACTGTCAGGTCTTCCGCCGTTGTCCCGTCCGGGCTAGTCCCCGAGCCGAGGCTCATGTCGAAACAGCTCAGCGCCGATCTCGCCTCGCTTCGCATCGACCGTGCCGCGCCCAAGAAATCCCGCGGCTGGCTCAGGGCGCTGATCGTGTTTTCGGTCCTGGGTGGGGTCGGGTACGCGGGGTACACGTATGGCAAGCCGTACGTCGAATCGCGGGTCTTCAAGGCCGAGGTTTCGGTCACCGAGATCGCGTCGATGTCGCCCGCTCAAGCGTCGGTCGATCTCACGGCCACCGGGTACGTCATCCCGCAATCCACTGCGAGGATTGGCGCCAAGATCATCGGCAAGATCGTCAAGGTGACCCTCAAGGAGGGGGACACCGTCAAGGCAGGCGACGTCCTCTTCGAGCTCGATCCCGACGATCAAAAGGCCGCCGTTCAAGCGGCGCAGGCGCGGGTGGCGGCAGCGCAAGCCAAGGTCGCAACCGCCCAAGCGCAGCTGGCCGAGTCGGATCTCGAGTTCAAGCGCCAGAAGAAGCTGGTCGAAGCGGGCGCGGTCGCCCGGGCCGGGGTCGACGACCTCGAGGCAAAACGAAAGAGCGTCGAGGCGTTGATCAAGGCCGCGCAGGCAGAGACGTACGCGGCTCAGGCCGAGGTGACGAGCCTGACGACCGGCCTCAAGAACCTGAAGATCGTGGCGCCGATCGACGGAACGGCGATGACCAAGCCGGCGAACCTCGGCGACATCGTCAGCCCCGACGAGCCGCTGCTCGAGCTCGCGGACTTCAGCACCCTGCTCGTCGAGGTCGACGTCCCCGAAGCGCGCCTCGGCATGGTGAAGCAAGGCGGCCCCTGTGAGGTCATCCTCGACGCTTTCGGCAGTCAGAGATTCCCGGGCGAGGTCGTCACGGTTGCCCCGCGGCTCAACCGCTCCAAGGCGACCGGCATCGTGAAGGTGAAGCTCAAGAATCCTCCCGAGACGCTGCGGCCCGAGATGAGCGCTCGGGTGAGCTTCCTCGACAAGCCCCTCGATGAGGCGAAGCTCAAGGAACCGCCGAAGATCATCGTCCCGGCGGCCGCGCTCGTCGATCACGCAGGTGGCAAGGCCGTCTGGGTGATCGAAGACGAGAAGCTGCGGCTGGTCGGCGTGAAGGTGGGCGAGGCGTTCGGTACCGGCTTCGTCGTCGAGAGCGGCCCGCCCCCGGGGACGCGCGTCGTGAAGGATCCGCCGAAGAACCTGAAGGAAGGTCAGGCGATCAAGGAGAAGAGCCCGTCATGAGCGAAGCAGCGGAAGAGCAGGTCGAGAGCGCGGCGCCGTATCGGAAGAAGGCGCCCACCGAAACGAGGGACGTCCTCATCAAGCTGCGCAACGTCGTCAAAGAGTACGAGCGCGGCGGCGAGAAGATCCGCGTGCTCCAGGCGCTCAATCTCGACGTCGAGAAGGGCTCGTTCGAGGCGCTGATGGGCCCGAGCGGCAGCGGCAAGACGACACTCCTCAACCTCATCGCCGGCCTCGACCGCCCGACCGAGGGAACGATCGACATCGACGGCAAGCGCATCGATCAGATGAGCGAGGGCGGCCTCGCGGGTTGGCGGGCCAACAGCGTCGGCTTCATCTTCCAGAGCTACAACCTGTTGCCGGTGCTGACCGCGGTCGAGAA
>JBGTSH010000552.1:0-3941 GCA_041940405.1 Polyangiaceae bacterium
GGACGGCTTCGACTCGGGCAAGGGCCTCATCATCATGGCCGCGACCAACAGGCCCGAGGTGCTCGATCGCGCGCTGCTCCGCGCCGGTCGATTCGATCGGCAGGTCGTCGTCGATCGTCCCGACCTTCGCGGTCGCGAAGCGATCCTTCGGGTGCACGCGACGCGGGTGAAGCTCGCCGAGAACACCGACCTTCGCACGGTCGCCCAGCGCACGCCCGGGATGGTCGGCGCCGATCTCGCGAACGTCGTGAACGAAGCAGCGCTCGCCTCGGTCAGGCGCGGCGCCAGCGCCGTCGAGCCGGCGGACTTCGAAGAGGCGGTCGATCGCCTTCAGCTCGGGTTCAAGAAAGAGGGCCGCGTGATGTCGCCGGAAGAGAAGCGACGCGTCGCCTACCACGAAGCGGGTCACGCCCTCGTCGCGCTGACCGTCGAGAACGCCGACCCGGTTCACCGCGTGACGATCATTCCGCGAAGCGTGGGCGCGCTCGGCGCAACACTCCAGCTCCCGACCGACGATCGCTACCTGGTCACGCGGTCCGAGCTCGTCGATCGCCTTTGCGTCATGATGGGCGGCCGCGCCGCCGAAGACCTGTGCTGCCGCGACGTCTCGACAGGCGCCCAGGACGATCTCGAGCGCGCCACCGAGCTGGCCCGGCACATGGTCATGCGCTTCGGCATGAGCGACCGCCTCGGCCCCCAAACCTTCGGCCGCACCGGCGGCCTTCGCTACCTCGGCCTCATGGACGGCGAAGAGCGCAACTACGGCGAAGAGACGGCCCGCACCATCGACGCGGAGGTCAAGAGCATCCTCGGCGCCGCATGGGACCGCGCCCGCAAGCTCGTCGCCGATCGCCGTGACGAGCTCGAAGACCTCGCCGCAGCGCTCCTCGACAAAGAGACGCTCGAGCGCGAAGAGATCGAGCTCCTCGTCGGCATTGAAGGAATCAGGAAGAAGCGTACGAGCGAGACGCAGTCGCGGCCCGCGGCGTGATCAGCGGGTCACCACGCTCAGCGCATCGAAGTCGATGATGCCCGGCGGGCGCTGTTTGCCTTCGGCGTCGACGACGACGAACGACAGCTCGACGCTCGTCGTCTTCTTGGGGCCGCTCGAGGAGACGGCGTTTCGAAGTGCCTTCGCGATGTCGAGCCGGTAGGTGCGGCGCTTGAGAGGGTGCGCTGGCCGCAGATCGTACGGGTCCCGCGTCTCGAGCTTGGGGTTGCAATGGCCGGGTGCGCCGAAGCAATGGCCGTGGCCGAAGAGATAGAGCGAGCCGCCGTAGGTCGGGTTGCCTTCGGTGGGCGTCGACGGCTTGGCGCCGGCCTGGTTCACGAAGACACGCACCTCGACCGAGTCCTTCGGCGGCTGGACGCCCTGGAGCTCGAGGATCGCGGTCGAGAAGCCGCCGGCGACCTCACCCAGCTCGACCTTCATCGTGGCCGGGAGCGGAACCTCGCTGCCGTCGTCGACCGGGGAGGGCGCCGCTCCGGTGCCGATCACGTCGGTGCCATAGGTGTAGCGAAGGCTGCGTTCGGTCTCGATCACCTGTCCCGCCGTGAGCTCCTCGTAGACGACGGCGTCGATGAGGTCGGTTGGGAAGGTTTGGTTGCCGCGCGCGATCTGCCAGTCGAACCAGATCTTGTCGACGAAGCAGTGGTGAAACCAAAACAGCGGATCGAAGGCCGCCGATACGACGGCGCCCATGTCGCCGATGTTGTTCGGCGTGTCCGGATCGCCCACGCCACCGATCCAGACGTGCACCGCACCGTGTGCGCCGCTGTCGAGCTGCTCGTTGAGCGCCGTAAACCGCTGGTTCTCGAATGCGTCCGCAACGAGCTGGCGAAGGATCGGCGATCTGCCGCGGAAGCTCTGGGTGTAGCGGCGCGTGAAGACCTGCTGAATCCCCAGCGCCTCTTGCCGATAGAGGCTCTTCGCCTGCTTGAACGGGTTGGGCTTCTGTGCGCCGTCCGTGTCGACGTACGCATCATCGGAGAGCGCGCGCGGAACGCCGTCGGCGTCGTCCGATTGCGGATCGGTGAGCGTCCAATCCCAGTACGGCAGGGTGATGACGAGGTTGGGATCGTTCCGCCGCCCGCGCAACGCGGAGGTGAGCCGGCGCTCGAGCGCGTACACGTACGCGCGATGCCAGGGCAGAAAGAGGCGGGGATCCGCGTGGCAGAGATCCTGGTCGTAGCCGTGGCCGCGCGCGACGGCGATGAAGCCACGGCGATCGCCGACCTGCTGATCGCTGATCGCGACCATCGCTTCCCACGCGTGGCGCAGATCGATGAGGTCCGGCTCGCGCAGCCTCCGCAGATCGAATCGAATCAGCGGTTGCCCATTCTGCCTTCGCAGCGTGTTGATCTCGACGGCGGTCGCCATCCGTCTCCTCCCTCGCGGAGGGCGAAGCTATCACGGTTGTCAGCGACGTCTACGGCTCGAACGCGACGCTGCGGACGCGGAGGTCGGCGGCGGACAGCGGCTCGCCGTTGGCGTCGCGGGGGACGAGGACCAGCGTGTGCGCCGAGGTTCGCGCGGCGCGCGCCGCGAGCTCGGGCCGCATCTTGAGCCGTGCAGAGAGCCCGATCTTGCCGGCGTGATCGGGGCGCGGAACGCCGGAGCCATAGAGGAAGAAGCGACCCAGAAAGCGAGGATCGGCGTCCGAGAGAGCGCGGGCGTCCTCGCTCTGTGGGACGTCCAGAAAGGCGAGCACCTCGAAGGACTCCTCGGGCCACGCGACCCCGTCCAAGACCACCACCGAGCCGGCCGAAGGCACGGGCGGGAGCTGGAGCCGGAGCGCGTCCATCGAGAAGAGTCTGCCGGTTTGTCGCGACAGGCGCCAGAAGTCGGGGCGTGGTGTGGTGGCACTCGGAATGCAGGACAAATTGGACAGGAGCAGGCGATGCGGACACAGACGCCACGGGACACCACGGTCAAAAGAGCGATCCTGTCCGAGATCGCCCCGACCAAGCGCGAGGTCGCTCACCTGCTCGCGGCCTTCGCACAGGCGATCATGCTCGGCGATGCGCGCGCGGTCGCCACACTCTGGGAAGTTCCTGCGCTCGTGATCTCCGACGGCGGGACGCGCAGCCTCTCGACGACCGGCGAGGTCGGGATGTACCTCGAAGGCGTCGCTCGAAGGCTCGACGAGCGCGGCGTCAGCGGCGTGCGGCCCGAGATCCAGCGCATGTCCTGGTCGACCGACAGGCTCGTGACGGTGCTCGTGCGCTGGCCCTATCTGTCCGCCGACGGATGCGACGTCGGCAAAGCCGAGACCTCGAGCTATGTCCTCCGCCGAAGCGACGGCGACCACCTGCGCGTCGTGGCGGTCATCGAAATGGGGCTCGAGCCGGAGATCGTGTAGCTGCCGATCGAGCTCAGCGCCGTTTGCCGGGAACCGACTGCGGAGCGTTCTTCCAGATCTCTTCCGGCGCCATGCCGGGCGGGGGCGGCAGCGTCGGCTTCACCGAGGCAGGCAGGTCTTCGATCTCGCCGATGTCATCGAGCGTGTTCAGGTCGGGCTTGAGGTGCTCGCCGCTCGAGATCGGAGAGCGGTACTTCGCGAGCAGTTGATCGAGCTCCTCGAGGAGGAACTCGCGCGTGTCGCGATCCTCTCCGGCGACCACCGATAAGCGGATCGATTTCACGATCGCAGTCACCATGCGCGCCGTGGTCACTGCGTCCTCTGCGCCGGGGTCGTCGCGATGCTCGCGGCCCCATGCCGAGATCTCGTCAGCCCATGCTTCGGCTTCGAGGCAACGTTCTTCGGCGTCGTCGAGATCTCTGGCCATGAAAGCTCGAAGGGTAGTTCGGCTCTTCGCAGGAAGCACGCTCGCAGAGCGCAGGCCCAGGGTATCTTGGCTCCTTCGACCATGAGCCTTCGAGGATTCTTCGAGCTCTTCGAGGCTTCTTCGAGGCTTCTTCGAGGCTTCTTCGAGCTCTT
>JBGTSH010000553.1:0-3940 GCA_041940405.1 Polyangiaceae bacterium
GACGGCTGCTGCGCTGGCCTACGGTCTCGACAAGAAGCAGGCCGAGGTGATCGCCGTCTACGACCTCGGCGGCGGCACGTTCGATATCACGATCCTGCAGCTCGCGAGCGGCGTCTTCAGCGTCAAGGCTACCGGCGGCGACACGCACCTCGGCGGCGTCGACTTCGATCAGAAGATCATCAACCTCCTCGCCGACGAGTTCGCGATGGAGAACGGGATCGATCTCCGCAAGGACCGCATGGCCCTGCAGCGCCTGCGCGAAGCGGCAGAGAAGGCCAAGCACGAGCTCTCTTCGTCGCTCGAGACGGCGATCAACGTGCCCTTCGTCGCGGTGTCGCCGTCGGGTGGTCCGCTCCACCTCGAGCGCAACATGAAGCGCAACGAGCTCGAGATGCTGTGCCAGGACCTCATCGAGCGCACCATCGAGGCCTGTCGCCGCACGCTCGCCGACGCCAAGGTGGGCGTCGACGGCATCAACACGATCGTCCTCGTCGGCGGCATGACGCGCATGCCCGCGATTCACCAAGCGACGAAGGCTTTCTTCGGAAAAGAGGCCAGCAAAGAGGTCAACCCGGATGAGGTCGTCGCCGTCGGCGCGGCCCTCCAGGGCGCTGCGCTCGCGGGCCAGATCGATGAGGTGCTCCTCCTCGACGTCACGCCGCTCTCCCTCGGCGTCGAGACCGGCGGCGGCGTCGCCACCAAGCTCATCCCGCGCAACACGACCGTCCCCGTCGAGCGGAGCGAGGTCTTCACGACCAGCGTCGACAACCAGAACTTCGTGCCCATCCACATCGTGCAGGGTGAGCGCGAGATGGCCGCCGACTGCCGCAGCCTCGCGAACTTCGAGCTCACCGGCATCCCGCCGGCGCCTCGCGGCGTCCCGAAGATCCAGGTGACCTTCCGGATCGACGAAAACGGTATCCTCCGCGTCGAGGCGAAGGACCTCGGCACCGGGCGCGCGCAAGAGATCCGCATCACCGCCACCAGCGGTCTGTCGGGCGATGAGGTCGATCGCCTCGTCCGCGAAGGCGACAAGTTCAAAGAGACGGACAACCTCCGCCGCGAGCTCGCGCAGCTGCGCAACCAGGCCGAGACGCTCGTCTACACGACCGAGCAGGCGCTCGCCGGGTACGCCGACATCCTCGACCCGCAGCTCGTCAACGAGGTGCGGACCGACGCGCACAGCCTCAGGATGCTGCTCGACGGCGGCGGCGATCTCACGTCGCTGCGCGACGCCTACACGCGGCTCGAGGCGGCCTCGTTCCGGATCGCCGAGTCGATGTACGGCAGCAGCGAGGGCTGACGCGTCGATGCGACCGGCGACCTCGTTTCGCTCGATGACGGAGTCGCAGTGAATTCACTCCCCCGGCCCCCCTCACAGGGTGAGGGGGGAGCGACGTCGAACTTCGAGCTTGGCGACGAGCTCCCGAATGCCGGTGGGCCGGGGCGGCGGGTGTTCGCCGCGAAGCGCCGCGGTGCCTTGGGCTTCGAGCGCGACGTGGCGGCGCACGTGCTCGTCTCCGACGGCGAGCAAGAAGAGGCCGCGTTCGTCGAGCGCGTGCGGAAGGCCGTCGCGCTCTCGCACGCCGGCCTGCTCCGCCTGCTCGGGCTCGGACGAACCTCGATCGACGGCGCGGAGCGCACGTACGTCATCGCCGAGCGCTCGGACGCACCATCGCTCGCCGATCTCATCGCGCGCTCGGCGGCTGCACGAGCGCCGATCCCGGCCGGCGTCGCCCTGTCGATCGGCGCTGCAGCGGCCGAGGTCCTCGATCACGCGCATCGTCGCGGCGTCTCTCACGGCAGCATCGAGCCGCGGCGCATCCTCGTCGGCCGCGAGGGGAGCGTTCGGATCGCCGACTTCTGCCTCGATCGCGCGGGCGAGCCCGCGGGCGACGTAGCCGCGCTCGCCGCGTGCCTCGCCGCGTGCGGTCTGTCGCCCGAAGCCTTCGGCGGCGCGTTCGACACGAAAGCCGGCCCGCCCGATGCAGGTGACGTGAGCGACCAGCTCTCGGCCCTCGCGTTCCGGGCGAGCCCCGGCGCGGCCGGACGGTCCATCGCAGCATGGGTCTCGAGTCTCTCCGCTCCCGTTCAGACGGCGCTCGAGCCGGAGACGGCGCGTGTATGGCTACGCCTCTTCGGGCCGCAGGCGTCGCTCGATCGGTCGCTCGAAGCGGTGGCTCGCTCCGGCGCCGAGGTCGTCGACCGCTCGGCGGGCGTAGCGCGGTTCCCCGACGACGACGTCGAGGCGGCGTTGCGCCTCGCTCGCATCGTCGCCTCGAGCGAGGTCGCCGCGGCGGTGACCATCGGGCCTCGATCCTCGGCGTGGCGCGATCTCTTCGGGGATGCCTTCGACGGCATCCCGCCCCAAAGCGTGTGGCTCTCCGCAGAGGCTGCCGATCTCGCTCGCGTCGCGTTCGTTCTTTCGAGTATCGGATCGTCGGGGCGCGTCTTCGCTGCTGCGGGCGAGCGCGGAATCGCAGGCGCAGGACGTTTCGTCGGTCGCCTCGACGAGCTCGGCTGGCTCGCGCGCTCGCTCGGAGAAGCGACAGATCGCGGTCCCCTCCGCGTCTCGGTGGTCGGCCCGGCCGGCATCGGAAAGACGCGGCTGCTCCTCGAGCTGGCGCGCCGTGCGAAGAAGGGTGGAGCGCAGGCCCACGTCGTTCGATTCTCGCAGAGCGCGACGGGCCCGCTCGCGTGCGTCCTCGCAATCGCGCGCGAGGTCGGCGCCGACACCGGCGCCGAGAACCCGAGCGCGTCCGCGGGACAGCTCTCGCGGCTCGTGGAGTCGCTCGCGCGCGATGCCCCGTGTGTGCTCTGCCTCGACGACGCGCACCTCGCGGATCGCGAGTCGCTCGAGCTGCTCGAAGCAGCGTTCGCGGCGACCACGCCGGGGACGCGGCTCCTGATCGTCGAGTCCATACGCGGAGAGCACAGCGCCGGTACGTCGTCGCTCGCCCTCGGCGAGCTCTCCGACGACGACGTGGCGCTGCTCGTCGCTTCGCGGCTCGGGGCGCGGCTCGTTCCCCCGGAGCTCTTCGAGCCGATCGTCGAGCGAACGGGCGGGCACCCGCTCTTCCTCGAAGAAGCGCTCCAGACGCTCGTCGCCGGAGCGCTCGTCGACGTCCACGACGGCGTCGCTCGCTTGCGCGAAGCGGCCGAGATCCGGTTGCCGGCCTCGTTCGAGGCGCTCGCTCGCGCGCGCGTGAAGGAGCTCGACGCCGCGAGCCGCCGCGTTCTCGCCGCGGCTGCGGTCGCGGGTCCCGGCGCGCCTCCCGAGCGGGTCGCGGCCCTGGCGGGTCTGCCCCCCGAATCGGAGGAAGAGATCGTGTGGCAGCTCGTGCGTGGCGGTTTCGCTCGCCGAGACGACGGCGGCGGCCTGCACCTATCGGCGGTCTACGCCGACGCCGTCCTCGCGACGATCGGCCATGACGACGAGATCGAGCTTCACCGGGCCGCGGCGCAAGCGCTCGCCCAAAGCTCGACGTTCGACGACCTCGCGGCGCGCGCGAGCCACCTCGAACGATCCGGTGATCTCGCAGAGGCAGCGCGCGCACACCTCGCCGCCGCGCAGGCCGCCAAGGCGCAAGGCGCAAGCGCCGCCGCCGCGGGGCACCTCGCGCGCGCCCTCGCCGGGCTCGAAGCCGCAGTCGACATCGAGCACGCCGTCGAGCAGCTCGCAGAGCTCGGTCCGACACACGCGATCGGCTCGGACGTCGAGGACGCGCTCGCCCACGCCCTCGAGGTGATCGACGGATCGCCGTCTTCGGCGATCCGCGCTTCGGTCCGGCTCACGCTCGCGCGTCTCTTGGGGCGAGCTCCCGAGAGCGCGTGGGTACTGCTCGATTCGGCGGCCTCGATCGACGGGCACGACCCTGCCGAGCTCGCTCGCGCGCGCGTCGCCGTCGCGCGCGCTGCAGGGTATCCGGCGCGCGGGATC
>JBGTSH010000554.1:0-3930 GCA_041940405.1 Polyangiaceae bacterium
GACAGTGCCCAGGCTCTGCATGACGACGTGGAACGCCGTCATCGCGCGGGCGAATTGGCCCGGGTGGATGCCCAGGCCGCCTCGGCCGAATGGCTGGCCGCCCGCAGCGAGTTGGCCGGTGCCCAGCAGCTGCGGCACGCGGCTCAGGGGCGCTGGCAGGCGCTCACGGGTCTGCCAGCGCCTGCACCGACAGACGGGGGGGCGCTTCGCACGCCGGTGATGCCGGAGGGACAGCTTGACGCGACCGATGACCGTGCGTTGGCGCAGCATCCTGCGCTGGTGGCGGCGCGCCTGGCGGCCGAGGCCGCCGAGGCTCGGATCGATGTGGCCGCTGCCGCGGCGCGCGAGGCCCCGGAGGTGGGGGTCCGGGTGGTGCGGGAGCGCAAGGACGCCGTCGAGCCCTTCGGCAACACGGTCGGCGTGCGGGTGAGCGTCCCGCTGGGTACCGCGCCGCGCACCTTGATGGCCAGCGCGGAGGCCCGCGCCGAATGGCTGGAAGCCGATGCCCAGCAGGCACTGGTTGAGCGTCGCCTGCAGGCTGAACTGGCCGAGGCGCGCGAGGCCTTGCGGACCGCCGCCCTGCGCCTGCGCCTGGCGCGCGAACGCGCCGAGATGGGCGCGGACAGCGAACGCCTTCTGCGCAAGGCCTTCTCGCTGGGCGAGGTCGACCTGGCGACGCTGCTGCGCGCGCGGGCCCTTGCCTTCGATGCCGACCGCGATCTGACCCGTCAGCGCCGGGCCGTGGACGCGGCCCGGGACCAACTACAGCACGCCTTGGGGATGCTGCCATGACCACGATGATGCCTTTCCGTTTCTTGACGAGCCTGACGCCGCAGCGCCGCGGCGGGATGGGGCTGGTCGCCCTGCTGATGTGGGTGACCCTGATGTCCGCCACTCCCGCTCATGCGCATGGCGGTGAAGACCATGGCGACGACGCCCATGCCGAGGCCATGCTGCCACCGGGGCTGCTGCCGCGGGCGGCCACGCGCACCGACGAGGTCGAACTGGTGGCGGTGCTCGAGGCTGCCCGCCTGCTGGTGTACCTGGACCATGCCGCGACGAACGCGCCGCTCGCCGGGGCCCGGGTCGAGGTCGAAGGCCTGGGGCGGGCTGCGACGGCAGCCGAGGTCGAGCCCGGCGTGTACGCGCTGCCGCTGGCCCGGTCCCCTGACCCCGGACATCACCCGCTGGCTGTGACCGTGCAGGCCGGCGATGTGGAGGACCTGCTCACGGCGGAACTCGATGTGCCCGAGCCTGTGTCGATGGAGGTCGACCACGACGTGCTGCATGACCACCTGCCAGCATGGACTTGGGTGGTCACCGGCAGCGTGCTGGGTGCCTTGGCCGCATGGGGGCTGGGGGCGGCATGGCGCCGCCGTCGTGCCTCCCGATCCCTTGCCGTGTGAGGAGCACGCGATGATTCCCTTTGCAAATCTGATTCTGAGCGGAGCCCTGGTGGGCGCGCTCGCGTGCAATGCCGCGCTTGCCCATGGTGGCGAGGACCACACCCATCCCGCGTCGACCCCGGGGGCGGCGCTGCCGACGCAGGGCCTGCCATCGGGCGGTCATGCATCCCGCGAGTCGGCGCGTCGGCAGGCCGATGGCTCCGTCTTCGTGCCCAAGCCCACTCAGCGCCTGCTGGTCCTGCGCACCACCATGACCGAACAGGGCAGCTTCCACCGCTCGGTCGAGCTTCCGGGCCGCATCATCCCGGACCCGAAGTTCAAGGACAAGCTGGTCGCGAAGTTCACGAACAGCATCATGCTGAGCGGCAAGAAGGCGACGGCAGAGGGCATCCTCTACGGCGCGTTCGACGTCATCAAGGACCGCTTCAAGGAAGAGCCGATCGATGTCTTCCGCAAGGCCCTCGACAACGTGAAGCCGAAGCTCGAGGTGAAGAGCCGCCGCGTCGGCGGCGCCACCTATCAGGTCCCGGTCGAGGTTCGTCCCGAGCGCCGCGTCGCGCTCGCGATGCGCTGGCTCGTGACCTACTCGCGGCAGCGCGGCGAAAAGACGATGATGGAGCGCCTCGCGGCCGAGCTGGTCGACGCTGCGCAGAACCGCGGCAACGCGGTGAAGAAGAAGGAAGACACGCACAAGATGGCCGAGGCGAACAAAGCCTTCGCCCATTACCGCTGGTAAGCGCGGTCACGCTTCGTGCGGCGAGCGCCGGCGCCCTTCGGGACGCCGGCGTTTGCTTTTGGGAAGTTGCGCAGCTCGCGGTCAGAACGCATAACTCGCGCCGACGGCAGCCAAGCCGACCGGCTCGACGAAGACGTCGCCCTCGATCGAGATCTCGTTCTCGCTGAGCGCGACCGACGCGTGCTCGCCGACGAACAGCCCGGCTTGCGCCGACGCGTACGCCGACAAGCGATCGAACAAGAAGAGCTCGGCGAACGCTCCGGTGCGCCCACCGACGAGCAGCTGGTAGACCGAGTCGTCCGACGGGTCGGCCGCGTCGCTCGCCCGAACGTCGAGGGATCCTCCGAGGCTCGGACCGAAGGAGAACCGCTCGTCACCGATGAACGGAAACACGACGTCGACGCCGACGAGGTGATCGCGGCGCGTGCCGTCGATCGCGAAGTAGTGATCGGTACTTCCCTCGACCATCAGCCACGACCACGGCCGAAACCGCAGATGACCGCCGACGCCGGGCTCGAAGTGCTGCTGGAACCACGCGCCGGATCGCAGACCCACCGAGAGCGGATGCTCGGCGCTGTACCCGGTCGAGCTCTCTTCGTCGGCGTCGTCGGGTTCTTGCTCCGAGCCGCCGGTCGAGAACGAGAGCGAGACGCTCACATCCTGGGCGAACGCGGAAGGGGTGGGAACGAGCATGACGAGAGCGAAAAGAGCGACGGAAAGGCGCATGCTCGGGTGTTGGGCGCATGCGGCTCGCTTTCTGATGAGGACGCTTGATTCGAAACTGGGCTTGTGACAATTCAGCAGGGCCGGTTTCGCGGCCCACAGGAGGTCATCGATGTCGCTCTTCCACGCAACGGTTCCGCCGCTCAAGAAGATGCTGAGCAACCTCGACAGCTGGCTCGACAAGGCGATCGCGCATGCAAAGGCGAAGTCCTTCGATCCGGAGACGCTGCTCACCGCGCGCCTCGCGCCCGATCAATACAACCTGACGCGGCAGATCCAATCCGCCTGTGACGCGGCGAAGTTCGCGCCCGCGCGTCTCACCGGCAAAGACGCGCCGAAGCATCCCGACACCGAGACGAGCATCGAGCAGCTTCGCGCTCGCATCCGCTCGGTCATCGAGTACCTCGACACGTACAAGGAGGCGGACTTCGCAGGCACCGAGGACAAGCTCATCGAGCTTCCCTTCTTCGGAAGCAAGGTCATCCGCGGCGAGGAGTACCTCAACGGGATGCAGCTCCCGAACTTCTACTTCCACCTCGTGAGCGCGTACTCGATCCTCCGCCACAACGGCGTCGACCTCGGAAAGCGCGACTTCATCGGCAGCCTCGAGCTTCGCGACAAGTAACTCGCCGTCCCCGGCATCGCTGTTGACCATCAGTCAATAGGTCTTGACGCGTCGCGTTGTTGGCCCCAAGATGCCTGCCCATGCAGGGTTCCACAGGCCCTTCCATGCAGGCAGCGCCCGGGGCCGGCGGCGAGTGGGTGCGCGGCGCCATCGCGATCGCCGTGCTTCTCGCGCTGCTCGCCATCGAGAGTGCCCGCCTCGCCGGCTGACCCGCGAGGTCTCATTGACACCCGTCTTCCGGGGGGTATAGGACCGGGTCCCCTCGGAGCACGACCGCAATGGCCCGCGACTACAGCCTCGAAAAGACCCGCAACATCGGGATCATGGCGCACATCGATGCGGGCAAGACGACCACGACCGAGCGCGTCCTCTACTACACGGGCGTCAACTACAAGATGGGTGAGGTCCACGAGGGCGCCGCGACCATGGACTGGATGGTC
>JBGTSH010000555.1:0-3910 GCA_041940405.1 Polyangiaceae bacterium
CGTCCAACGAGCCGCACCAACCCGCCAATCACGCGATTCAACCCGGCCACGGCCACGGTACAGGCGCGGAGGTCCGCGTAGCCCAAGCCCGAGCGAGCCAACACCTCTCTCGCTCTCTCGCTCTCTCGCTCTCTCGCTCTCTCGCGCTCTCTCGCTCGCGCGCTCGCCCACGCCCGCGCCCGCGCCCGCTCTCACAGGATGTGACCAATCTTCAGACGAGCCCGAGCCCGTGTACGAGCCCGAGCCCGTGTCACCGCAGCTCGATGACCCTGCCGCCGAGGAGCTTCTCTACCTCGCCGAAGAGCGCGTCGGTGGGCTCTACCTTGAGTGACGGAACGGTCAGCGTTGCTTCGGCGCCGCCTTCGAGGTCGATGTTGAGGATCACGGCGCACCCGCCGGGGGAGCCTTCGAGGATGGTCCGCAGGCGTTCCATCGAGGCTGGCCCGTGGCGGGCGGCGGACAGCTTGAAGAGCACCGTTCGGGCTTCGGCGCGGAGGGTGTCGGTGAGGAGCACGACCTCGTCGAGGAGGAGCGTGGGCTCGCGGGGACCGGCGGCCTCCTCTTCACCCTCTTCGACGAACGGGAAGCTGAGCTTGCCGCTGACGAGGACTGGCTCGCCGCTGGTGAGGACCGTTTCGTAGGCGTCGATCTGGCGCTCGCGGACCTTGACCTCGATTCGGCCGGTCGTGTCCTCGAGCGTGAAGAAGGCGACCTTGCCGCCGCCGCCCTTGAAGATGCGGACGCGCCAGCCTTCGACCATGCCGCAGACGCGGACCTTGGACCACGGATCCATCGACATGAGCGCGGGCGTAGGCGTTACGTCGAACCGCGAGAGCTCGACGCCGTAGCGGTCGAGGGGATGACCCGAGACGTAGAAGCCCAGCGCTTCTTTCTCGCGCGTCAGGGTGTCGCGGAGATCCCAGGGCGCCGCCTTGGGGTACTCGACGCTGGTCGCCTTCGCCGGCTCGGCCGCGGCGAAGAGGCCGAAGAGGTTCGTCTGGCCCACCTCGCGATCCTTGCTCGCGCTCCGCCCGCGCTCGAGCGCGCTGTCGATCGCCGCGAACGCTTGCGACCGCGTGACCGCGCGCTCCGCGAGCGTGGCGTCGAACGCACCCGATGCGACGAGCGCCTCGAGGACGCCCTTGTTCACCTTGCGCGGGTCGACGCGCTCGACGAGGTCGAACAGGTCCTTGAAGACGCCTTCGTTGCGTGATTCGAGGATCGCTTCGAGCGCTCCCTCGCCCACGCCGCGAATCGCACCGAGCCCGAACCGGATCTTCGGATCGTAGGGGTCTCGACGACGACCGCCGCGACGGGCCTTCGTACGGCGCGACTCCGGCCCCGACCCGGGCTCGGTGTACACGACGGTGAAGTCGATCTTGCTCTGGTTGATCTCCGGCGGCAGCGTCTCGACGCCCCACGCCCGCCCCTCGGCGATGATGCGAACGACCTTCTCGATCTTGTCGCGATCCGCCGTCATCAGCGCGCAGAGGAACTCGACCGGATAGTGCGCCTTCAGGTAGGCGGTTTGGTACGTCAGCAGGGCGTACGCCGCGCTGTGGGAGTTGTGGACGACAATCCCATCAGCGATGAAGTTGTGATCCTCATCCACGGTCAGATCGAACGTCTCTTCCCGACCGGCCTCGCGAATCGAGACGACGCGGTCCCAGAAGATGTCGGAACAAGCGGCGGCGAGGATGCGATCGGAACGCAGCGTCTTGCCGATCGCCTCCACGGTCGCCCGGCGGAAACCGAGCTTCTTGGCGCTGCCCTGCCCGCAAAACTCCTTCATCGAGTACCCGGACTGTTCCTCCAGGTCGTCCCACTTCAGCCCCTGAGCTCGCCGGTCGGCATCGACCCACGCCCGAACCCCCGCTGGAACGGTGTCCTTGCTCGTCTTGCCACGCGCGGTCCTCGCGAGGTGCGCGCGGAGCAGCTCGATCGCTTTTCCGCGGCCGACACAGTGCGGCGCGATCACCTCCAAGAACCGCTCGGCCGCGCCGTCACCGACGATGTGAACGGTGTGGCCGGGCCGCAGCGTTCCTCGATAACGGAACTGTTTGGTTGCGACCTTGCCGACCATCCCCACCCGCAGGAGCAGCTCTTGCACATCCCTCGCGAGCTGCAGCGAGCTGGTTGCGTAGAACGGAACGGCCTGGGTAGCGTTGGCGATGAAGCCATCCCCAGCCCACATCCGCCCAATCAGGAGCGCGATCTGCTCTTCTGGGAGCGCGAACGCTTCGAGCGGGACGCGCTTCTCGGTGGCTTTCTTGCCGAGCAAGCCGAGGCCCCCGGCCCATACGAACATGCCGGAACGTCGCGGCGCGACATCGACTGCCACGGCCGCTTGCCGCGAGTTCCACGGGACCTGGCCGGGCGCAAACCGCGCGTCACGGCCGGTGCTGACGCAGACCTCGAGACGACCGTTGGCGCGCGTGTCGATGCGCGCGACCGAGTCGGGGAAGCTGGCCGCCGCCTGGGCGAAGTCGCCGACGATGACAGGATCGTTGCCGTAGAAGTACAGACAGCTCGGATGGCAGGTGTTGCCCTCCGAGAGGAGCCCGCCGAGCGCGACGACCTCGTGGTCCGGCCATCGCTGCCCACCGCCAACCCGCATCCGCCGCGGCGTCGCGATCGCATCTCCGGATGAGAGCTCGCCGAGGTTTTTCCACCCATCGAGGGTGCGGAAGGGATGATTGTCCGTGGCCACGATGCGCTTGCCCAACGCGGTCGTGAGCTCGTAGACGCGTTTGACGCCGTTGGAGACGACATCGGTGACCCGCCGCGGCCTCAGCTTTCCGTCGTCGCCCAGGGCGTGGACCATCGGACGAGCCCGCGTGTCGTGCATCTCGCGCACGGTCATCGGTCGGCCCGACTCGGCGTCGAAGACGCGCGTGTCGCCGATCACGCACTTATTGAAACCGTAGCCCGCGAAGAACTCGAGCAAGCCGAAGATTCTTTCGGCGTCCTCCGTCGAGACGCCGTTGCTGACGGAGCCTTCGACGAAGACGGCCTTCTGTTTGGCCATCTCTGCATGACCTGCTCTTGGTAGACGATGACGCCGTACGTAGCCGCGAGGGTGTCGTCGACGAGCGCGTGCATCTTCTGGATGGGCTTGCGACCGTGCTTGCAGTCGACGAAGTCCTTGACCATGCCGGTGCCGAGCGGACCGGGGCGGTAGAGCGCGACGGCGGCGACGATGTCTTCGAACGCATCGGGGCGCAGGTCTTTGAAGAGCTGCTGCATGCCGCTCGACTCGAGCTGGAAGACGCCGGTGGTCTCGCCGGACTGAAGGAGCGCATACGTCTCCTTGTCGGTGAGCGGCACCTTGTTCACTTCGAACTTGGTGCCCCGCCCGGCCACGTCCGGCCGCGCGTTGACCAGGCGCTCGGCGATGTCGATGACGGTCAGCGTCTTGAGACCGAGGAAGTCGAACTTTACGAGGCCGGCCTTCTCGACGTCGTCCTTGTGGTACTGCGTGACGATCTGCTCGTTGTTCTTGAAGCAGGGGACGTGATCGTCGAGCGGGCCCTCGCTGATGACGACGCCGGCGGCGTGCATGCCGGCGTGACGCGTGAGGCCCTCGAGCTTCATCGCCTGCTTCACGAGCTCGGCGATCTGCCCGTCGGTGTTGACCATCGCCTTGAGCTTCGGCTCGATCTCGAGCGCCTCGGGGATGGTGTACATCACGCCAGGGCCCTTCTGCGGGACGAGGCTGGCGATGCGCTGGGCCTCGTTGGGCGGGATCCCCATCGTGCGCGCGACGTCCTTGAGGACGCTGCGGCTCTTGAGCTCGTGGAACGTCGCGATCTGTCCGACGCTGCGTTTCCCGTATTTTTCGGCGACGTAGCTGATGACCTCGTCGCGCCTGTCCATGCAGAAGTCGACGTCGAAGTCGGGCATGGATACA
>JBGTSH010000556.1:0-3866 GCA_041940405.1 Polyangiaceae bacterium
GCACGCATCGGCGAAGGCGCGGCGCGCGAGGTCCTCAGGCTCTACGGATCGCTGGGGCATCGCGCGCGCGTCGCGGTCGCGCACGCGTTCGGTGCTACAACGATGACGGTTCCGTCATCTGAACGGCCGCTCGTAGAGTCGGCCCTCGGCACGCTCATCGGCTACGGCGAGGCGATCGCGGTCCACGCCGCGGCAGCCCCCAAAGGTGGCCTGCTCTCGCACGAGCTCGCTCGCCGCCTCTCCGATACCCGCGAGGCGGTCCTCGACCTCTCCGGCGTCCTCGCCGATCGGCGGACCCTCGCGCGCGCGCGGCTCGCGCTGGGGAGCGAGGGGCGCGCGCGCGACGACGCCCTCGAGCTCCTCGAGGCGACGCTCCCCCAGGGTCTGGGCCGCCGCTTCGCCGTCCTCTGCGCGGACGGGGCGCGATCGGCCGAGCGCGACCGAGCCCCGCTCGACGGCTGGCTCGAGAAGTGTTCCAAGCTCGATCGTGGGGAGCTACCGTTGAGCGATCCGATGGCCGGCGTGCTCGAGAAGGTGCTCCTCCTGCGCGACGTGCCGCTCTTCCGCGGCCTCTCGGGAGAGGAGCTCTACCCGGTGGCCGAGATCGCGACCGTCGAGTCGGTCGAGCAAGGGGCGACCATCGTCACGCAAGGAGATGCTTCCGACGACCTCTTCGTCGTCGCAGAGGGCGAGGTGGCGGTCATCAAGGACGGCGAGCAGATAGGCCAGCTGGAGGCCGGCAAGGCCTTCGGCGAGCTGGGCGTCTTGGACGGCGCCCCCCGCGCAGCGACCATCCGGGCGAGCCGGCCGTCACGCCTCTTGCGCATCCCACGCGTCGAGCTCGAGGGGTTGCTCGATGAATCCCCGGAGCTCGCAAAAGGGATCATCAGAACCCTGCTCGGATACGTACGGACCGGCAAGCAAAGCTGATAAGTTCGGCCCTCCGAATCGAGAAAGGGCTAGAGCTCAAGATGTTTCAGTCGGCGGAGCTGGGTCACAAGCTCAGCAAAGAGGACTACGAGAAAGAGGAGAGCGCGCTCCGCGACCAGCTCCTCTCGGTGCAGTACGAGCTCCTCGACAAGGCTCCGTTCTCGGTCGTCTTGGTGATGGGCGGCGTCGAAGGTGGCGGAAAGAGCGAGACCATCAACCGCCTCTTCGAGTGGATGGATCCCCGCCACCTGCAGATGCACGCGCTGCACACGCCATCGAGCGAAGAGGCCGAGCAGCCTCACATGTATCGCTTTTGGCGCCGCCTGCCCCCGAGCGGGAAGATCGGGATGTTCCTCGGCTCCTGGTACACCGACCCGGTCGTCGACCGCGCGTACGGACGGAACAAGAACACCGATCTCGACGCCAAGATGGAGGACGCCGCTCATTTCGAGCGAATGCTCACCAACGAGCGCGTCCTGGTGATCAAGTTCTGGCTGCACCTCTCCAAGAAAGAGCAGAGGAAGCGGCTCGAGGCGCTCTCGAGCGACAAGCGGACGGCCTGGCGCGTGACGCAGAACGATTGGGAGCGCCTCGAGATGTACGACCGCTTCCGCAAGGTGTCGGAGCACGCCCTGCGCAAGACGAGCACCGCGTTCGCACCCTGGTACGTCGTCGAAGCGACCGACGCCCGCTATCGCGAGATCACGATCGGCAAGATCATCCACGACGCGATTCGCAAGCGACTCGACGCTCCCGCTCAGAACGCGACCGATTTGACGCCGCCGATGGTCCAGCCGATCGACAACCGCGCGATCCTCGACACCCTCGATCTGACGCAGACGCTCTCGAAGGAGGAGTACGAGGACGAGCTGCCGAAGCAGCAGGGCGCGCTGAACCTCCTCTTTCGCAAGTCCGCGATGAAGAAGCGCAGCGTGGTCGCCGTCTTCGAGGGCGTCGACGCCGCGGGCAAGGGCGGCGCGATCCGCCGCGTCACCAGCGCCCTCGACGCCCGGAGCTACGACGTCATTCCGATCGCCGCACCGACCGACGAGGAGAAGCGGCGTCCCTATCTGTGGCGCTTCTGGAGGCAGCTGCCGAGGCGGAGCAAGATGGCGATCTTCGATCGCTCTTGGTACGGCCGCGTGCTCGTCGAGCGCATCGAAGGGTTTTGCGACGAGGACGACTGGATGCGCGCCTACGGCGAGATCAACGACTTCGAAGACGCCCTTTCGGAGAGCGGCGCGATCGTCGTCAAGTTCTGGCTCCAGATCGGGAATGACGTTCAGCTCCAGAGGTTCGAGGAGCGAGCGAACACGTCGTTCAAGCGGTTCAAGATCGGGCCCGAGGATTGGCGCAATCGCGAAAAGTGGAGCGACTACCAGCGGGCCGCGAGCGAGATGATCGAGCGAACGTCGACCAGCACGGCCCCCTGGACGATCATCGAAGCGAACGACAAGCGTCACGCCAGGATCAAGGTCCTGCGCACCCTCGTCTCGCGAATCAAGAGCGAGCTCTGAAGCCGACGTGACCTTCACCCCCGCGAAGAGGCGGCGCGCGCTGGCGGCGCTCGCCCTCTTGTTGCCCACGATCTGGTCGGTCGTCGTCGATCTCTCCCGACGTCCGAGCGCGCTCCTGGACTTTCCGGCGGGAACGAAATGGTACTACCGCGGGTCGCTGCTGCTCACGGCGGCAATCTGGGCCGCGCTCGTGTGGGCGGCCTCCCAACGCCGAGGCTTCGAGCGCCACATCGCGGCGGCTCTCTTCGTCGTCCTCTTCACCCTCATCCAAGGGACGCAGGGCGGCTTCTGGGCGATCTTCACCACCTACGCCTCACCGGACTCCGAGGCCTTCTCGCGGTCGCTCCTGCAGACCCTCGTCGGCACGCTCCCATTTCACCTCCCGGTGGTGTGGTTCCACTTCGGCGCCGCGTTGACTGCGTCCCTTCTGCTCCTGCGCATTGGTCGCCATTCAATCACCGAGACGGAGTGGCCTCGCGGCGTGGCGCTCCTCCTCGCCCTGATCGTGATCGTCGGCACGATCTACGCCCCCGCCAGCTACCGCCGGAAGAGAACCAGCGTCGCCGCGAGCACGCCCGAGCACCTGTACATCGCGACGGTGAAGCAGAGCTACCGGGAGCAGCTCGGCTTCGTAGAGGTCCCCACGCTCTGGCGGCCGCAGAAGCGCAGCCCGCTCTCGGTCCCGCCGGTTTCGCGCGCCGACCTACCGGCGCGCAACGTGCTCTTCATCCTCCAGGAGAGCCAGCGTCCCGACGCGACGTGCATCGAATACGACCCCAATTGCAAGGCATCCACGCGAGCCTCGAACCTCGCGGCGCCGCAACGCGCGGGGCTCTACAACGTGCGCGCCAACGACTCTGCGACGACGCTCTCCTGCTCGACGCTCTTTACGGGGATCTTGCCGTCTGCTCCCCATCGCGAGCTCCAGACCGCCCCGACGATCTGGGGGTACGCGAAAGCTGCCGGCTACTACACCGCGTACATGACGAGCCAGCACGTCATCTTCCACAACATGCGGCTCCAGGTTCAGAACGAGCCGCTCGACCTCTTCGCCTGCGCGACGACGATCGACCAGCGTGCGGACTTCGACGTAGGCGCCGACGACGCAATGCTGAGCGACTGGGTGATCGACCACTGGGATCAGATGCCCGAGCCGTTCTTTGCCGTCGTCCAGTACTCGAATCAGCACTACCCCTACCTCCACGATCCGGAGCAAGCGATCTTCGACCTGACGGGCCTCGACAAGAAGTCCAAGGAGTACGAGGACAAGTTCTACCGAAACGTCGTCTACCTCTCGGACCTGGCCGTCGGCCGCTTGCTCGATCACGTGAAGAAGTCCGACAAAGGCAACCGGACGGTCATCGTCTACACCGCAGATCACGGCGAGGCGTTCGGCGAGCACGGCCTCGAGGGACACAC
>JBGTSH010000557.1:0-3855 GCA_041940405.1 Polyangiaceae bacterium
CCGCCGCCGCCCGGCCCGCCGCCTCCGCCGAATCCTCCCCCGCCGGTGCCGCCTCCGCCGCCCAACCCGCCGCCGCCGACGCGGTAGCTCGAGCAGCCGGTCAAGGCACCGTGGAAGCGCTTGCGGGCGGCTCCTCCAGGGGCGGTAGCCCTTCCTTCAGCCGTTCGATGACGCGCGCTGCGACTTGATCGGTCGCCTCTTCGAGCGCATCGCCGAGCGCCTTCGCGAGCTCTTCCGGGTCGTCCTCCTCTTTCAGCGCGCGATCCACCGTGATCGTCCCCGCGGCGACCACACGGACCTGATCGTGCAGCGCAAACCGAATGGCTACGCGCGCCTTCTGCTTCTTCTTCTCGGTCACCTGCTCGAAGCTCACGAGCTCGCAGTCGAGCGTCGGCGAAGAGCCGCTGAGCGATTGCTCGACGGGGTGCTCCACGAACGGCGCGTCGATGACGGCGCGCTGAAGATAGTCTTCCGGCGCCTCGGCCCACCAACGCGACATCTCCATTCTGAGCTCGACAGCGGTCGGTCGGTAGACGAGGTACTTCCTGAGGTGCGCGCTCGCGCTGATCCGGCCCATGCGAACCGACAGCGCGGGCGATCCGGCAGCCGCAGGCTCCGCGCGCACCTCACGCGGAGGCTGGGCCACCTCGACGGCGAAGTATCGGACATCGAGCGTCTCGCCCTTCGACGTCAGGGCGCAGCCGGTAGCGAGCGGCGACAGGAGCAGAACCGCGGCGTAGCGTCGCATCGTCACTTGTTCTTCTTTCCGCGACCTTTGACGAGCATGTCCGGGTCGCGCTCGACCGCTTCGGCCAGATCGCGGATCGCTCGCGCGGCCTCGCTGAGATCCTGCATCGTGTCCTCGAGCTGCCGCGCGGTGCCCGTCGCACTCTTGCCGACGTCCCCGAACGCGTCCGCTGCACGGCTCGCGCGCGACACGAACCCCTTCTCTCCTTCCAGGCTGCCGATGACCCGGTTCAGCTTGGTGAGCGCTTCGTCCATGTTCGCGAGGGCCTTGCTCGCCTTCTCCGGGAGCGCTTGGCGCTCGGTGCTCGTCACGATCGATCGAATGTCGGCGACGATCGCGTTGAGGTTCTCGACCATCGCCGCGATGTTCTCCGGGACGTGCTTCTCGTCGAGTACGCCGAGGACCTTGTCGATGCGCTCGGAGATCGAAGCCAGGTTTTCGGCAATCTCCGGAAACTTCTCGGCCGCCCTCACGACCGTGTCTTCGAGGTTCTTGAACAGCGACGAGGCCGCCGGAATGTAGTTCGGCGCGGGCTCGAACGGCAGAACCGGCGGAGGGTTCCACTTCGGGTCGAAGAAGTCGATCAGGACGAACTTGACGCCGGTGATTCCCTGCGACCCGAGCTGCGCCCGAAGCTCGCTCCCCATTGCGAGCTCTGCCGGCTCGCCCGAGTCTCCATTCTTGGTGAGCCCGAGATGCGCCAGATCCTCGAGCTCGAACTCCATCGTGACGTCGACGTGCCGCTTGTCCGGCGCGATATCGATTCGTTCGACGACCCCGATGTTGACGCCGCGATACTTCACCGGCGCCCCGATTTCGAGGCCCTGCACCGATTCGTTGAAATAGGTGTGGTACGTCACCGTGGCCGGCATCGTCGCCCTGGCCCCGAGCGCCACGGCGCTCGCGAGCGCGACCAGCGTCACCACGGTCACGAAGAGCCCCAGCTTGAAATAGCTCACGCGCCGATCCGTCATGCGGCCCTCCTGACTCGGTGGAAGAACGCTCGCACCCGCGGGTCTTCGCTTCGTTCCAGCTCACGCGGACTCCCCTCGGCGATGATGCCCCTCTTCTCGCCGTCGAGCAGAATGCAGCGGCCGCTCGTCGCGTGAACGCTGCCGAGCTCGTGCGTGACCATGACGATGCTGACGCCGAGCACCTCTTTGAGGGTGACGATGAGCTCGTCGAGCCCCGCCGACGTGACCGGGTCCAAGCCCGCGGATGGCTCGTCCAGAAAGAGGAGCGCCGGCTCGAGCGCGAGCGCGCGCGCGATGGCCGCGCGCTTCTTCATTCCGCCCGAGAGCTCCGAGGGTAGCTTGTCCGCCGCGCCTTCGAGGCCGACGAGCCGCAGCTTCGCGCGCGCCATCGCCTCGGCCGCGTCCGGCGGAACCCGGGCCCACTCGCGCATCGGCAGGGCGACGTTCTCGACGACCGTCATCGAGCCGAAGAGCGCGCCTGCTTGAAACGTGACCCCGAAGACGGGCGGCCCCGTCCGGTCCGACTCGACCGGAATGCCGTGCATCAGGATCGATCCCGACAGAGGCGGCATCAGCCCGATCATCGCCCGAAGGAGGGTCGACTTTCCGCACCCGCTCGCGCCGAGGATGGCGAAGATCTCCGCCTTGTGTACTCGAAAGGACACGTCCTCGAGGAGCACCTGCTCGGGCGACCAACCGACGCTCACGTCCTCGACGACGACCGGGTCCTCGCTCTCGATAGACGGCTCCGCGCTCATGCTCTCACCAACCGGAACGCGACGGTGAGGAGCGCGTCGATGACGATCAGCAGGAACAGGCACGTGACGACCGTGCGCGTCGTGCTGCGACCGACACCCTCGGCGCCGCCCGAGGTCGCGAGCCCCCGCTGGCAGGCGACGAGACCGATCGCGCCCGCGTATGCGAAGCTCTTGATGATGCCCGAGAGTATGTCCCAGGCGTGAATCGCATCGCGCGTCTCGTTGAGGTACGCGATAGGCCCAATACCCAGGACCGTGGTGGCGACGACCATGCCGCCCAGCACGCCGACTGCGTCGCCGAGCACGGTCAGTGCGGGGACGATGAGCAAGAGCGATAGCAGCCGGGGAAAGACGAGGTAGGCCATGGGCGAGAAGCCCATCGCGCGGAGCGCATCGATCTCGTCCGAGACCTTCATCGTCGCGAGCTCGGCGGTGAACGCTGCGCCCGTGCGACCGCACACGATGATCGCGGTCATCAGCGGCGCGAGCTCACGGGTGACCGACAGTCCGACGATATCGGCGACGAAGATGCTCGCGCCGTACTTCTCGAGTTGACGGGCCGATTGAAATCCCATGACGAACCCGACGAGAAAGTTCAAAAGGAGAACGATGGGGACGGCATCGGCGCCGGCGCGCTCGATGAGAGGGACGACCGCGCCCCGCTTCACGATGCTCGGTGCCCGAAGGGCCCGGACGGTGGTCACCGCGCCCTCCCCTACGAAGGCGACGATGTCACGTGCTTCGGCCAGCACATCGGCCGTCGCCTTTCCGATGTGAAAGAAGAATCCCTCACGCTCGCGCGGCTCACGCGGGGCGGGCTCGTCAAGACCGCCGTAGAGGCGGAAGAGCTCGAGCGCAGCACCCCGCGCTCCGACGATCTCGCACGGGATCCCCCGCTCGGTCAGGACGCTCCGACACTCGGCGAGGACCGAGACGATGCTGCCGTCGAGCTCGACGACCCCGGAGACATCGATGTCCAGTCGATCGGTTGCCCCCTTCATTGCAGCTTCGAGGCGGCTCCACAGACGGCCGGCGTCGCCGATCGCGAGCCGGCCTCGGAGCACGATCAGACCGGGCCGACGCTCGAGCTCGAACCCCTGCGCCTCGGCGCGCTCGTCACCGAACGCGTGGAGCGCGAGCGGGGCCGAACGGAGCGCGTTGGAAGCCACGTAGGCTATGCATGCGCCCGGCCAACCACGGTCCGAAACTCGAGCGTCTGGATGCCCGCCTCCGCACGACAAAGCGCTTCAGGCGCGGGCTCACGATCCGCTCGCTGTGGCGGCTGGCCTCGGCGCGCTTCGCGCCGACCGGGTCCACCGCCTCAGCTCGGCCGGTCGTAGCCCAGGTTGGGCGCCAGCCAGCGCTCGACCTCGGC
>JBGTSH010000558.1:0-3855 GCA_041940405.1 Polyangiaceae bacterium
TGAGCCCTTCGTCGAGGAACGGGAACGCGTTCTCGTTCGTGGCGACCATTCCGTAAAACCACTGGTGAGCGAGCTCGTGCAGCGTGAGGTGCTCGAGCGCGAGCGCCGGCACGTGCGCGAGCCAGAAGCTCCCGCCCGTCGTGATGAGCGTCGGATACTCCATGCCGCCGGCCTCGGCGGCGGCGGCGGGCGGGTGGACGATCGTGAGCGTCTCGTACGGATACGGCCCGTAGGCGTCGCCGTAGAACGCGAGCCCGCGCTCGGCGGCATCCATCTCGACGTCGGCAGAGGCATCGAGCCCGGGCGGGAACAAGCAGCGAATCTTCACACCGCCCGCATCGCGCTCCCGCTCCTGGAACTCGTCCCACGCCGTGAAGGCGAAGTCGTGGACGCCGCGTTGCTCGTACGTGTGCCGGGTCGTCCCGCCCTCGCTCGTCTTCGCCGTGCGAACGCCGGTCGCACCGACGACGAAGGCGTCCGGCGCGGCGACGGTCACGCGATACGTGCCGAAGTCCGAGTAGAACTCGCTGAGCCTTTCGTACGGAAAATGCGCGAACGTGCCGTCCTTCTCGATCTTGGCGATCTTGGGGAACCACTGGCCGGCCATGTGGAACGTGCCGGCAAAACCGGCGCGAAGCGCGACGCTCGGGAGCTTCGTCTCGAACGCCACCTCGACCTCGATCTCGGCGCCGGGCTCGATGGGTGCACCCAGGTCGACGCGGATGTCGGTCGCGTCGTTCGGATCGCCGGGCGTCGTCGGGTCCGTCGGCCAGACGTCGCGCCCCAGCTGCTTGACGAAGAACCGGCTGACGGTGATCGAGCCGTTCTCCCCCCCTCGCGCGCCGCGAAACCCGGACACGCGCTCGCGTCGAAAGACGGTTCTGTCATCTTTGAACGCGTTCATGTAGAGGTGGACCCAGATCTGGCTCACCGCCTTCTCCGAGACGTTGCGCCAGCGGATCGTGCCCTCTCCTCGCACCACGTGCTCGGCCGGATCGAGCGTCGCGTCGAGGTCGTAGTCGACGACGTCGGGCGCGGCCGAGACTGGCGCCGCCGGAACGGGCGTCTCGCGCGGCTCGGAGGTGCGAGGCGCAGCCGAGTCGCAGCCGACGATCACGAGGGCCAGGAGCGCCGCCGAGATCAGCTCGCGCCTTGCCGTCCGCCTCATCACGGCACCGTCACAGACGCATCGAATCGACGACCACGACGCCCTGCTCGCGCATCTCGTACAAGAGGCGAAGCGCATCGAGCGGCGGCATCCCGGACATGTCGAGCACCTCATCGAGGGTCGCGACGCCGTCGATGAGCGAGATCAAGAAGCCCGAACGGTGATCGAGCGAGAGGCCCTGGATCTCGTCGGGTCGCATCGCGACGCGCAGGACCGTAGTCCCGCTGCCGAGCCTGCCGATGTACATCTGGACAAGCGCTTCGCGCGCGCTCTCGAGGTAGCGACGAGCGGCTTCGAAATCGGGCCGCTGCTCGAGGAGCGCCTCGGCACGGTTCGCAGCGCCGAAGAAATCGCCTCGGTCGAAGCGCTCCTGCACCGCGGCGAGCTCGGGATCGTCCTCGGCTTCGAGGGCGCGAAGCTCGGCGTCGGAGAGAGCATCGGCGTCCCCGACCTGAACCTCGACGGTCGAATCCGGCGGCGGCTCGGACGGCGGCTCGGGCGGCAGCTCGACCAACCGCGGCGCGGGATTGAGCTCGATTGCCGGCCCGCTGTCGGCCTGGAAGTCCTCCGCGAGCGAGAGCCGCGCCCACTTGGGCACCGGCCGCGGCGGAGGCGGCGCCGGCGCGGCGGGGACCGGCGGGGGGTTCGAGCCCCGCGCGGTCGAGAGCATCTCGTCGACGGGAAGCGAATCCAGATCGTCGGGGGGCGCTGGGGGCGGACGCGTCACCGCTTCGTGGCGGCGCGACAGCTCGTTCGGACCGAGCTTCTTCTCGGACGGCGGCGAACCCTCGGGGGCGGGCAGGTCCAGGCTGTCGAGGTGAATCTCGAGAGGGGGCTGCGATACGGCCTTGGGCGAGTCCGGCTCTCTTACCGCGTGGCTCACCAGCGTGGTGCGCCGCTGCTGGGCCGCGACCTTGCGCGGCGAGTTCTCTGCATCGAGGCGAAGCGAGCGCCCTGCCCCGCCCGGCGGAGGCTTGAGCGCCGTCGGCTCGGCCTTGCCGGGATCGATTCCGGCAGGCGGCGTCGGCCGCATGTCCTGCGCCCCGAACCGCTTGGCGCGCGGCGGCTCCGGCGCGGGAACGATCGGCGTCGCCTTGCGGCCACCGAGCCGTATCGCGCTTCCGGCGGCGCGCGCGCGCATCTGGCGAAGCGCGTCGTCGTCCGCGCGGCGCGTCTCGGGCGGCTCCGACTGCGGCACCGCGAGCTCCGACAAGAGATCGGCGCGCGGTCCCGGAGGCGAGGGCGGCGTGATGGTGTCCGCCTCTCTGAGCCGGCTCTTCACCTCTGCGAGCAGCCGGCGCGAATCGACCGCGCGGGTGACGGGGGCTTCTTCTTCCCCATCGTCCCAGCCCGAGTCGATGTCGCCGTCTTCTTCCTCTCCGCTCACAGGTCCCTCGATGAGGTCGCAGGGCTCAGTGAGGTCGTGACACGACGCCCTTGAACATGCGGTGCGTCCGGCTCAGAGCCTCCATCTGCTCTTTGACCGCGGTCGGATCCTTCTTGTCCATCGCCTCGCGGGTCTTGGCCAGGATGCCCCGAGCCTTGCTCAACGCCTCGCGGCCGAAGTCGCTGGACGCGACGACCGACTCGACCTGCGGGAACATCTTCTCGATGTCGGCGACGAGCTTCTCGGCCTCTTGGCGGACGCCCTCGAACTCGTCGCTCTCTTTGCTCTGGACGAGGAAGTCTTTGGCCTTGTCCATCATGGTCTTCACCTCGTCCTTGGTGAGACCGCTCGAGGCCGTGACCTGGATGCTCTGCGCCTGACCCGTCTCCAGATCCTTGGCGCTGACGCTGACGATACCGTCACTGTTGATTTCGAAGTTCACCTCGATCTCGACCTGCCCCTTCGGCGCACGCCGGAGGCCTGTCAGGATGAACTCGCCGAGCAGCTCGTTCTCGTTCGCCTGCTCGCTCTCGCCCTGCATGACGAGGATCTTCACCGCGGTCTGGTTGTCGCGGCTCGTGGTGAAGATCTTCGAGCGGCTCGTGGGAACCGTCGTGTTCTTGGGGATCAGCTCCTCGAACTTCGAGCCCGCCGTCATGATGCCGAGCGCGTGCGGCGTGACGTCGAGGAGGATCATCTCGCGGCTCTCGTCGACGAGCGCGGCGCCCTGGACCGCCGCGCCGAGGCCGACGACCTCATCCGGGTGAACGCCCTTGCACGGCTCGCGGTTGAAGAACTTCGTCACCGCGTCTTGAACGGCGGGCATGCGCGTCATGCCGCCGACGAGGACGACCTCTTCGACCTCGTCCTTGTCGAGGCGAGCGTCTTCCAGCGTCTGCCGGCAGATCTCGACGCAGCGCTCGACCAGGTCCTCGCAGAGCTGCTCGAGCGTCTGACGCGTCAGCGCGCGCTGCAGATGCAGCGCGTCGTTCCGCCCGCTCGAGATGATGAAGGGTAGGTTGATTTCGGTCTCGGTGACGCCCGAGAGCTCGCACTTGGCCTTCTCGGCCGCGTCCTTGAGGCGCTGGAGCGCCATCCGGTCCTGCCTGAGATCGACGCCGTTCTGGTCTTTGAAGCCCTCGACGAGCCAGTCGATGATCCGGCCGTCGAAGTCCTCGCCGCCCAGGAACGTGTCACCCGCGGTGGCGATGACCTTGAACACGCCCCCCGAGCTGATCTCGAGGATCGAGATATCGAACGTGCCGCCGCCGAGGTCGAAGACCGCGATGACCTTGTCGAC
>JBGTSH010000559.1:0-3828 GCA_041940405.1 Polyangiaceae bacterium
GCGCACGTCGACCGGAATCTCGGAGGGCCCGCCGACCGGTCGAATGCGCTTCTCCTGTAAGACGCGAAGGAGCTTCACCTGCAGCGCGAGCGGGAGCTCGCCCACCTCGTCGAGGAGCAACGTGCCCCCGTCGGCCTCGCGGAAGAGGCCGGTCGTCGAGGCCACCGCGCCGGTGAACGCGCCTTTTACGTGACCAAAGAGCTCGCTCTCCATGAGAGCTTCGGGCAGGGCGCCGCAGTTGACCACCCGGAACGGACCCGAGGCGCGGTCGCTCCGCTCGTGGAGGTAACGCGCGATGCGCTCTTTGCCCGTCCCGCTCTCGCCGGTGATGAGCACCGTCGTCTTGGTGGGCGCGATCTTGTCGATGACGTCGCGGACGGCTCGCATCTTGGGGTTCGTTCCGAACTCCAGATCCGTCGGCTCGAAGCGCTCGATCTGCGCGCGCAGCCGGAGGTTTTCGCGGTAGAGCGTGTGCTTCTCGAGCGCCTTCTCCGCTTGGGCGAGCATGTGCGACGGCGAGAACGGTTTGACGATGAAGTCGTACGCGCCCTGCCGCATGGCCTCGATCGCCGTCTCGACAGCTCCGTGCGCCGTCATCACGATCACCTCGGTGGCCGGCGACCGTCGCTTCGCCGCTGCGAGGACTTCCATCCCGGTGCCATCGGGCATCACGAGATCGGTGATCACGAGCGGGAAGGGCTGCGGGCTCTGGTGGATGGCGGTGATGGCGCCTTTGACCCCGGAGACCGCCTCGACCGCGCGACCCGTGCGGCGGAGCGCAATGCCCAACATCTCACGAAGACTGGGCTCGTCGTCAGCTACGAGCACGACGTCGTCTCGAGGCACCGGCGGCATGTGAGCTGGTTATAGCCCAGCTCGCCGAACATGGGGGCACCCCGACCTGGCCTTTACGGCGAGCAGGCTGACGGATCCGTGGGCAGCCCGTCTTTCACTTCTTGGAGCACGACGCGCGTCTCGCCGCTGCCCTCGTCGCCGACGTCTTGCGAGATGATGACGACGTCGCAGGCTGCGGCTTCGATGTGCACCGTGTAGTGACCCACGCGCTCGCGATCGATGTACACCTGGCCGCGGCCCGTCGCCTCGTTGACGACGGTGACCTGCGCGCCCGCGAGGCACGTGCCGGCGACCGTCCACGTACCGTCGGCGCTCTCCATCATCGAGCTCGGCTCTTCCGGCGGGGGCAGCGGAAGCGTGGGGCTCAAGCACGCCGCGATCGAGATCGCGCCGACAGCGGCGAGAAAGCGTGTGAGTCGACCCAGACCGCGCATCGTCAAATCTGCAAGAGCCCTAGCACTTCGTATGCCAACGAAGTTAGCCGTTACAACAGGCCCCTCGGGCTCGCGAAAGCGCCTTGGCGGGCGCGGAGCCGCCAACGATGTTGTCACTCGGGTCGGCGGCCGTCGGAGGCGAGCACCCGCAAGCGAACCGGCGCCTTCGGGCGGTGCGCGGGGGGCGTGGCCGGCTCGTCGATCAGCTCGCCGACGACGTCGTAGTCGCTCGACTGCGTGATCCGAACACGGCGCATCTCGCCCGGGGTCGCTTCGCCTTCGGAGAGGAAGACGACGCCGTCGATGTCGGGCGCCTGCCCCGCGTGCCGTGCGGTCATCACGAGCTCGTGCTCCTCGCTCGGTCCCTCGACCAGGACGTCGAGCTCTTTGCCGATGAGCGCCTTGGTCTTCTTGCGCGAGATGCCGCGCTGGAGCGTCGCGAGCTTCTTCAAGCGAGCGCTCGCGGTGCGTGCGGGCACCTTGCCGTCGAAGGTGTGGCTGCGCGACGTTTCTTCGTCCGAGTAGCGGAAGAAACCGACGCGGTCGAACTCGGCCCAGCGCACGAACTCGTACAGCTCTTGGAACTCTTCGTCGGTCTCGCCCGGGTGGCCGAGGATGAACGCAGTGCGGAAGGTGAGCTCCGGGACGCCCGCGCGCAGACGCTCGACGACGCGCCGGAGGCGCGCGCCGCCGTGGCCTCTTCGCATGCGGCGGAGCATCCCGTCGGCCGCGTGCTGCAGCGGCATGTCGACGTACGGAACCACACGCGGGTGGCCGCCGAGCAGCTCGACCAGCTCCTCGGTGAGCGTCTCTGGATAGAGGTAGAAGACGCGCGCCCAGTGGAGGCCCGGGACGTCTGCGACGGCGCGAACCAGCGCCTCGAGCCGCGCGCCGTCGTCGCGATCGCGACCGTAGGCGACCGTGTCCTGCGACACGAGGTTCACCTCTTTCACGCCGCGCGAGACGAGCTCTTCGACCTCGCGAACGACGTCGGCGATCGCGCGCGAGCGCTGCTTGCCGCGGAGCGAAGGGATGACGCAGAACGAGCAGGTGCGGTTGCAGCCCTCGGCGATCTTCACGTAGGCGCTGCCGGGGCGCGTCGAGAGGACGCGGGGCGCCGACGCCGAAACGAGCCAGTCGGCAGGCGATCCGACGAGGACGCGCTCGGCGCCGCCGTCGAGCACCTTCTTGAGCTTCGTCATGTCGCTCGAGCCGAGGAGGTGATCGATCTCGGGGATTTCTTTGGCGAGCTCTTCGGGATGGCGTTGGGCGAGGCACCCTGCGACGACCAGGCGCTCGAGGCGGCCGGTCTCCTTGTGCTTGGCCATCTCGAAGATCGTGTCGATCGACTCCTTCTTCGCCTCTTCGATGAAGCCGCACGTGTTGACGACGATCACCTCGGCCTCGGCCGGGTCGTCGACGTGCACGAGCCCGTGCTCGTCGGTCACCCCGAGCATGACCTCACTGTCGACGCGGTTCTTCGGGCAGCCGAGGCTGATGAAGTGAACCGTTTTCATTCGCGACACATCCGGACGAAGCGCTCGAAGAGGTGCTGGGTGTCGTGCGGTCCGGCGGCGGCCTCGGGGTGGAACTGGACGGAGAACGCGCGGGCATCGGGCACCTCGAGCCCCTCGCTCGTGCCGTCGTTGAGGTGCACGTGGGTCGCTCGCGCCGCCTTGGGCAGGGAAGGGACGTCGACCGCGAAGCCATGGTTCTGCGAGGTGATCTCGATGCGGCCGGTCGCCATGTCGAGGACCGGCTGGTTGAGACCGCGGTGGCCGAATTTGAGCTTGTAGGTCTTGGCGCCGAGCGCCAGCCCGAGGAGCTGATGGCCGAGGCAGATGCCGAAGAGCGGCTTCTTGCCGACCAGCTCTTTGATCGTGGAGACAGCGTAGGTCACCGCCGCGGGATCGCCGGGCCCGTTCGAGACGAAGATACCGTCGGGGTTCAGCGCGAGGATGTCGGCCGCGGGCGTGGCCGCCGGGACCACGGTGACCTCGCAGCCGAGGTCGGTGAAGCACCGGAGGATGTTCTTCTTGATCCCGAGGTCGAGCGCGACGACGCGCGTGCCTGCTCCGCCGCCCGTGAGCGCGCGGAACTCCTCGTCGGTGCGCTCGGCGAACTCGTAGCGATCGCCGGCGGTCACGTCCTTGACGAGATCGAGGCCGTTCATGTCGGGCGACGCCCGCGCGATGTCGACGAGCGTCGACGCATCGAGCGTCCCGATCGCGCCGTTCTGCGAGCCGTGGGTTCGCAGGTGCCGCGTCAGGCGCCGCGTGTCGATGCCGGTGAGCATCGGGATCCTCGCTTCGCGGAGGTGATCGCCGAGCGACTCGGTGGCGCGCCAGCTGGAGGCCCTATCGCTCGCCTCGCGCACGACGAAGCCGGCGACGTGCGGCGTGCCCGATCGGCTCTCGGGATCGGCGCGGTTCGTCCCGGTGTTGCCGATCTGAGGCGCCGTCATCACGACGATCTGCCCCTTGTAGGAGGGATCGGTGAGCACCTCTTGGTAGCCGGTCATGCCGGTCGTGAAGACGAC
>JBGTSH010000560.1:0-3816 GCA_041940405.1 Polyangiaceae bacterium
GCGTAGCGACGACCTTTCCCGGCACCCCGGCGACAACCGAGCTCGGCGGCACGATCGTGCCTTCGGTCACGATCGAGTGGCCGGCGACGATGCTGCCCTCCCCGATCACGACCCCGTCCATGATGGTCGCGTTGATACCGATCAGACAACGGTCCTCGATCGTCGCGCCGTGAATCGTGCAGTGGTGCGTGATCGAGCAGTAGTCACCGATCACCGTCGGATGTTGGAATCCGATGTGGATCATCACGAAGTCCTGCACGTTGCTGCACTTCCCGACCTCGATGTACTGCGTCTCGCTGCGCATCACGACGCGCGGCCAGACGCTGGAGCCTTCGCGCAGCCGAATGTCGCCGTACAGCTCCGCCGACGGCGCGACCCTCGCGGTCACGAGCACCGTGGCCGCCAGCGTGAGCTTCTTCGACGCTCATTCGATGCGCCTGCTCGGCGCCTCGGTCGTCGCGCGCTCGCCGCGCGGCGTGCTCTTCGCGGGTGACAACAAGGTCTTCGTCTCGCACGTAGCGGGCGCGCAGCTCTCCGTCGTGGAGCCGACGGATCCCAAGAAGCCCGCGCTGGCAGTGGATCTTCGCCTTCGTGTCGCCTCGCCTGTCTCCGCCGTCGATCAGCTCGAGAAGGCCCGCACGGGGAGCCAGGCGTACACCCTCGTCAGCGTGGTGACGGGCCCGGCCGACCCCGGCGAGAGCAAAGAAGCGCCGCCCCGCGGAGCAGCACCGCCGAGCGCGACGCGCGGTCTCGAGCGGATCGTCGTCCCGATGGTCAGCGTCGACCCGGGCGACACGGGCAGGCGAACGCAGTTCTATTACGGCCCCCCACCCAGCCTCGGCGTTCCCAAGCAAGCCCCGGTCGCCGCGGTCGTCGACCCCTACGCGCAGCAGAGTCTTTCGACGCACGTCCTCGCGCGCACCGGGGCGAACGACGCGACCGAGTGCGCTTTGCCGCGCGCAGCGGCGTACCGGGCATCGACAGGGCTGCTCTATCTCGTGTGTCGCGGAAACGATCTCATGCTCGAGCTGGACGGGCGCTCGGCCGACCCGATGCGCGCGGTGCGGCGTCGCTGGTCGGTTCCACCGGGCCCGTCGGGCATCGCCCTCGCCGAGGGCGAGGGCCGCGCGATCGTCTTCGGCGCCTTTCACGGGCAGCTCGCTTCGATCGCCCTCGATCGAGGCGAGGACCGGATCATCGATATCGACGCTCCGCTCAAGGACGCCGACGAGGACCTGTTCCTCGGACGCTCGCTCTTCTACCGAACCAACGACAAGCGCATCACCGCCGACGGCGTCGCCTGCGCGAGCTGCCACCCCGACGGAGGCGACGACGGCGTCACGTGGTCGACGCCCGAAGGACCGCGCCAGACCTTGATGCTCGCGGGGCGGGTCCACGGCACGGCGCCCTACGGTTGGACGCGCCGCCAGGGCACGCTTACGCAATACATCTACGACACGTCGGCGCGGCTCGGCGGCGGCAAGATGCTTCAGCGCGACATGGACGCGCTCGCCAGATACCTCGAATCGATGCCGTCGCCGCCTGCGATGCCGGCGAAAGATGACGCGCTTGTCATCAATGGCATGAAGCTGTTCCTCGATCGTGGTTGCGCCGAATGCCACGTCGGCGGCGATGGCACCGATCGCACCTCGCACAGCTTCGAGCAACCGCGGCCCCCGAACGACTTCGGCCTGGGGCGGAGTGGTGAGGACGGGTTCGATACCCCTGCCCTTCGCTCGGTCTCGCTGAGCGCGCCCTACTTCCACGACGGCCGCTACGCGACCCTCGCCGAGCTCCTCGCCGACGAGCAAAGCAAGATGGGCTCGACGGCGACGCTCGGCGACAGCGAGCGTGAGGCGCTCGAGGCGTACCTGAGGAGCCTCTAGTGTCCGCCCGGGCCCCCTGGATGGCGGCTGCGGTCACCGCGCTGGTCGCGTGCTCGGCCGAGCCGCTCCACGGAGGCTCGGCGCCGAAGGCGCCCGATCACCGACCCTCTCCTGCCGCGACGGCGTCGGCCGAGAGCGCTTCGACGAGCGCACGAGCGCGCATGCGTTCGGCCATGAACGCCGTCATGAAGACCACGGCGCTCGAAGGTCCCGATCGAGGGACCGTCCGCGCCGTTCTTCCGGTCGACCTGGCGTCGCTTCCGCGCCTCGAGCGCCCCTCCACATCAGGGGCCGCACACCAAGCCCTCGGGCGATTCGAAGTCACGCGAGACGGCAAGCCGACCCTCCCAAGCAACGTCGTCGCCGAGGTGAACGCGCGCGGCTATCGCGCGTTCCTACCCGCGACCCAGGCTCCGGTTTCGCCCCTCCGGAAGGACGTGAATCTCCCCATCCTGACTTCGGCCCCCGGCTGCGTCCCCGGCGGCTACGGAACCGCGGATCTCGTGACCATCGATCTCATGCGTCCTTCGGCCTGGTCCAAGACCGAGCTCACGCTCTCGCGCCTCGAGGGCCGCATGGACTGGAGCAAGTGCAGCGGAAGCCTCGAGAGAAGCGCGACGGTGCGGGCGCGCGCCGTCATCCCGAACGTCGTGTACGCATTTGTCGCGCCCGGCACCAAGGGTGAAGAGCTGAGCGTCATTGGACCGCCCGCCGAATGGGTCGCGACGAGCACCGCGAACCCCGCCGAGCAGCTCGATCCTCACGTCGGGACCTTCACACGCCTCGAGGCCCCTCTCGTGCGCGGTCGATCGACCACCATTTTGCTCAATGTCAGCGGCGCATCGCTCGCGCATTTCCTTCGCCTGCGCGGCGAGAAGCCCGCGTGGGAGAAGGAATCGATGAGCGTGGGACCGATCGTCTCCTTCTCGGTCGAGGTGATCTGGCCGGCCGACAGCGATACGCCGCAAGGTCGCGTCTATGCCTTCAGCCTCGAGCCCGGCGGCGACCAGGTGCTAGCGGCGCTCGGCCTCGCGGCGGATCCGCGGCTCTGACGCCGTCATCGCGAGCGCGGGCTGCGCTTGGTCGCCGAGCGCGGCGGCTTGGCCTTGCCCTCGGCCTTCTTGGGTTGGGCCTTCTTGCCCTCGGCCTTGTTGCTCTTGCTCGCGCCTCCGTCGTGCGGCTTCGTCGCCTCGCGGAGCAGCCGCGCTTCATCCTTCGGCAGCGCGGCGGCGAGCTGATCGAGCGCATCCCGAAGCTCTTCGTCCTCGCCGTTCGGCGCGCGCGTGAGCAGGAACGTGACACAGCGAAGCGCTGCCTCACGGTTCGAAAGCCCGACCTCGAAACCGACCGGCTCGCAGGGCTGCCACGGCGTGCCGAACAACGCCTCTTGCAGCGCAAAGACGGTGAAGTCGCTCCACCCCTTTGCGAAGTTGCCGCGGCCGAAATCGGCAGCAGCAAGGAGCCGGCCTTCGAGTGTCCCGACGCCCTCGCCACGCGGCAGCGCACCGGCGGCGCGTACCTGCTCGGTCACCCCATCCCACTCCCCGCCGGCAAGGTGCGCGTGCGCGCGCTTGATGCGTTCCCAATAGGCGGCTTCCGGGTCGTTGCTCGAAAGACCGACACGCACTGCCCCGTCTCGAAGCCAGGTCTCGAAGTGACGCGCCGCTTGGCTCTGCATGACCGAGCCCTGGTCGTCGAGCGCTGCCGGCGCAGCGCCGTTTGCGATGCGGCACCAGCTCGACAGGCTGTCGCGCGCGAGCAACGCCTCGACCAACGCACGCGGGGCACCGACGAGCGGCGGCTCATTGCTGCCACGCCGCTTGGATCGCCGTCCCATGAGCGGGAAGAGCCGCAGCCGCCAGGTGTCGGCATCACCCTGGTGCAGCTGCTCGAGCTCGTCCTCGTGCGGCACCTCTGCGAGGCGGGTCGC
>JBGTSH010000561.1:0-3812 GCA_041940405.1 Polyangiaceae bacterium
GAGCGATGTCCCGTCGGTCGTACCGATGGGAAAGAGCGACGAGGTGAACCAGTTGCCGGCGTCGGCGGAGCCGAGCACGCGGTAGGAGAGCTTGAAGAGGAGCTCGTCGATCGGCCGCGCAGAGACGTCCAGGCCGCCCTCGATCACGTTGGTCCAGGCGTAGAACCCCGACGGCCCGAAATGCGCGGTGGTATCCGGCAGGATCGGATCGAACGCGTGCGACGTGGCGAGGCTGACTTGCTGGCCGTCGGGGCGTGTGACGACCTCACCGTCTTCGTCCTGGCCGCCGCTCGCGTAGGCGCCCTGGGCGCCGAACGTGAAGCGCCAGGGAAGCGCCGTCTCCCACTCGACGCGACCGGCGACGGCTCCGGCGATGAGCGTGCGCGTGTCCTCGACGCCTCGCTCGGCGATGCGGCCGCCTTCGAAGGCGCCGGTCACCGAATAGCGGACGCCGCGGTAATCACCGAACATCCGCACCGCCGCGACGAAGACGTCGCTCGGCGTGAGCAAGTCGTTCACGAGGGGCTCGCGGACCAGGCGCGCGAGCCCGGTGAGCTCGACCCCGAAGAACGGCTCGATGTGCCAGGTGCCGTCGAGCCCGTAGAGCTGCGAGCCGGCTGCGAAGTCGCTGGAGCCCTCTTTCTCGCCCGGTGGGACGAGCATGGCGGCGAACGCCTGGAGATCGAAGTCGCCGACCCTGCCGAAGAGGCGCGCTGCGTCGAGCGTCGTACCGGTGGGGAAGTCGTCGCTGCGACCCACGAGCCGCCCGTCGCCGATCACGATCTCTTGCCGGCCCAGGCGGAAGAAGACAGAACGGTCATCGGTCGCGACGTCGAGGTACGCCTCGTACGGGGCGGTGACCGGAAGATCCGGCTGGCCGGCGAGCCTGCGGCCGCGCATGTCGTTGCCGACGCTGCGAACGTCCTGGAGCGTCACCTGCGCGGTGACCGGGCCCTTCTTCACACCGAGGCCGAGGCGAACGCGCTCCCAGATCAGGATTTGATCGTCGACGGTGTCGATGCTCGTCGAGATGGGATCCAACGACAGCACAGCGCGCTGCTGAAACATCCCGTCGTGCATCGGGAAGACGTGGTACTCGCCGCGCACGCGCGCCTCGACCAGCGGCCGGATCTCCCAGCCCTCGACGTCGTAGGCGACGATCTCGCGCTCTTCGGGCCCAAACGGCGAGTCCTCGGCTCGCGCCGTGTGCGCGAGGCCGAGGACTGCGATCATTGCGGCAATAGCCGAGAGCCGACCCACCATGCGGCCGGGAGCATACGGCGGATTCCAGGCTTTGAGCACGCTTGAACGCGTGGACGCAGCGGCCCGCGCTACGAGGCTCGAATGCGCGCGCGGATGTGTGCCGTCTGGGCCTGCTCGTTCTGCGTCGCTGGCTGCATCGGCGGCAGCGAGCCCATCGGACGCGAGCGTGTCGCCGTTCGCATGGGCGTCGAAGACGCCGGCGATCCGGCGGTCGTCTCCATCTACAAAGAAGCGGTCGTGCTCTGCACCGGCACCCTCGTCACGCCGCGGGTCATCGTCACCGCCGCGCACTGCCTGCACCCGGACATGTTGAACGGCACGCCGATCACCGATCTCGAGATACGCCTCGGCACGAGCGCGTTCTTTCCGGATGGGAAGCTGACCATCGCCGAGGGGACGCCGCATCCCGACTTCGACCCTTCGTCGCTCGACCCTCGATGGCAATCCGGACGTCGGCGTCCTGCGCCTCGCCGAGCCGGCGGTAATGCCGGGCGCAGCCGAGCCGATCGCACCGCTCGGCATCCATCACGAATCCATCCCGGTCCTCCTGGTTCCGGGCGCTCCCGTGCGCGTCGTCGGCTACGGCGTCACGGCGTATGGGCGATGGACTACGCCACGAAGCGACAGACCAACGCCGCGATCGACGCGATCGATGTGACCTCGATCGAGCTCACGCCCGCCGTCATGTGCGCCGGCGACTCGGGGGGACCCTACCTGTTTTGTCACGAAGGCCGGGAGTACGTCGTCGCCGTGCACTCCAACGGCAACTGCACCAGCACCTCGGAGGGCACCCCGATCCACGTCACCTCCGGACACCGGTTGGCTCTTCGTGGCGCTTGCTGCATTCGCGGTCCGTCTGCGCCGGCGCCGTGGTTGAGCAGCGCGAAGCGCGATCGAAGTAGGTGGATGGCGCGCGATGGGTGCGTGTTGGATCGCGCGCCCGCGCTGGTCGCCCGCGACGCGCACGAGCTCGGGCGCAGGCGCGGCCCGAGGTCGGGCACAGGCGCGGCCCGAGGTCGGGCGCAGGCGCGGCCCGAGGTCGGGCGCAGCCCCGCCGAGGCGATCGAAGTGGGGGGTATCGTTTCTATGGGTGGGGTTTGCGTCGCGTCGGCCGGACGCGGCGACCGGGCGCGCCGCTGGGGGCGACCGGCCGCGCCGCTGGGGGCGATCGAAGAGGGGTGGATTGCGCGCGATGGGTGCGTGTTGGATCGCGCGCGACCGCGCTGGCCGCCCGCGAGGTCGCACGAGCTCGGGCGCAGGCGCGCAGAGGCGATCGAAGTGGGGGGCATCGTTTCTATGGGTGGGGTTTGCGTCGCGCCTGCCGGACGCGGCGACCGGGCGCGCCGCTGGGGGCGACCGAAGAGGGGTGGATAGGGCGCGATGGATGCGTGTTGGATCGCGCGCCCGCGCTGGCCGCCCCTCGCTGCCCGCCCCGCGCTGGTCGCCCCGCGAGGCCCCGCCGAGGCGATCCAAGTGGGGGGTATCGGTTCTATGGGTGGGGTATTGATCGCGCCCGCCCGCCGCGGCGATGCACAAACGACGAAGGGCCCGAGCTTTCGCTCGGACCCTTCGGACGCCGCGGCGTCGTCTTGCCTCAGCCGGTCGCCGGCTTCGGCGCGCCGAAGATGCTGGCTGCGCGGCGCTTCTCTTTCGCGGCCTTTTCCCGATCGCTGTACGACGGGATGACGACCTTGTCGCGGGGCGGAAGGTCGCGGCCGGAGACGAGAGCGTCGACCTCTTCACCGTCGAGGGTCTCACGATCGAGGAGCGCTTGCGCCATCTTGTCGAGGACCTCGCGGTTCTCCGTGAGGAGCTTCTTGGCCGTCTCGTGGCCCTCCATCACGAAGGTGCGGACCTCGTCGTCGATGATCTGGGCGACCGACTCCGAGTAGTAGCGGCGCGGGACGCTGAAGTCCTTGCCGAGGAAGACGCTCTCTTCGTCGGTGCCGTAGTGAACCGGGCCGACGGTCTCGCTCATGCCGAACTCGGTCACCATGCGGCGAGCGAGGTTCGACGCCTGCTTGATGTCGTTACCGGCGCCGGTGGTGAACTGGCCGAAGGTCAGCTCTTCGGCGACGCGGCCGCCCATGAGCACCGCGAGGCGGGCCTTGGCGAAGTCGCGGCTCATCGAGAGGCGATCTTCCTTGGGCAGCTGCTGGGTGAGACCGAGCGCGGGGCCACGCGGAATGATCGTGACCTTGTGCACCGGATCCGAGTTCTTCTCGAGGAGCTTGGCGACGAGGGCGTGACCGGCTTCGTGCCACGCAGTCGTCCTCTTCTCTTCGTCGTTGATGACCATGCTGCGGCGCTCGGTCCCCATGAGGACCTTGTCCTTGGCCATCTCGAAGTCGACCATCGAGACGGTGTCCTTGTCCTGACGAGCGGCGAGGAGCGCTGCCTCGTTGACGAGGTTCTCGAGGTCGGCACCGACGAAGCCCGGCGTGCCACGAGCGATCACCTCGAGGTCGACGTCACCGGCGAGGGGCACCTTCTTGGTGTGGACGCTCAGGATGCCGGCACGGCCGCGCACGTCGGGGCGGTTGACCACG
>JBGTSH010000562.1:0-3643 GCA_041940405.1 Polyangiaceae bacterium
GACCGTCCGGCTGCGATGGCCGAGCTTGGATTCGATCGGATCGCGAGCGAGATCAGGGAGTTCGAGCGCTACCTCGAGTTATCTGATCTCGGCGGGCTCGGCGAGCTCGACGAAGCCCTGGCCCGCGGCTGGACGCTCGCGACCCGGGACCATGCTCTGGCCGGTTGGTCGGTTGACTCGCGGCGGCGGATCCTCTACCTCGACGGCGAAGAGGCTTCCGGCTGGCGGGCGGAGCACGCCCTGGAAGGGATCCGTGCGATCGGTCGCACCTTCGAGATGGCGGACGTTCTCAGAGCCTATCTTTCCCGTAACGCCGGCGATGCCCGCAAGCGCCTGTACTTCGAGCTCCTGGCTCACGGCGACTACGTCGCCTACGCCGCGGAGCACAGCGTGCTGCGAAGCTCCCGGATCGATGGCGAGAGCAGGGAGATCCAGCTCGACGGCCGGCTCCGCCCCGAGGAGGCTGCAGAGCATCTCTACACATCTCTCGACCGGATCTACGGCGGCTTCTCCCGGGCGGACCGTCTGGTCCTCACTGCCGGAGACGATCTGCTGCCCATCAGGACTGAAGGCGACTGAGTTGACCGAAGCCTCATGCCCACGCAACGTATTGTTAAAATAAATTCTTGCCCCTAAATAAGATCGGAGTGCATCGTCAACCAGCCAATCCACATCGCCAGCCTCGCTCCAATTTAATCGCGCGCCTTCAATAGCCAGAAGTACGGCTAGCTCACTGTCATTCGACTGCTCAAGAACCACATTAGACAACGCGGCTACCGATTGTGCCAAAGCTATTCGACGCTGTCGCCCTGCGACATGTGTTCGGGAACATCGATCCTCTACAAGATTCCGAAGATCGTGATCGGCGAGAACAAGACATTTCAGGGGCCGGAAGACTACGTCCGATCGAGAGGCGTCGAGCTGGAGATCGTGAACTCGCAGGCGTGCATCGATCTGATGACGCAGTTCATCGCCGCGAATCCGGCGCTCTGGAATGAGGACATCGGGGTTTGAGATCGGGCGTCGGCGCGCGCCTGAATCAGGCGGCGTCCCGGTCCGTCAGTTCGACCGCCGATGCGGCGGTGTCCGGCAGGGCTGGTTTCCGCGTCGTGGCGTAGAGTCCGACGACGCCGATCAGGATGAGCGTCGCAAACACGGCCTGAAGCGATGTGGGTTTCTCGTTCTGAAACGCGGCCGCGAATACGAAAGCGCCGACGACGCCGATGCCGGTCCAGATCGAGTACGCGATGCCGAGCGGGATCCCCTGTACCGCCTTCTCCAGGAAAACGAAGCTGAGCACATATGACGCAATGATCGCGGCGGCGAGGAGCGGACGCGAAACGCTGAAGGAGCGGAGACCGACGACCCAGCCGACTTCAAACACGGCGGCGATGATGAGGAAGATCCAGGATTTCATTCGAATTCCGATTTGACGCGTGTTGCTGTCTCGCTTCGACGATCGCGCGCCGCGAACGCCGCGGTGAATTGTCGAATTCGATGTTGGATCACACGCACGAAGTCTCCTCGGCTGGCCTGACGCTTTATCAGGCCCTCCACTCCCTTACCAACATTATGCACGAAATTCAGGCGGCAGCACGTCGATGTTTGAGTCTTGCGTGGTAAAGCGCGATCTTGGCGCCGATCCATCTCGTGACTCTTTCGTGGGTCCTTACCCAGGCCGGAAGCGGCCCGAGTCCGCCGCCGTAGCTCGACATGTTTCCGAAGGTCGCTTCGACCATGATGCGATCTTTGTACAGATACTGGGACACGCCGTGCTTCCAGTTCATTACTGCGGCAATGCGTTGTGGCGAACTATGGCTGCGCCTCAGTTGCGAATTCAATCGGTCTTTCCGGATTGCAGCGATCAGGGTACTGCCTCGCTTCGCGACTGCGTCGTAAAGGTAACTCGCGTCAAATACCGCGTCGGCAATGATCACTTCACCGATCGAATCCGCTGTCTTTATTAGTTCGTGAATGCTGCGCGTCTCCGGTTCATTCATGGCCGTTACGGCCCAGTTTAACAGGCGTTTGTCGTCACTCACGAGTGCGTGAAGTCGATAACCGCGCGCTTTGCCGCCGTACACACGGCCGGGGCGAGCCTCCACATCCTTGCTGCAACCACCGACCGGCATGGGGCGGGAGTCGACATAGTTCACGCCGGAAGGATTCTTCACGTCGGCCAACTCCATGCCGACTTGTTCCATGATGTGTTGGCATCGTGGAGACCGAATGCGACGGCTAAAACAGGACTGCGATGGAAGCCGTTTCGGCGAGAACCGTCGATTGTAGTTCTCACGATCACACGCCCAGACCATTGGCTTATCGTGCGCGACCGACCAGTAATACATTGCGACGATCAACTCGTCCGAATGGGTCGGCGGCCACTTTTGCCCCGACAATTGACGTGCAAACTGGCGAATCAAAGCGTACACTGTTTTCCATTCGCGGCTGCTCAAGGGGCACCTCCTGTTCTGTGGTAGGAATCAGAGGCGCAACTCTAGCAGCCGCTTTTCTTTGGCGCAAATTGGGGTGCCCCATCGCGCATAATGTTGGTCAGGGAGCCGGTCGCGCGATGTCAGCTATACATGACAACTCTGTGCAACAGGAAACCGCTCAGTAACGCAGCGCAACCCGTTGCGTCGAGGCCTTTCGTCAAGCACGCGCCGCGCGCCCACTCCCTGACGGTCGTGGCTCGGAACGAGCGCACATCGCCGTTTAACCAATCGCCGGGTGCCCCATCCTTTGCGCAGCAAAGGGTGGGGTCACGATGATCAACAAGTCACGAAGCGCATCAGTCAGAGCAAATCGTGCGACGTGGTGCTTGTCACCCAGTGTTCGTGCGGAGAACATCGCCGTGTACCATGCCAACGCCCAACGTCGGCATGCCGCGACTAGCACAAACACCACGCCGTAGGGTGGGCCGTGCCCACCAAGCCGGGTGCCATGCCCACGCCCAACGTCGGCATGTTCGCTCGCGCAGACCCAGCGACCCGCCAACCACGTCGGCCGGATCACCCTCATACCAGTTCCGCCCCGCGGATCAACACAACGATCAACACGATCGCAAGCGGTGCAACCAGGCAGTCCACGAGTCGGTCCGCGGCCGATCGCCCCGCGCCGACGAATTCGCGAAGCGCCGCATCCACCAGAATATTCCGCTCCGGCTTGTCCCTGCGATACAGAACGTCGACCGCCTCGTCCGACGACGAATCGTCTCGCTTACGACGTCGTTGCTTCGTGCCGGTATTCGTGATTCGCCGGACCCGATACGTCCGGCCGTCCAGTTCGAAGGCGTAATTCGACGCGCTGAGCGCAGTCGGCGGCAGATCATCCGACTTGTCAGATTCCTGCGGCTTCAAGGACGCCCGCGCGAGTTCACCATGCCGAAGCAGCCGCAGAATCCGGTAATTATGAAAATACATCCCGGCGAGCCCGAGCGCCAGCAGCAACAGGACACAAAGCGGAATCGCGCTGTGCCACCACGTGAAACTGGAAGACCGCGCGCCTTCGATCACGCCGTCCGCCGGCGACGCCGGATCGATCGTCACGATGACCTCTTCGCCCGTGTCATACTGCTCGCCCCGCATGTAGCTCTTGCCGCTGTACGACTGCCCATTCACGTCATAGGTGAACGAAAACGCGT
>JBGTSH010000563.1:0-3634 GCA_041940405.1 Polyangiaceae bacterium
GTCGTCACCCGGCGCGTCCCGACGCGCGCGCGCGTGTCGTCCTCGCGCAGGGTCAGGCGCGTCGCGCGCTGGATCGCCGGATCGCCGGCGAGGTCGGACAGGGCGCGCGCGACGTCGCGCGCGCTCCCGGGTCGGGCGTCGGGCTCGGCTTCGAGCAGGTGGGCGACGAGCGCGTCGAGGCGCTCGGGCACGTCGAGCAAGAGCTCGCCGAGGCGCGGGGCCGGGCCGGTGACGCGGCGAGCGAGCGTCGCGATGCTCGTCGGCGCCGCGTGCGGCGGCCGGCCGGCCACGAGCTCGAAGAGCGTCGCACCGAGCGAGTAGATGTCGCTCCGGGCGTCCGGTGCGCCGACGCCTTGGGCTTGCTCGGGCGACATGTACGCCGGCGTGCCCACGATCGCGCCGGCGCCGCTCATGTCGCCGGCTGCGGCGACGCCGAAGTCGAGGATCTTGGCGACGATGACATTGTTGTCAGCGGCGGCGAGGCCGTCGTCGATCCGGTCGCCGCCGCGGAGCGTGGAGAGGCCGCTCGTTTTCCCTTCTTTGGGCCGCGAAGGGTAGGCGAGGAAGATGTTCGAAGGCTTGATGTCGCGGTGGACGATCCCCGCGTCGTGCGCGAAGGCGAGGGCGTCCGCCGTCTGCCGGATCACGTCGAGGGCGGCCGGCAGGCCGAGGGGCGAGGCGCGCTGGCGCACTGCGAGGTCTTCACCCTCGAGCCATTCCATCGCGACGTAGGCGGTGCCCGCCGGGAACCTCCGCCCCGCGCCGTCGGCGTAGCCGCCGTCGAGCGCGCCGTAGCTCAAGACACGCACGACGTTCGGGTGCGTGAGCTTCGCGAGTACCTCGCCCTCGCGGAGGAAGCGGTGCTGATCCTCTTCGGCGTCGTGGCCTGTCGCGATCACCTTGAGCGCCGCGGACTCGGCGCTCACGACGTCGATCGCGCGAAACACCACGCCGGCCGCGCCGCGACCGACCTCACGCAGGATCTCGAACCGCCCCGCGAGGAGCTCTTTCTGGAGAGCCGTCATGTCCTCGGAGAGCCCGAGCGTAGCTCTTTAGCCAAGCGTCGCAAACGGCTACCCACGAGCCTCCCCGGGCTGTACGGTCGACGCCTCCGATGCTCGTTCGCGTCGCGCTGCACCAGACTCGTTTGAGGACGCCGGGCCTCGGCCTGGACGCCAAAGGCGTCGCGCTCGGCGCCAAGGGGCTCGTGCTCCTTCCGAGCCTCGATCGGCTCGTCGCATTCCTCGCTCTTTATTCCCGCTCGAGCTCGCTCGAAGACATTTTGAGGAGCCTCGTCGTCGAGGTCGTCAAATCGAAGCTGGGCGCGCGAGAGGTAACGCTGACGTTCGCGAGCGAGGGCAGCGACCGGATGGATCGCGTCGCCGAAGTGGCTCGCCTCGCCGGCGGCTACACGTTCACCGGAACGAGCCGTCACTTCGTGCAGTACCGCGATGCCGCTGCGCCGTTCGGCTACGACACGGGCGAGCTCTTGGCGCAGGACGGAGCGCTGTTTCTCTACCATGGGTCCTTTACGCAGGCGTATTCGGTCGAACGCGGCGTCGAGCTGCGGACGCTCTTGCTCCGTCTGCGCCCGCACCTCGATCCGAAAGCGGGTCTCGAGCCCGGACCGAAGTGGATCGTCGCCGAGAAGGGCCTCGGGCCGGCCCTGATCGGATACTTCATCCGATCGAGCGTCGACGCAGAGGTCGGTCTCGGCGAGTGGCCGCCGGACTCCAGCTTCGACGAGACGCCGGTGCAACGATATTTGTTCCGCGTCGCCGATGTGCCCGAGCGCATGAAGCCGATGCTCCTCGCGACACCGGGACTCTCGGTCTTCGCGCCGGCCGCCGACGGCGTGGGTGTAGAGGTCGGTTTCCGCCATCCCGTGAACCTGCGCGCGTGCCCGGTCTTCGATCGCGAGGGCATCGTCCTGTTCCGCGGCACCGAGGATCCGCTCGAGCTCGAGAAGCTCCCGGCCCTCGGTCCGGTCACCGCGTTCGCGCGCGTCGAGCTGAGGAGCGAGTCGGGGACGGCGGGTGTCCGCGCGGTGAAGGCGGGCGCTCCGGGCGGCGTGTCGCTCGCGCTTCGGATGGTGCCGACGACCGATCCCTGGCGGGGCGTTACGGCGACGTGGGTCCGTCGCGAAGAGCTTCCGCTGCTCAGGCGCATCGCCTACGTCCTCGGTCCCGAGACGCTCCGCCGCGCCACCGTCGCGTTCACGGACGCGGGCGCGTTCGTTCGTCACTCGGCAGGCATCGAGTCGGTGCCGGTGGGTGAGTTCTACCGCGAGGTGCACCCGAGCCTGTACATCCCCGCGGGCTACGATCCGCTGCCTGCCGTCTCGCCCGAGGTGCTCCACCGCGCTCTCGGCGCGCCGGTCGGTCAGGTTCTCTTCGTCGGTCGGAACGCCGAGATCGTCGGCGTGCCGCAGGATGCGTTCGTCTCGCTCGAGAATGCGCTCCTCGAAGCGCAGACGTGGGCGCCGCTCGGCGCCGACGCGATCGAGGCCGCGCTCGCGACGAAGATCCCGGAGCTGGTGCTCGAGTCGCCTGGCATGCTCCCGATGCGCGATCTCGGCGCCAAAATCGAAGAAGGCTGAACCGCGAGGCGACGCAGCGATGGCGGATCACAACCTCCAAGGCAAGCTCGACGCGCTGGCACGAGGGGTTCTGGGGCCGCTCGTGCTCGGCGGGCAGCTCTCGCTCGTCCCCCCGCTCGGCCCGCAGATCGGCTACATCCTCGGGGCGGGCGAGCGGCGCATCTCGGACGACGATCTGAGGTCGCAGATCGGGATGGCGCGCGTCCGTCGCGCGCGGCTCATTGCGCCCGTCGACACGCTCCCGGAGATCTCTCCGGCCGAGTGGTCGCTCGCCGCCGCGCTCAACGATCTGCTTCAGTCGACGAACCACGAGCTCTCCGGTGCGCTCACCCGCGGCCGTCACGCCAAGGTGCTCGACGGCGTCGGGCGACTGCTCGAGGCCGTGCCGTCGCCCCGGACGACGCTCGAAGCGCTCGTTCGTCACGCCACGTTCGCACGCGCGCTCGAGATCGTCCGCACCGACACGACGATCAGCTGGTGGGTAGGGAGCGCGCATTTTCGCGGGCAACCGCCGTCGAAGCGCCTGACCGCGTGGCCCGAGCTGCGGCGCGTGAGCATCGTGCCGAAGAAGATCGCCCTGCACGAGATGTGTGAGGGCCTCCAGGTGATCCCCGTCGAGCACTACTGGACGCTCCTCGCCCGATGGCTCGCGGCCACACCCATCACGGATTTGGCGACGGTGTACCGCGCCGCGCCACCTTTCGGCTGGACCAAGCCCACGCTGGAGCTCGTCTCGTACCCCGAAGGACGATCTCTCGCTCTTCGCACCTTTCGACAGAAGGAGGTCCAACAATCTGTCGCGGCGCTTCGCATCGCTGGTGAGCGAATTCCCGCAGGAACCGCGGTGCGCGCGCTCGCCGACGGCTTTGCACGCGACGTGCTTGCAAGGGTGGCCGGGCCCGGTGCGACGCGAGACACGCCGCCGCAAGTGGTACGGTAGGGCGCATGCGAGCGAGCTCACCCATCGCCGGCATCGTCGGCGCCGTCGCCAGCCTCGCCGGCGCTCTCTTCGCTGCCGTTTCCACCTCCGATTAC
>JBGTSH010000564.1:0-3604 GCA_041940405.1 Polyangiaceae bacterium
GATCGCCACGCGCTGCTTCTGGCCGCCGGAGAGCTCCGAAGGGATGTGCGTCTCACGCGATGAGAGGCCGACGCGCGCGAGCGCCTCTCGCGCCAGCGCCTTGCTGTTCTTGGTCGACGCGTAGAGGAGCGGCAGCTCGACGTTCTCGACCGCCGTCATTCGAGGAAGGAGGTTGAAGCTCTGGAAGACGAAGCCGATATGACGGTTCCGCAGGCGGGCGAGCTCGTCGTCGTCGAGCTCGGCGACGTCGCGACCGCCGAGGCGATAGGTGCCCGAGGTCGGTCGATCGAGGCAGCCGAGGATGTTGAGGAGGCTCGACTTGCCGCAGCCCGAAGGACCGATGATCGCGACCGACTCGCCCTCTTGGACGGCGAAGCTGATCCCGTTGACCGCGCGCACGGCGAGGTCCTCGCGATCGGCGTGGTAGACCTTGTAGAGGTCCTCGATGACGACGGGGCTCTTCATGTCAGCGTCCTCCGCGCTGCCGTCCGCCCATGTTGCCGCCGCTCATTCCGCGCATCGGGTTCTGTCCGCCCTGTTGCGGCGCCGTCGACTTGGGCGCCGCGGTGACGGGCGCCGACGCGAGGATCGTGTCGCCTTCTTCCAGGCCCTTGGTGACGATCATCTGCGTGCCGTCTGTCGATCCGGTCTCGACCTGGCGCTCTTCGCCGCTCGCGAGCTGCACGAAGCGACGGCGATTCTTCGTCTGGATCGCCGCGAGCGGCACGAGCAGCACGTCGGCTTGCTCGACCGTGACGATTTCGACATCGGCGCTCATCCCCGAGCGAAGGAGGTTCGCTTCCTTGTCGGTGACCTTGATCTCGACGTCGAAGGTAACGACGCTCGACGTCTCGACGCCGAGCGGGCTCACGCGATCGACGACGCCCTCGAACACCCGCGCCGGGTACGCGTCGACGCGGATGTCGACCTTCTGTCCGGGCGCGACGCGGCTGATCTGCGCCTCGTCGATCGCGCCGATGATGCGTAGGTCCGACAGATCCGCCATGGTGAGAACGGCGCTGCCGCCGTTGACGTTGGTCAGGGCCGACGAAACGATCGTGCCCTTCTCGACCGCGAGCGTCAGAACGGTGCCGGCGATCGGGGCGTAGATGTCGGTGTGCTTGAGCTGCGTCTCGGCGTCCTGGACGGCGAGCTCGGCCGTCTGCAGTGCCAGGGCCGACGCGTTCGCTTGGGCCTGCTTCAGCGTGAGGTTCGCCGACGACACATTGGTCGAGTGCGCTGCGACGCGCGCTGCGTCGGCGGTACCGAGGCCGAGCTCCGCGCTCTTGTCGGCGAGGTCCTGGCTGGCTTTGTTGTTCTTCTTGTCGAGCTCGGCGACCTTCACCGAGGCTTGCGCCGAGATCACGTCGGCTTTGGCTCGATCTCGTGCGACCTTGGCCTGGGCGAGCTCGCGCTCGGCGTCGGTCTTGTCGAGCCGGATGAGGAGCTGGCCCGCTTCGACGCGGTCGCCTTCCTTCACGAGGATCTCGGCGACCTCGCCCGAAGCTCGCGACTTGACGTCGACCTGCACCGCCGGCGCGATCTTTCCGGACGCCGCAGCGGTCTCGACGAGCTTGCCGCGCTTGACGTCGACCGTAGGCCCCGCTGGTCCCTCGGGCGCTTTGGCGTACCAGGCGTACCCGGCGGTCGCCGAGCCGGCGAGCGCGAACGAGATGAGGGCGACGACGAGCGTTCGCTTGTACGACTTCTTCACGACGGCCTCCGGGCGAAGACGTTTCCGAAGCGATCGAGCAGCGTGCCGGTGGCGTGCTCGAGCTGGTACTGCGATTGGGCTGCGTCGACCTGCGCGCGGAGCTTCCGGAGCTCGGCCTCGCGCAGGGTCTGCTCGGCCTTCACGACGTCCGACGACGTCGTCGTTCCTAGGATGAGGCGCTGGCGCTCGGCTTCGGCGAGCTCGCCTGCGATGCGAGCGTTCTCGTTCGCGAGGGCGATCTGCTCCGACGACGTGGTCACGTCGGTGTGGAGCGACGCAACCTGCGACGCGATCGCGAGCTCGCGCTCTTGGTATCGCGTCTGCGCCGACTCGTGCTGCGTCCGTGCGCGCGCCGCGTCCGCAGAGGCTCGGCCCGGGCCGAGCGGAAGCTCGAGCTCGAGGCCGCCGACGACGCTGAACGCCGGACGGCCGCCGCTGATGCCGACACCGCTGTCGCCTTGGTCCGCCCAGAGCGCGCCGACCGAGAACGTGGCGAACGCATCCAGGCGCGGCTGGTCGGCGTCTTCTGCTGCCGATACGCGCGATCGCGACGCGTCGAGATCCGCGCGCATCGCGGCGAGCTCGTAGGAGCTCTCGTTCGCGCGCTCGACCAGCGTCGAGACGGGGCTCACCGCGGCCATGCCGGGAAGGTTGCCTGTCGCTTCGAGCCCGCTCGAGTTTTCGGGCGCCGTGCCGAGGAGCCGGCCGAGCTCCAGGGCGCGCGCGGTGCGCGAAGTCTTTGCCTGGCGAAGCGAGTCGTTGATCGAAGCGACGCTCGAGTGAAACTGGAGCACGTCGACGTTCGAGGCGGTGCCGAGCTCGGACTGCCTGGTCTTGGCGTCCTCGAGCTGCTTCCTCGCGGTCTTGAGGGCCTGCTCTTCGACCTCGACGGCGCGATCCGCGTACCAGAGCTCCCAGTACGCCGAGAGCACGTCGAGCGCCGTCTGGCTCGCCGTGGACTTCTGCTCGAGGTCTGCAGCGTGCGCCGACGACTCGGCCTGCTCGATCCCCGAGAGCTGCGCATCGCGTCCGGCGCCCTTCAAGAGGGGCTGACGAGCGCTGAGGTACGCGAGCGCAGTGTAGGTCGGTTGGTTCGTCAGGCTCGCCGATTGCCCGCCGCGCCAGGTGACGTCTCCCGAGGTTCCGACCTCGAGCTGCGTGCCGATGTCGGTCGTGTACCGAACCGAGGCCTTCGTGCCGAGCACCTTGTCGCTGTCGATCGTCGACGTTCCGTTGGCGTTCGTCCGCGCACCTTCGGTGTAGCTCCCGGTGACCGAGGCCGCGAAGATCGGGTCGCGCGCTCGCTCCTCGGCGAGCACCGCCTGACGCGCGGCCGCGGCGTCGAGCATCGCGGCCTTGAGGCCGGGGTTTTGCGCGGCGGCTCGGCGGATTGCCTGGTCGGCGGTGAGCGTCTCGGCGGAAGCGAGCGCAGGGGCTGTGGCGAAAAGGGCAGCGCCCAGGGCGACTGCCCACCGCGCGCTCGTGGTTCGGCTCCTCATGGGGTTCGAAGCTAGAGCGCGGCGTCTTTTGAGGATCGTGGTTCGTGTAAAGGATTGTCAGGCTCGAGCTGACAACCCTGGATGGATCCTGCCGGAGGCCGGCTTAGAGTGGGACCCATGCCCGAGATGCCCGAGGTCCTGGTGGTCGACGACGACGTCGAGCTCGCCGAGCTCCTCGCCGACCTCCTGGAGCAAGAGGGCTTCTCCGTCGATGCGGTGCACGACGGCCAGTCGGGTCTCAATCGGGCGACCTCGAAGCCGTACGCGCTCGTCATCCTCGACGTCATGCTCCCCCGGCTGAGCGGGTTCGAGGTCCTGACGCGGCTCCGGCAGACATCGAAGGTTCCGGTATTGATGCTTACCGCGCGCGGCGAAGACGTGGATCGCATCG
>JBGTSH010000565.1:0-3602 GCA_041940405.1 Polyangiaceae bacterium
GATCCCGAGCACCTCGACCATTACGGATCGCTCCCGAAGCTCAAAGAGGCATTCATCGAGTTCGCTGCGCGGGTCCCGTTCTACGGCCTCGCCGTCCTGTGCCTCGATCACCCCCACGTGCAGGACATCCTGCCCCGGATTCAGCGGCGCTACGCGAGCTACGGCCTCAATCCTCAGGCCGACTACTCGGCGCGTGCAATTCAATTCCGAGGCCTCGAGACGAGCTTCAATGCGTACCGGCGGGGCGTATCGCTCGGTGGATTCACCGTGAAGATGCCCGGCGCGCACAACGTCCTCAATTGCCTCGCGACCATTGCTGTCGCCGACGAGCTCGAGGTCCCGCTCGACGTGACCAAGCAGGCGCTCTCCACCTTCGGCGGCGTCGCGCGGCGCTTCACCGTCGTGGGGCGCGCCGCGGGCCGCACCCTCGTCGACGACTACGGCCACCACCCGGCCGAGGTGAAGGCGACCCTCGACGCCGCCAGGCGCGCCTATCCGAGCGAGGATCACCGCGTCGTCGTCGCGTTCCAGCCGCACCGCTACACGCGTACGCGTGACCTCTTCGACGACTTTTCTCGCGCCTTCAACCAGGCCGACGTCCTCATCGTCACCGACATCTACCCAGCCGGTGAATCGCCGATCGAGGGCGTTACGGCGGAGAAGCTGGTGCAGTCGATCCGGGAGCACGGTCACCACAACGCGCACTACGTCGCCGACAAGCACGAGCTGCCGGAGGTCCTGGAGCGCATGTCGCGTGAGGGCGACATCGTGATCGCGCTCGGCGCCGGCGACGTGAACGCCTCGCTGCCGGCGCTCCTCCAGCGCCTCGACGCTTCGGCTGCGAAGGCGGGAGGGACGCCGTGACCGCCCCGAAGAACAAGCGCACCCGCGTCGATTCCGCCGCCGACGCAGAGTCGCCGAAGCCGCCGGTAGCGAAGGGCTCGAGCCTTCGTCCGCCTCCCGAGAGGGGCGAAGGGAAGCCTTCGGCGTTCGGCCGCCGCCTCCGGACGGCGGGGACGGTCCTCAAGACAGCGCTCGGCATCGCCGCCGTCGTCGGTGCTTCGGTCGGCGTCGCCTGGGGCGCGAAGCGCTACATGATGACGAGCCCGCGCTTCTCGGTGAAGACCGTCACGGTCGAGGGCAACGCGCGCCTCTCGCCCGAAGAGGTCGCGCGCGCCGGCGGGATCGCGATCGGCGACAACGTCTTCGCCCTCGACCTCGACGACGCACGCCGCAAGGTCGAAGCCGATCCTTGGATCAAGACCGCCACGGTCACGCGCAAGCTGCCGGGCGCGGTCGTGGTGAAGGTCGTCGAGCACGAGCCCGCAGCTGTCGTGGCGATCGGCGATCGACTCTTTCTCGCGTCGCGCGCCGGCGAGGTCTTCAAGGAGATCGGCTCCGAGGATCCGCTCGACTTTCCGGTCATCACCGGCCTCGAGCCCGACGCTGCCGCCGCCGATCGCGAGGGGACCGAGAAGCGCGTGACGCGGGCGCTCGATCTCCTCGACGAGGCGGGCAAGACGCAGCTCGTCGCGCGCTACCCGGTCCAAGAGGTCCACCTCGACGTCGACGGCAGCGTTTCGATCATCGTGGGCCGGCAGGCCATCTCGATCGCGCTCGGACACCCTCCGTACAGGGGCAAGCTCGAGCAGGCCGACCGCGTATTTTCCGAGCTCGCGAAGCGCAAGGCAGAGGCTGAAATCGTCTTCCTCGACAACGAGGCGAGCCCCGATCGCGTCGTCGTGAGGATGCGATGATGTCCCACCAAACGGTCGTCGCAAAGTTGTACCGGTTCGCGGGGTTCTGGCAGCGTCCGACGGGTCTCAGCGAGAGGATGTCGTGAAGAACCGCGCGGATGAGTCGGAGATCGTCGTCGGCCTGGACATCGGCACGACCAAGGTGTCGGCGGTCGTTGGGGAAGTCGACTCCGACGGCATCACGGTCCTGGGTGTCGGGAACGTCCCCTGCCGCGGGCTGCGCAAGGGCGTCGTCTCCAACATCGAGTGGACGGTGCGCTCGATCCAGGACGCGATCGAGAGCGCGCAGACGATGGCCGGCGTCGAGATCCGGACGGTGTACGCGTCGATCGGCGGAAGCCACACGCGCTGCATCGCCTCCGACGGCGTCGCCGCCGTGAGCGGCGGTGAGGTAGGCCGCGTCGACGTCGAGCGGGTGCTCGAAGGCGCGCGCGCCATTCCCGTCGACGCCGACCGCCAGATCCTCCACGTGCTTCCCCGCGAGTTCACGGTCGACAACCAGGACGGCATCCGCGACCCGGTCGGGATGAGCGGCGTCCGCCTCGGCGTGAAGGTGAACCTGGTCACGGCCGCGACCTCGTGCGTTCAGAACGTGGTCCGCACGGCCGAGCGCTGCGGGCTCACGGTCGCCGACGTCGTCCTCGGATCGCTCGCCAGCGCCGAGGCCGTCCTCTCGGAGGACGAAAAGGAGATCGGCGTGGCGGTCGTCGACATGGGTGGCGGCACCACCGACCTCATCCTGTACGTCGACGGCGGCATCGCGCACGCGAGCGTGATCCCGGCGGGCGGCATGAACGTCACGGCCGACGTCGCGGCGGGCCTCCGCACCCCGATCGGCGAGGCCGAGCGCCTCAAGCGCAACTACGGCTGCGCGCTCGGCCGGATGGTCGGCGAGGAAGAGGAGATCGAGGTTCCCGGCGTCGGCGGCCACATGCCCCGCCGCGTCCCGCGCCGCGTGCTCAGCGACATCATCGAGCCGCGCGTCGAAGAGATCTTCGCCGTCGTCCGCAAGCGCATCGAGGACACAGGCATGCTCGAGCAGCTCTCGGCCGGCGTCGTCGTGACCGGCGGAGGGGTGCTGCTCGAGGGGATGATGGAGTTCGCCGAGGAGATCCTCGGGATGCCGGTTCGTCTCGGCGTCCCGGTCGGCGTGAAGGGGATCAGCCAGCTCGTGCAGGGGCCGCAGTTCGCGACCGGCGTCGGGTTGGTGCAGTTCGGCGCCAAGGCCCTCTCGCAAGCGCGAGAGAAGAGCCTGGGGCCCGCGGCCGAGCCGCGAATGCTGAGGACCCGCATCGTCGAGGACGACGCGGTGCTCGCAGAAGAGATGCCGAAGAAGAGGCCGGGTCGTTTTTGGAATTGGCTCAGGGCTGCATTCTAGGCATCATGCGTTCAGCTTTGAGGGTCTGAACGCGACCAGCTTTCACGTTTGAGTTTTTCGTTTGTTCTTTCGCATTGCCGCTGCCGAAGTCGGGAAGAGGCGCCCGGCCCGGTGGCTCAACACAGAGACCCCTAGTGTCTCGAGTCGCGTTCCCCCGGGAGGGTTCCGATGAGTTTCTCGATTGAGTTCGCGGACGATCAGAGCGGATACGAGGCCCGCATCAAAGTCATCGGTTGCGGTGGTTCCGGTGGGAACGCCGTCAACACGATGATCAACTTCGGCCTCGAAGGCGTCGAGTTCATCGTGGTGAACACCGACGCGCAGGCGCTCGCCGCGGGCCTGGCACCCAACAAGGTGCAGATCGGCGGAAGCGTCACGCGAGGCCTCGGCGCCGGCGCCGACCCGGACAAGGGTCGCAAGGCCGCGCTCGAGGACGTGACCCGGCTCAAGGAGATGATCTCCGGCGC
>JBGTSH010000566.1:0-3561 GCA_041940405.1 Polyangiaceae bacterium
CGGGAGGAGGCCAAGATGGGAGATTTTCGCCGCGGTAAAGAGGCTCGCCGAAGCGTTGGGGCACGCGGCCACGCAGGCACCGCAGCCGATGCACTGGGCAGCATCCATGGCGAGGTCCGCCGCCTCCTTCGGGATCAGGATCGCGTTCGCGTCGCGCGCCGAGCCGGTGCGCACCGACACGTAGCCGCCCGCCTGAATGATCCGATCGAACGCGCTGCGATCGACGACGAGGTCCTTGACGACCGGGAAGCCGTCGGCGCGCCAGGGCTCGAGGACGATCTCGTCGCCGTCCTTGAAGTGACGCATGTGAAGCTGGCACGCCGTCGTCGCACGACGAGGGCCGTGGGGCTCGCCGTTGATCATCATGCCGCACGCGCCGCAGATGCCTTCGCGGCAGTCGTGGTCGAACGCGATCGGATCCTCGTTCTTGGCGATGAGCTCTTCGTTCACGACGTCGAGCATCTCGAGGAAGGACATGTGACTGCTGATGCCCTTGGCCTCGTAGCGCTCGAAGCGCCCCGAGTCGTGGCGGTCTTTTTGCCGCCACACCAAAAGCGCCAGGTTGATCACGCTCTCCATCGATCGTCCTTTTACTTGTACGAGCGGGTCGAGGGCTTCACGAACTCGAAGACGAGCTCTTCTTTGTGGAGCTTCGGTTTGTCGAACGTGCCCGTATGCTCCCACGCGGCGACGTACATGAAATTCTCGTCGTCGCGCCTGGCCTCGCCCTCTTCGGTCGTGTGCTCCGTCCGGAAGTGGCACCCGCAGGACTCGTCGCGGTCGAGGGCGTCGATGCACATCAGCTCGCCGAGCTCGATGAAGTCGGCGACGCGCCAGGCCTTCTCCAACGTCTGGTTGAGCTCGCCGGGGCCGCCGGTGACCTTGAGGTTCTGCCAGAACTCTTCGCGGATCCGCGGGATGCGATCGAGCGCGTCGAGGAGACCCTCTTTGCTTCGCGCCATGCCGCATTGATCCCAGATGATCTGCCCGAGCTCGCGGTGGAACGAATCGGGGCTGCGCTTGCCGCCGATCGAGAGAAGCTTCTTGATCCGCTCCTCGACGTCGGCCGCGGCCTTCTTCGCCTCGGGGTGGGTCTCGTCGACCTTGGGCAGCTTCGTTTGGGCGAGGTAGTTGCCGATCGTGTACGGCAGGACGAAGTACCCGTCGCCGAGGCCCTGCATGAGCGCGCTCGCGCCGAGGCGGTTTGCGCCGTGGTCCGAGAAGTTCGCCTCACCCGCCACGAAGAGGCCGGGGATGGTGCTCATCAGGTTGTAGTCCACCCAGAGCCCGCCCATCGTGTAGTGCGTCGCGGGGTAGATGCGCATCGGAACGGTGTACGGGTCCTCGCCGGTGATGCGCTCGTACATCTCGAAGAGGTTGCCGTACCGCTCTTCGATGCCGCTCTTGCCGACGCGCTCGATCGCGTCGCGGAAGTCGAGGTAGACGCCGCGCCACTGGCCGCCGACCTCCGGGCCGACGCCGCGCCCCTCGTCGCACATTTCTTTCGCACGCCGCGACGCGATGTCGCGCGGCACGAGGTTGCCGAAGCTCGGGTAGAGACGCTCGAGGTAGTAGTCGCGCTCGTCCTCGTCGAGCGTGCTCGGGTCTTTCGTGCAGTCGGCCTTGTCCTTCGGGACCCAGACGCGGCCGTCGTTGCGGAGCGACTCGCTCATCAAGGTGAGCTTCGACTGGTAGGCGCCCGCCTGCGGGATGCACGTCGGATGGATCTGCGTGAAGCAGGGGTTCGCGAAGAGCGCGCCCTTCTTGTGCGCACGCCAGATCGCCGTCGTGTTGCAGCCCTTGGCGTTCGTGGAGAGGTAGAAGACGTTGCCGTAGCCGCCGGTCGCGAGGATGACGACGTCGGCCATGTGGGTCTCGATCGCGCCGGAGACGAGGTCGCGGCACACGACGCCACGCGCGACGCCGTTCACGACGACGAGGTCCATCATCTCGTGACGGCTGAACTGCGTCACCGTACCGGCTTCGACCTGGCGCTCGAGCGCTTGGTACGCGCCGAGGAGGAGCTGCTGTCCCGTCTGACCGCGCGCGTAGAAGGTGCGCGACACCTGGGCGCCGCCGAACGAGCGGTTGTCGAGTAACCCGCCGTACTCGCGCGCGAACGGAACGCCTTGCGCGACGCATTGATCGATGATGCTCACCGACACTTCGGCGAGGCGGTGCACGTTGGACTCGCGCGCCCGAAAGTCGCCGCCCTTCACGGTGTCGTAAAAGAGGCGGTAGATGCTGTCGCCGTCGTTCTGGTAGTTCTTCGCGGCGTTGATGCCGCCCTGCGCGGCGATCGAATGCGCGCGGCGCGGGCTGTCCTGGTAACAGAAGACCGCGACGTTGTAGCCCTGCTCGCCGAGCGTCGCTGCCGCCGCCGCGCCGGCGAGGCCGGTGCCGACGATGATGATCTTGTACTTTCGTCGGTTCGCCGGGTTCACCAGCTTCATGTCGAAGCGGTGACGCGACCACCGTGATTCGATGGGACCCCCGGGGCTTCGCGCGATGAGCGTCGTCATGGGCCCTTAGCGCACGATGCCGGCGAAGACCGACAGCGCGATGAGGATGTTGCCGCCCGCGACGCCGAGACCGATGCCTTTGGGCACGAGGTTGCGGAGGCGGTCATAGCGCGGGTGGCTGAGGCCGAGCGTCTGAAAGAGGCTCCACGCGCCGTGATAGAGGTGAAGGCCCAAGAACACCTGGGCGACGACGTAGATTGCGACGACGTACCAGAGCGAAAAGCTCGCCACGACGTTCGCGTAGACGTCGGTGTGGCTGTGCCGGTAGACGCCGAATCCGAGCCCCGGCGCGGTGAAGTGGAGCAGGTGAAAGACGATGAACGCGAGGAGCGCGAAGCCGCCGTACTTCATCGACAGCGCAGCCGTGTTGGTCGTGCGGTACGCGCGCAGCTTGTAGCGTGCATGCCGCGCTCCCGCGGTCGTGCTGATCAGCGACACGGCAGCGGCGACGTGGAGGAGCACGCTCGCGAGGAGCAGGGAGCGAACGCCCCACAGAATCGGTGGCGACGCTTTCAGCGACGCGGCGTAGCCGTTGAGCTGGGCCGGCCCCAGGAACACCTGGAGGTTGCCGAGCATGTGCACGATGACGAACCCGTACAAGACGACCCCGGTGACCGCCATGACGGCCTTCTTGCCGATGGTCGTATCGAAGAGGCTCAGCGTCTTTTGCATGACGTTCGTTCGCGAGAAACGGTTCCGCCGGGCTTCTAGCCCATTTGGGACGTAGGGCGAAACACTCGGGAGTAAACCTCCCGATCAGCGGCCGCGCGGCCTTCGCGCGATATCGTCGGGGACTTGGAGCACCATCGTTCCGCCACCCGCGGCGGAGTCGGGCACGGGCTCCATCTCGATGGTGCCGTGGCGCCCGTCGGCACCGATTTCGGGCGATCGGCCTACGGGGGGAGGCGGTGCAGGAGGCGGGGGACCAGGGGGCGCCGGCGGCCCCGGAGGCTGCCCGGGACCACGTTGGACCATGGCAGGCGGGATCGGGGGTGGGGGCGGCGGTGGGGGTAGATCGGGCGCGCGGGTCCTCGGTCGC
>JBGTSH010000567.1:0-3498 GCA_041940405.1 Polyangiaceae bacterium
CACCGTCGAGTAGACGCGGAAGTGCTCACGGACCTCATCGGCGACCTGATGGGTGAGCGAGTTTCTCCCGTCGAACATCGTGAGCACCACGCCCTCGACGGCGAGGTCGGCGTTGAACGCGCCCTTGATGCGGTCGATCGTCGCCATCAGGTGGGTGAGCCCCTCGAGCGCGAAGTACTCGCACTGCAGCGGCACGATCACCCGATCGGCGGCGACCAGCGCGTTCACGGTGAGGAGGCCCAGCGACGGCGGGCAGTCGAGAATGACAAACTTGTAACGATCGGCGACGCCGCCCGAGCCCGCGTGGAGCGCGTCCCGGAGGCGCGTCGCGCGGTCCGGCAGATCGACCATCTCGAGCTCGGCCGCGACGAGGTCCTGCGTCGCCGGGATGATGTCGAGGCCCTTTACCTGCGTCGACATCACCGCTTCTTCTGCGGTGCACTGACCGAGGAGGACGTCGTAGACGCTGCGCTCCACGGTGCCGCGCGGGACGCCCGAGCCGCTCGTCGCGTTGCCCTGAGGGTCGCAGTCGACCAAAAGCGTGCGCTCCTCGGCCGCAGCCAGGCTCGCCGCGAGGTTCACGCTGGTGGTCGTCTTGCCGACCCCACCTTTCTGGTTCGCGATGGCGAAGATGACTGCCACGGGCAACGGAGTCCGTACACGACCGGCCCCCCGCTTTCCATCCCCGATTCGCCCGCACTTTCTTGGCCCGAATCCAAGCCGGAACTAGGTTATCCCACATGTCGTCACATGTAGGTGAGAGTCGCAGTCGCGAGAGAGGATCCCTGAAGGATCGGCTTCGCGATGCGCTCGACATCGGCGGAGCGGGATCCAAGGAGCGCATCCTCGCGAGCGCCTTCTGGATCGCCGGTTCGCGATCGCCTGCACCGCCGGCGATCGTCGCTCCGATCAACCTGGCGACGCGCACGCTCGGAGCCTGAAGGCTCCTTCTTCGCTTCCTTCTTCATCTTCAAAGTCCGTCGTTCCGACCGCACGAGCGCACGGTTGCGCCCGCGCGATCCCGTCCGCCCTGCGCCCCGTTTCTTCTCCCGAGGGAGGTCTCATGTCGCTTCCGAAATCGTTCAAGAACTTTGCCGAATTCGAGCGCGAAGTACTGGCAACCGAGCGTCGTATCGGCCTCTCCCTCGAAGAGATGGTGGAGGACAACGCCTTCGACGCGGACATCGAGACCGAGTCCGACGATCCGTTTTCGGAGATGCGGGACTAGTCCCCATCCCAAGATTTTGGCTCCGTCTCCCGGCGGAGCGGTTGCCCCGAAGAAGACGCCTCTCTTCTTCGGGGTGTTGTTTTTCTCGCGTTCGCCTCCGGCGAACATCGCGGCATGGGCTTTTTCCCACGTTCGCGTGCTTGCTGCGGAGATGACAACCCGCTAAGTCCTCCGCCCCCCCAATGCAGGTCAGCGTCGAGAAACTGTCTCCGGTCGTCGTCGAGTTTTCGGTCGAAGTGCCCGTCGAGCGCGTGAAGTCCGAGGTGGCCCGTGCCTACCAGAGCCTTCAGAAGAACGCGCACGTCCGCGGCTATCGCCCCGGCAAAGCCCCTCGCGACATCCTCGTTCATCTCTACGCGCCGCGCGTCCACGCCGACGTCGCGCAGCGATTGGTGGATGAGACCCTTCCGGTCGCCCTCTCGGAGAAGTCGGTGCAGCCGCTCTCCAAGCCCGCGATCGCTCCGAACGAGCTCACGCCGGACGCGTCCTTCACGTACCGCGCGCGCTTCGAGGTTCGCCCCGACGTCGCCGAGGTGAAGTGGGAAGGCCTCGAGGTGAAGAAGCCCAAGCTCGAGGTGCCCGAGGCTGCGATCGACGCCCGCATCGAAGAGCTCCGCCGCGAGCACTCGACGCTTCAGGTGCCGGAGCCCGAGCGCGCCGCCAAAGAGGGTGACGTCGTCGGTCTGAGCTTCGTGCTCGAGCTGGACGGTGTCGCGCACCCGTCCGGCGAGCAGTCGGTGACGACCGAGCTCGGCCGCGGCGAGACGATGAAAGAGATCGAGACCGCGATCACGGGCGCGAGCACCGGCGATCAAAAGTCTGTCGACGTGGACTTCCCGCCGAACCACCCGGCCCAGGACCTCCGCGGCAAGAAGGGGACGTTCAAGATCACCGTCAAGGAGATCAAGGAGCGCGTCCTCCCCGAGGTGGACGATGAGTTTGCCAAGGACTGCGGCGAGTACGAGAACCTCGCGGCCCTCAAGGGGAAGCTCCGCGAAGAGATCGAGAAGGTCGCGAAGCAGCGCCAGAGCGAGAGCGTGGCCGAGCAGCTCGTCGACGCCCTCTGCAAGGAAAACCCGATCCCGGTCCCGCCGTCTCTGGTCGAGCAGCAGGCAGCGATGACCGAGCGTGAGCTCACCCAGCAAGCCCGCCGGCTCGGGCAGCGAATCGACCCGAACGCCCTCCGCGCCGGCGCGCGCGCCGATGCCGAAAAGAAGGTGCGCGCCGGCCTCCTCATGGCCGAGATCGCCCGCATCAAGAGCGTCAAGGTCGACGAGGCCGACGTCGAGAAGGGCTACGGCGAGCTCGCCGAGCAGACCGGAAAGAACGTCGCCAAGGTGAAGGCCGAGTACCGCGACCCCAAGAAGCGCGAGATGCTCGTCGCCATGATCCTCGAGGACAAGATCCTGGATCTTCTCGAGGGCGCGGCGAAGGTGACGGAGGCCTGATCTCCCCCTCCGCTTGCGGAGGGGGGCGGGGGGAGGAATCCACAGCGACGGACCTCCCCAGCAGACTTCGACAGTGAAGCCTCAGCGAGCTATACGTTTCGCCCTCTACCCGAAGGGACGAGCATGCGACGAATCGAGACGCGAACCCAGGCGATGGAGTTCCTCGAGAAGAACGGGGAACGGCTCGCCGACGAGCACTCACGCATCGAAGCTCACTACATCATCCCGTCGGTGACGGAGATTACGCACCGCGGCGAACGCGAGTGGCACATCTTCAGCCGCTTGCTCAAGGACCGTATCGTCTTCCTCGGGACCGAGGTGGACGACTACGTCTGCAACGCCGTCATCGCGCAGCTCCTCTTCCTGGAGAGCGAAGACCCGGACAAGGACGTCCAGATCTACATCAACAGCCCCGGCGGCGTGGTGACGGCCGGCATCGGTATCTACGACACGATGCAGTATATTCGATGCCCCATTTCCACGGTGTGTATTGGTCAGGCCGCCTCCATGGGGTCGCTTCTGCTTGCTGCTGGCGAAAAGGGTATGCGTATCGCGCTGCCGAATGCGCGCGTGATGCTTCACCAGCCTTCGGGTGGATACCAGGGTGTCGCAACCGATATTGAGCGCCATGCAGAGGAAATCATCGAATTGAAACGCCGTCTCAACAATATCTATGTCCGCCACACGGGCCAGGAATATGATGTGATTGAGCGGAAGCTGGATCGGGATACGTTTCTGACCGCAGAAGAGGCCAAGGAATTTGGCTTGATCGACGATGTCGTCTCCAGCGAAGAGTTCTCGTTCGAGACCGAAGCAACGACT
>JBGTSH010000568.1:0-3489 GCA_041940405.1 Polyangiaceae bacterium
GCGCGCGGTTGATCTCGTCGGCGAGCAATAGCTGTGTGAACACCGGTCCGGGATGGAAGACGAACTTGTCTTCTTTGGGGTTGAAGACGTTGCCGCCGGTCACGTCGCTCGGCATCAGATCGGGCGTGAACTGGATCCGACGAAACCCGCAGCCCAAGACGTGGGCCAGCGTTCGGACCAAGAGCGTCTTGCCGAGCCCGGGCACGCCCTCGATCAGGACGTGGCCCCCGGCGACGATCGCGACCAGCGTCTGGTGAACGATATCTTCCTGTCCCAAGAGGACCCTCTCGGTCTCTCGCTTGATGAGACCGAAGCGGTCACGGAACTCGGTCGCGTGCATGGTCCTATCTCTTTGCCTTTCCGTGTGATGCGGCGAGGTAGCCCTCGAGCTTTTGCATGATCCAGAAGTCGCGTCTCGGGCCCGTCTCCGGCGCGGGTAGCACGGCTGCGCCGGGGCGGAACGAGGACGGCGGCGCCACCTCGTCGCGCGCCGCGGTCGCCTCGGAGAGTACCTGCGCCACTTGGGCGGGATCCTCGCCGGTGCGCTGGGCCACCGCCTCCGCCAGCGGTGCGAGCCCTCGCTGGCGAGCGCCGCCGAAACGATCGCGGAGCCGCTCGATCGCCCACACCGTGTAGAGCCCGAGCGCGTGACGCGAAGCCTTGGCGCGCGCGTACGCTTGGCCGAGGGCCCTCGCGTGATCCGAGAAGGCGCGTCGTGACGCCGCCTTGGGATCGTTCGGCGTGCCGAAGCGCGTGCCGCGGTAGACGATGTAGAGCACGACGAGGGCGAGGAGGTGGAGCAGCACGGGTGCCAGCTTCGACTCCTTGAGCGATTCGAGCGGGCTCGACGCACCGCGTGCGCTGCTCGAAGAGCCGTAGCTCGTGTAGGCATCCCAGACCTCGATGTCCTTGCTGCCCAGGTGACCGATGAGCTCGACGACGTACGCCGCGTTGTCGCCGGCAGTCATCGCAACGTTCTTGAAGAGGCCGTCATCGGCGATGACGACGATGCGGCCAATGTTGGCGTCGCTCACGAACGTGCGCTCGACGGCGTACGGCTCTTCGACCTCACCCTCGCTGCGCGCGAGCAGCACGCGGTTCCGTTGATCGTCGGGATCTTCGAGTACGAGCCGCCCGAAGCGCGGAACTGCGAGCTCGAAGCCCATCAGCCGCGGATACGAGGACGGCGTCGGTCGAACCGGCGCTTCGGCATAGCGCTGGGCCCAGCCGATCCCCAGCTCGTCCTCGAGCGCCTTGCGATGACCCGCGACGATGAGCTGTCCGCCGCCGAGCCGCACCCAGCGCATGAGCTTGCGCCAGCCGTCCTTGTCGACCGGCGCGTCGGGGAACAGGATGATCGTTCGCTCCCTGTCCCGCGGGATGTCTTCACCCTTCTCGCGGTGGTCGCGGTTCATCACCACGTTCTTGCCTCGCTTGCCGAGGAGCTCGAGGATCGCGCGGTTTCCGAAGGGCGCAGCGCCGCCCGGCGGCGGCTCACCGACGGCGAGCGTGTCCTTCGCTTCGAGGCGGCCGCAGGAGAGCTGGCTGCCCGCTGCGACCAGAACGAAAAACAGCACCGCCGCGCGACCGACCAAGGGCAGGACGCGCTGCCGGATCGATTCGAAGAGGCTCGGGCTGGGCTGCTCGGTCCCGAACTGCATCCGCTCGACATCGACGGCGATGCCGCGCAGCGCTTGCCGCAGCTCGGGCCGCTCGCGCATCTGACGCACGTAGTCGCCGTTGGTCCGGGACGGATGGAGGTCGACGAGGCCATCGCCCTCGAGCCTCCGGAGCAGGGCCGCGTAGGTGGCCTCGACTGCTTCGCGATAGTCGCCGGCCTGCGCGGCGCGCTGGGCGCGGGCGAGCAGACGATCGACGTCGGTCTCCACGGGGCCCTGGGGCGCCGTGATCGCAATCGTCTCTTTCTCTACCTCGGGCTTGTCCTCGTCCGGCAGCTTCTCGGCTCGGCCTTTGATGACGTTCTTGACGATCCAGTAGACGAGCGCGACGACGAAGGCGGCGATGAGGGCGTAGAAGAGGATCTGCCCCAGGGCCGCGAGCCAGCCGGGGATTTCGATCTTCATCGGCTCCGGCGGCGGCTCGGGCTGTTTTTTCTCTGGAGAGGATTGGGAATCGCGCGCGCTGCGGTCGCCGTCACCGGCGCTGCCGCCGTCCTTGCTCGGGCCCGTGCCGCCGCGGCCCGCGCCGCGCTTGCCGTCGTCCTCCCCGAAGTCGGTGATCTTGCGGCCCTGCTCGTCCGAGTGATCGACCGTGACCATCTCCGGATAGCGGTCGTTCTGACAAGCCTCCGGGAGCTTCGTGCACACCGAGCTGCTCGGTCCGACGAGGGGACAGTACGAGCGCTCGGCTTCGCTGAGGGGATACTCGGCGCTGTGGCAGAACCCGAACGCCGGCTGCTCGAGGATCGTGCGGACCTGGTGCTCGATCTCCGGTGACGTTTGAGGACCGAGCGCGACCGCAGGCGCAGCGGAGAGCCCTATGGCGGCGGCGAACGCGACGCGGACGGCCTTCACGCGCGGGCCTCGCTCTTCTTCTCGGCTTCGCGCGCCAGGATCGCCATGAAGCGCACCTGGATGTCCCACCCGTCGGTGCGCGTCCGGGTGTCGACGTACTGGAGGAAACGAGCCGTCGCGACGAACGGCGTCGAAATCAAGAGCCCGGCGAGCGCGTACGGCGTGAACCCGGCTTCGGCGAGACGGCCGAAGAGCGGTGGGAGCTGGAAGATGTCGACCACGATCCCCTGACAGAGGGCCTCGACGCCGACGACGAAGGCGGCGCGCGCGACGAGCCACGTCAAGAACGCTGCGAGCGCGTCGCCGCTGCGTGCCTGCACGAGGCGCTTGCTGCGGTTGTACGACTCGGTCGCCGACGCTTGCTCGAGGACGGACGCCTCGGTCACGAAGATCGCGCGCGGGCCGATCGCCAGGAGCGGAATCCCGAGAGGGAGGGCAGCGAGAGCGAGCAGCAGCGACTTGTAGAGGAGCGCGCCGGTGTAGCTCGCCATCCGCTTTGCGAAGCGAGAGAGCGTCTCTTTGGTCTTCGGCTCGTCGCGGAACATCAACCGGCTCGCGGCGATCGTGAACGGAGCATCGAGCCAGATCGAGAGGACGATCGCGAGCGTCCAGATGGTGAACGCGTCGACCTTTGCCAGGTAGTGGAGCGCACAGAGGACGACGAACACCGGCAGGAGCGTGAACGCGGCGAGGCGCGTGTAAATCGCCAGCGCGAGGCGGAAGGTCACCTTCAGCGAGAGATCGAAGACCTCGGCCACCGATCGCGGCCGCAGGACGATCGCGGACTCGGAGAGTTTCACTTTTGCGTCCCCCTTCCGGCGAAGGTGAGGAACGCACTGACCAGCAGGAGGTTGAGCCCGCCCACCGCCCACTTGATCTGATCGGGAACGCTCGAGGGCGACCAGAACCCCTCGATGCCGGCGGCGATGAGGAGCATGACGGCGGCGCCGGCCAC
>JBGTSH010000569.1:0-3488 GCA_041940405.1 Polyangiaceae bacterium
GCAGCGACCTACGTCGCCGAGCACGTGCCGGACAAGCAGCGCGGCTATTACACGAGCTTCATTCAGACGACCGCCACGCTCGGCTTCTTCGTGAGCATGGGCGTCATCGGCTCGACGCGCCTGGGCCTGGGCGAGGCCAGCTTCAAGGCGTGGGGCTGGCGCATCCCATTTCTCATCTCGTTCCTGCTTCTGGGGGTCTCGCTCTACGTCCGCGTCAAGATGCGCGAGTCGCCGCTCTTTCACCGCATGAAGGCGGCCGGAAAGACCTCGGCGAGCCCGATCCGCGAGACCTTCCGCACCCCGCTCAACCGCAAGTACGTGCTCGTCGCCCTCTTCGGTGCGACGGCCGGCCAGGGGGTCGTCTGGTACACCGGCCAGTTCTACGCGCTCACCTTCCTTCAGACGTCCCTGGCCTTCGATTGGCGGACGTCGTACGTCCTTTTGTCGATCGCGCTCGCGCTGACGACACCGTTATTCATTTTCTTCGGCCGGCTCTCCGACCGCGTCGGCCGCAAGAAGATCCTGCTCGGCGGGTGCGCGCTCGGCGCCGTCACCTACCTACCGATCTACATGGGGCTCGCGCACCTCTCGACGATCGACTCGCTCGGCGCACGCGCCGGCATCGTCGCGCTCCTCGCCCTGCAGATGGTCTACGTGTGCATGGTCTACGGCCCCATCGCCGCGTTCCTGGTCGAGCTCTTCCCGACCAAGATCCGCTACACCTCGATGTCGATCCCCTACCACCTCGGCAACGGATGGTTCGGCGGCTTCTTACCGCTGATCGCGACGGCGGTGACCACGTCTGCCTGGGCGAAGACGACGTTCGGCGACGGGGCTCGCTACACGGGGCTCATTTATCCGATCGGGATCTGCGTGCTGACCCTGATCGTCGGCGGGCTCTTCATTCACGAGACCAAGGACCACAAGATCGACGCCTGAGATCAGCGCTTCGCTTGCGGGATCGCGGGTGATACCTCACGACAGCTGTCGTCGTGCTGGAGCCTGCACCCGGCTTCGAAGCGCGACTTGGCCTTTGCCGGATCGGCCTTGCCCGCCGTGCCGTCGCGGTACACCGTCGCTGCGTTGTAGCAGCCGACGCTGTTGCCGGCGTTGCACGCGCGGTCGTAAGCAGCGAGGGCCTTCTTCGGGTCCGCCTTGGTACCGAGCCCCTCGTCGAGGATATAGCCCCAGTTGCTGCACGCCTTGCTCGACTTCTTGCATGCGTCCTCGGCGTCGCGCACCGTTCCGGCGAGCTCGTTGCACGCGTCGTCGAGCTTCATGCTGCATGCTGTCGCAAAGAACGCAGCGGCGAGGCCATCGTTGATGCCGCGCGCGAGGCGCGCTCGGTTCGCACAGCCGAGCGCGTGGTTCATGCTGCACGCCTTTGCATAGAGATCGGCGGCGCGCGAGCGGTTCTCTTCGAGCGTTCCGAAGCCCGTGGAGTAAGCCCAGCCGAGGTCGTTGCATGCGCCGGCGTTTCCGAGGTCGCACGCCTTCTTCAGGTGATCGGGCGCGCCCAGCCTCGCGGGCCCTGGATCGGCAAGCAGCTTTCGTCCGAGCGCCGCTTCGCTCTCGGCTTCCTTCTTCTGTTCGTCGCGCGGATCGACCGACGTTGCGGTTGGGGCCGCCGGAGCGGCGCCGGACTCATCGATGCGTGCGAGCTGCTTCGCGAGCGCCCTGCACGCCCCCGCCTCGTTCGCGACGCACGCCTTGGCGATCCGCTGCGCGCGGAGCTCCTCTTGGTTCAACCCGGCGACGGCGTCCGCAGGGCTCGGTCCCGCCACCGGCGCCTGCGAAGCCGCAGGCGTCGGACACGGAGAGACAGACGCCGGTGCGCGCCCGGTCGAGCAGCCCACGAGCATGAAGACCAACAGCCCAGCGCGCGCACCGGCGCCCATTCTCGATCGGACACGGCCAACTCTGGTTCGTCGCACCCGGCGTCGTACGTTCGTGGGCGGGTCCGCTTGCCCGGCAGATCGTCGTTCAGTCGTGGGACGCGACCTCGCGGCTGCTCCAGAGAGACGCCTCTTCCAGCGCGGGCTGGAAGCCGGCGGCATCGTGAAGGTCCACGTGCTGCACAAACGCGTTGTTCACCGCCGAGAAGGCATAGTCCTCGAGACCGGGGGGAAGGTCGGGGCGCATCGCGCTGCCGGCCCCGGGCGCCACGATGGCCGTCCAGGTGATGCCGAGGTTCGGGTCCTGGAGATCGGCCCGCACGCTTGCCATGAGCAGGTCGCCAAGCTCACCCTGAGCGGTTTCGGCCCAAGCGACGGTGGTCGGGGTCGTTTGCCCGGTGGTTGTAAAGCGCGTGAGCCGGCCGGCGTCGAACGTGATGGGCGTCAGGTCGGGCGCCATCCCGCAGCGGCTGTAGGCGACGCGTTGCGAGGCGGGGAGGGTGACGCTGATGGTGGTGCAGTGCTTGTCGCCGAAGCCGACCGCGTGCCCGACCGTCCCGCTCACCTCGGGTCCGGTGAGCGTGCCATGCGTAACCAACTGCTCGAGGCTGATCGGCGCACCGTGGGTGTTTCGCGTCGCGACGGATCGGGCCTGCGCGTAGTCCGCGTTGTCGTCCACGTTCGTGACGGCGTAGGGGATGTCGGCGACCTGACCGCCGTTGGCCCACACCATGTCGTGATTCAATTTGGTCTGGTCCATGAACGGCTGGTCTGGAAGGACCGCGTAGTCGAGGAGGCCCCCATCGACGTCCCGGGCTGCGATCACGACGTCGTAGAGCCCGTCGTTCGTGCAGTTGTTCGTCCATGCGCCGTCCTGCAGCGCCGGCGCCGGCGTAACGAGGCTGAAGCAATTGGTCCCTACGAGGTACTCGGCCGCTCCGATGACGAGATCCCACGTGACGCCGATGCCCATGAGACCCGGGCCGGGCTCGGCCTCGAGGAACCCGCCGTCTTGAAGCGCGATCCGGGCAGGCTGCGCGTCGCCCGGGTAGACCGTTTGCGCGTGGCGGAGCTGGTACTCCGTACCCTGGAACCAATAGGACAGGCTGTAGAACACCGAAACCGATCCGCCCGCCGGGATCTCGACAGGAGCGGTTCCGTCAGCATCGGTCACGGTCTGCGAGACGACGGAGCCGTCGGCTGCGTTGACGACGACAGTTTCGCCGGCGAGCGGCTCACCCGCGATGTTGCTGGTGAACACCACCTCTGTATGCAGAGGCTCGCCGCCACCGCCCGAGCCGCCTTGGCCCGTGCTGCTGGTGGAGCTGGTGCCGGTCGTTGCGGACGTCGCGCCGGGGCTAGAGCCGCCGCTCGAGCAGTCGCCGTCGGCGCAAGTCTCACCATCATCGGAGCAGGCGGGGACGACGATGGCAGCGAGAAGGAGGAGTGAAGCAATGGGTCCGGTTCGCATACGACCCATATCCTCGCGAGCCCGGCAGACCGGACAACGAACCGGGTCCGAAGAGTGGCTAGTCCGGAAATCCCTGTGCGCACGCTCTCGACGCGCAGCGCGCTACTGCTTGGCGCCGCTCG
>JBGTSH010000570.1:0-3471 GCA_041940405.1 Polyangiaceae bacterium
TGCATCGATGCCGCACGCCGGCGGAGCCCCCGTGCCTTTGCCGGGCGATCGCACGCGTCCTCACGTGGCAAAGCTCTTGCGATGCGCTCCCTCGTCGCGATTTTCGTATCGCCGACAAGGAGCTTGTCATGTCGATCAAGGGTCTCTCGCTCGTGCTTGTGATGTCGCTCGCTGCATGTGTCGTCGTGGACGATGACGAGGACGGGGGGGACGGCGGCAACAACGAAGGTGCCGGGAACCAGACCAGCTCCGGCGACACCACCGGGAAGGGCACGACCGGGTCCGACACCACCGATGCCAGCACGGGCTCGGGCCCGATCTACTGCGACGGAAACGACTGCGTCTGCGACACCGGTGCGACCTGCGACATGCAGTGCGCCCCCGGGCCGGACTGCGACGTGCAGTGCAACGGCGGCTCTACCTGCGAGGTCGACTGCAACGGAAACACGACCTGCGACGTCGAGTGCAGCGCGTCGACATCGTGCACGGTCGACTGCCAGGGGTCCGACTGCGACGTGACCTGCCCGGCGTCCGGGTGCACCGTGCTCAACTGCAACTTCGGGATGGGGTGCGAAGTGCTCTGCGGCGGGATCGGTCTGCCGTCGATCAACGGCACGACGGCGACCTGCCCCTGACAGCTACGCGGCACGATCGCTCAAGGTGGGCTATCGTGCGTCGCGGATGCTCCTGGACGAGATCGAAGCCTTCGTGCACGTCGTCGAGGCGGGGTCGTTCACCGCAGCGGCGAAGAAGCTCGGCGTCCCCAAATCGACGCTGAGCCGCGCCATCAGCCGCCTCGAAGACGCAACCCGCGTTCGCCTGCTGTCTCGGTCGACCCGTACGCTCGGGTTGACCGAGCCGGGCGAGCGGTTCTTCGCGCAGGTCGGTCCCCATGTCGGCGGCCTCAAGGACGCGATGAACCTCCTCGGCGACGCGGAAGAGGAGCCCCAGGGCCTCCTTCGCGTGACGATGCCGGTCGACGTCGGCGAGGGCCTGCTCGGCGAGGTCATCGCGAGGTTTCTCTGCCGCTACCCGAAGGTCCAGGTCGAGGTCGACGTATCGGCGCGGCTCGTGAACCTCGTCGAGGAAGGCTTCGACGTCGCGATTCGAGCGAGCACGAAGCTCAAGGACTCGTCGCTCATCGCCAAGAAGCTCGTCAGCACGTCGCTCCAGCTCTTTGCCGCACCGACGTACCTGGCGCGCCGCGGGACCCCGAAGACCTTCGCCGATCTCGCATCGCATGACGCCGTCCTCACGAGCCAGCAAGGCTTCCAGTCGCTGTTCGGCAAGCCCGGCTCGCGCTTCCCCGCCAAGGCGAGGCTCTATGCCGCGGACTTCTCGTTCGTCCGCCAGGCGCTGCGCGCCGGCGCGGGCATCGGCCCACTGCCGGTGTTCTTCCCCCGTGGTGACGTCGCCTCGGGCTCGCTCGTCCGCGTGCTGCCCGAGTGGTCGAAGCCCGCGGGCATCATCTACGTCGTTTACCCCGGCCAGAAGCACGTCCCGAAGAAGGTCATCGCGTTCCGCGACTTCGTCGCCGACGCTTTCACGAGGATGCGAAAAGAGATCGAGGACGCGTAGTGCGCTCGCGTCTCTTTGGCGGGCTCTTGGCGCTCGCGCTCGCCGCGTGCTTCAACGCTCCGCGGTACGACGGTCCACCTGTCGCGGGATTCGACGGCAAGCGCTTCGCGAATCTCGCTCCGTACAAGCAGAAGGACCTCGCCGATCTGATCGAATGGAAGCTCGAATGCGGCGCCGCCGAGTGGCCGGACTTCGTCGAGCGGCCCGAGGGCCCGCGTCCGCCGCCCCGGGTCGACCAAGGGATGCGCGTGCAGATGGTCAACCACGCGACGGTCCTGTTGCAGATGGATGGGCTGAACATCCTGAGCGACCCCATATGGTCCGAGCGCGCGAGCCCGTTTTCCTTCGTCGGGCCGGCGAGGCACAAAGCCCCGGGCATCGCCTTCGAGCACCTGCCGCCCATCGATCTGGTCGTGATCAGCCACAACCACTACGACCACATGGACGTTCCCACGCTCCAGCGAATCGCCCGGCGCGACGCGCCCATCGTCCTCGCCGGGCTGGGCAATGCGAAGCTCCTCCGCGCCGCCGGCGTCGATCGCGCACGCGATCTCGCGTGGTGGGATTGGATCCGCGTGGGCAAGATCGACGTGTGGTTCACGCCGGCGCAGCATTGGTCGGCGCGCGGCGTCTCGGACGCCATGGGGACCCTGTGGGGGAGCTTTTACTTCAAGGGCGTCTCGGGGAGCGTCTACTTCGGCGGCGACACCGCCCGAGGACCTCACTTCGCGATGATCCGCGAGCACCTCGGACCGCCGACGATCGCCCTCCTTCCCATTGGATCGTACGAGCCGCGGCACTTCATGGCGCAGCAGCACCTCAACCCGCCGGACGCCGTCGATGCACATCTGACGCTCGGCGCGACCCAGAGCTTCGGGATCCATTGGGGGACGTTCTCGATCACCGACGAAGCCATGAATGCGCCGAAAATGGACCTCTTGATGGCTGCCACGGTGGCGGGCCTCCCGGAGGGCGCCTTCGTCGCTCTCGAGAACGGGGATGCTTACACGAGCCGAGACGCCGTGACCGAATGAGGAGAGCCAGGCGAAACCCTCTCGCCTCTCGCCAATCATCAAACGACCGCATGGAAGACCCATTGGGAAATGAATGCCCGAAAATGGATCTCATCCTTTACGAACGCATGGCGCTTCTGTAGCGTGCCGCGGCCACCAGGAGGATCCGCGTGCCCAAGACCAAAGGAAGCAAGCCTCGCGCTCGACGAGTCAAGAAAGCCGGCGCAAAGGCGAGCCCCGCATCCGGGGTAAAAGCGCTGTTAAACGACGCCTCGGCGCTCGCGCGCCTGTACAGCTCCGATGCCGTGTTCCGCCAGCGCATCGACGTCGCGGTGCGCAGCGCATCGACGCACACGCAGCCGTGGGCTCGGCTGCTCGGCGTTCCGGACCACACGGATGAAGCGACGCTGCTCGCAGCGCTCACCCGCCGTCTGACGGGTAGCGCCGCACGCGCGGGCGCCGCCGTGAAGAGCGGCGGTGCTCGCCCGACGCGACGCGGTCGTCCCGCCAAGAAGGCGGGAGCCACCGGCGCTCGCCGCGGTCGTCCGCCGAAGGTGTCCGTCGACGGCGGCAAGCTCGCCGGACAGATCGAGCAGCGCCTGCGCGCAGCCGGCGGCCAGGGCCTCCGCGCCGAAGCGCTCTCGCTGCCTTTCCGATCGATCAAACCGGCCTACAAGCGCGAGCTCGAGAAGCTGATCGCGGGCGGCCGCGTGAAGAAGAAGGGCGACCGCCGCACGACCACGTACACCTGGGCGGGCTGACTTTTTTCCAGCTTGCTTTGAAAGCCAGAGGCGATCATCCCGGAGGGGTGGTCGCCTCTGTCGCGTGAAGGACGCTCGTTCGGACGATCGCGAGCAGCTCGTCGAGATCGTCCATCGGG
>JBGTSH010000571.1:0-3460 GCA_041940405.1 Polyangiaceae bacterium
TCATTACCAATGGCGTGCACGAGCAACATGCGCATCGCTATTCGCAAGTCAACACGGAAACGGCGTCACACTGAGCGGACGCCGGAGAACGGATCAGCCGCCGGTGGCAACCGGCCGGTCCGGGTTTGCGCACCATTCGCTCCACGATCCCGGGTAGAGCGCCGCGCCGGTCAGCCCGGCCACTTCCATCGCCACGAGATTGTGGCAGGCCGTCACGCCCGAACCACATTGCATGACCGTTTGCGCCGGCTCTTTGCCGCCAATGACCTGGCCGAATTCCGCGCGCAATTGCTCGGCGTCCTCGAACTGCACGGCCTGCCAGCCGAATGCGCGGGCGGCAGCCACGTTCTTTTCCGAATCGTCGATGAACAGGGTCGCCGCAGGGTCGAGACCGAATTCGCGCGTATGATGCGCATAGATCGCCGGGTCCGGCTTGCGGGCGCCGACCGCGTCGGAGATGACGCCGGCCCAACGCGACCAGGCGCGCGCCGAGTCGAAGAAGCGCTCGAACCAGCGCGCTGCAGCGGACGCTCTGCGCGAGCAGGCGAAGGCCGCAGAGAAAGAGGCGCGAGCGAAGGGCGAGGCGGAAGAGGACGAAAACAAAGACACTTCGCTACTCGACGGCCTGTTCAAGTTCGACAAGGCGGAGAAGAGCAAGGCCAAGGACTCGAGCGACAACAAAGAAGGCGGCACCGGGACGCGTGCGCGGAACGAAGAGGGTGCGATGGGTCCGCAGGGCACTCCGAGCGCGGCCGCCACTGCGGCACCGGCCGCGCCGCCCGCGCAGGCCGTCGACCAGCCCAAGCTCGAGCCCGAGACGGTGAGCGAGGCGGCGCCTGCGGTCGCCGGCGGTAAACCGAGCGGAGGAGGCGCGCCCGGCGCGGACGGCGACGCCGACGTTCCCAACCGCGACATGAAGCAGGATGACTTTGCGCCCAGTGACCCGGAGCCGCTCGACGGCCGGAAGGATCTCGGGCTGATCGGAACGGGGCGCGGCGGCGGCGGTTTCCGCGACGAAATCAAGAACGCAGCGCCCACGGCACCTTCACCCGCGCCTTCGGCGACGGCGGTGGGGTCGCCGCCGAAGACGGGCAAGCCGCTGGAAGAGCTCCCCACGGCGAAGGAGCTTCAGAAGCCGATCGACGGCGTCGAAAAGTCCGCCGTTTCGGCCAACCTTCGTGAGCAGGAGGCGCGCGTCGGCAGCGGCTTCGCCGAGCAAGACGCGTACAGATACCAAGGGCGGATCACCATCACGATCGACGACCCGGGTCGCCTCCTCAAGCCGTGCGGCCCCGGCGCGGATCTTCCGTTCGAGGAGCGACGCGGCCTCTGGCGCGAGCGTCTCGCGACGACCGGCGGCGCCGCACACAACGTCCTTCGGGTCTACAGAACCGCGCTCGCGCTCTGCGAAGCGCCGACGGTCCGCGAGCGCCGCGCGCTCCTGCTCCTCGGGCTCGACGTGCTCCCGAACGTCACCCAGAAGGTCGCGCTCTACCGGCTGCTCGCGAAGGACATGGGCGCGGGCGACATCGTCTACCGCGGCATCCTCGCGCGCGTGACGACGCCCCCGCAGATCCGCGAGCTCAACCTTGCGTTGGGCCTCGTCACCGTGGACTCGGCGACGCTCGAAAAGACGATCAAAGAGGCGAAGGACCCCGCCGACCTCGTCACGAAGCTCCGGGGGCTCGCATCGAAGTTCCCGAACGATCTGGCGCTCGCGCTTCGCGTGCTCGACGCGCTCGAAGACGCCGGCGACGACGCAGGCGCGCGCGAGGCAGCACGCACGCTGCGTGCGCGCGCCGACGCCGACGCCGCGGTACGGACCGCGATCGGCGAGCTCTACCTTCGCCTCGCGGCGCGCGGGAGCGACGCCACGCAGAAGGCCGTCGACGAGCGTGAGGCCAAGCGGACCTTCGGCGAGCTCGTCGAGTTCTCACCCGAAGACCCCGCGCTCAGGCGCCGCCTCGGGGATCTCTACCGCGCACACGGCTACTACCAGGAGGCGACGCGGCAATACGAGACCCTCGCGCGGCTCGTTCCCGACGATCCGACGGTGCCGATCCTCCTCGCGACCGCCGCGAACGGCCTCGGCAAGCTCGAGGAAGCAGTCCGCTGGACCGAGAAGGGCGGACAGGCCGGAGCACCCGATGCATCGCAAGGCCCGCACGCCACTGCGCGCGCCTACGCGGCTGCGTTCCTCGCGTGGGGCAGAAAGGAAGCACGCGAAGCCGGCAAGAAGGACGAGGTCACGGCCCTTGCCGCGCGGCTCGATCGCATCCTCGGCGCCTCCGGGCTCGACAAGCGCGAGGGCCAGGTTCGCGTCCTTCTCACGTGGGCGCACCCCGAGCTTCACCCGACCCTCTGGCACGACGGCCTCGGCACGCCGATGCCGGCGGCCGAAGGTGACGCGACGCTCGGCATCTCGCAGGCGATGGTCCCGGATCGCGCGACGAAGGTCGAAGTGCGCATCGAGCCCGCGGATCTCGATCGGACCACGAGGCTCGGTCAAAAGGCGATCCTCACCGTCGTCACCGGCGAAGGCAAAGACACCGAGATCATCGAGCGCGTAGAGGTCGGCTTCGCGCGCGGGGGCCCTGCAACGCAGCGCTTCCGGATCGAGGGCGGCAAGGTCCAGGCGCTGCCCGCCGAGGCGGAGCCGGCTCCGAACAAGGACGCGGCAAGGGGAGGTGCGCGGTGAGCACAAACCAGCGCTTGGTCGTGACGCGCAGCCCCGAGCGCGACGTCGCCGAATGGGTCGAGGGCCCCGCCGGCACGGGCCCCGTCGCGACCGCGAGCCCGAACGCGCCCACGTCCGCCAGTCACCTCTACGTCGGGCCGGGCAAGCGTCCGACGCTCTTGATCGCGATGGTCGTCGGCTTCCTCGCGATCGGAATCGCGATGATCTTCATCCAGCCGAGCCCGCCGAAACCGATCGAGGCCGAGCTCCTCGCTACGATTGCGGATCTGTCGCCGGTGCATGCCGGCGTGACGGCCCTCCCGAAGGGCGCCCAGAAGGGCGAAACGGTGCGCGCGCTCCGCCGGCTGGCAGAGGGCGACGTCGTCGAAACCGACGCCGACGGCCGCGCACGGATGCGGCTCGACGGCGGCGCAAATGTCGTCATCGACGGCGGCACAAAGCTCGTGCTCGAGACCGGCGGGTTCCGCCTCGAGAAGGGCCGCGTCTTCGTCACCGGATCGGCGACGCCGACGTCGATCGATCTGGGCGGCGGCCGCGTCCGCATGGTCGGCGGCGCCGCCGGCGTCGACCGCCGCGAAGCGACGAAGGTCTACGTCGCCAACGGCGAGCTCGTCGCACGCGCGGGGGAAAAGGACACGCCTGTCAGGGTCGGTGAGACGGTCACCTTCGAGGGCGGATCGGCGAAGGTCGCGCCCGAGCGCGGCTTCGACGACTGGACCGGCGGCCTCGCCGCGCTTCACGCCAGGGCGGACGCCAATTACG
>JBGTSH010000572.1:0-3456 GCA_041940405.1 Polyangiaceae bacterium
AGCGGGCCGCCCGAGTTGCCGGGGTTGATGCTCGCGTCCGTCTGGAGAAAGTCGAAGTAGCCGGTAGGGTCGAGACCCACCACGTCCTTCTCGGTTCGGCCTTTGGCGCTGATGATCCCCGCCGAGACCGTGTGGGCCAGACCGAACGGATTGCCGATGGCCACGGCCCAGTCGCCGACGAGGATTTCGTCCGAGTCGCCGAGAGGAAGCGCAGGCAGATCCGGCGCGTCGACCTTGAGGACCCCGACGTCGGTGCGGCGATCCGAGCCCACGACCTTGGCCGGCATCTGGCGGCCGTCGGCGAAGCCGACCGTGATGTCGACCGCGTGGTCGATCACGTGATGGTTCGTGAGGAGGAAACCGGCCGGGTCGTACACGAACGCCGTACCGAAGCCGTCACCGCGACGATTGCCGTCGCGGATCACCGTCTTCACCGTGGCGACGGAGGCGTCCGACGCCTTCACGATCGCCGCAAACGAGATCGGGCGGCCGCCCGCATCGACGAGCGGAACCCGCGGCTCGGACGGCTTGGCGAGCACCGACGGCACCGGTGGCGGACCGCGATCCGGCTCGCTGGTGCCGTTCGATTTCCCCGAGGTGCCGCCCAGGCCGAGCTTGTCGCAGCCGAGGAGCGACAGCAAAAACACGAGAAGGAGGAGACCTCGGGTCACGCTCAAGCGGCCCCCGGCCCGCCACGCTTTTGAACTTCGATGTAGCGCGCTCGCAGATCGCCGAGGGCCTGTTCGAGGAGGCGCTCTTCTTCCCCCGACAGGTTGCCCTTCGTCTTCTGCTGGAGCAGCTCGAGAAGATCGATGTTCTGTCGAGCCATCTCGAGCTCGGGCTCGGTTCCGTCGGGCGCGGGCGCGTCACCGAGGTGGACGTACGCGGTGCCGATCACGCCGAGCACGAACGTCGAGAAGTCGAGCTTGGGGAGGTCGGGCGCCGTCGCGGTCACGACTCTTCGTCCTCTTCTTCGACGGTGGCGGACAGCGCAGGCTGGCGCAGGCCGACGGGCTCACAGCGATCCGCCGAATCCGGCAGCTCACCCAAGTGTTTCTCGAGGGACTTCGGATCGAGGCTCTCGTTCGCGAGGAAACGTTCGCGCACCCGCACATCGAGGATGTTGGGGCCGAAGACGCTGTTTTTGGACGTGCTCTTGCTCATGGGATCGATCGCTCTCCGACAAAAGTGGCACGCGCCATCGGCGCGCGCAAAAAAGGTCAGCTCACTTTGGGGTTCGACGGCACCGTCAGCTGGATGAGACCCGGCTCATGCTCGTGCTCGTGGCTCTCATGATCGTGACCGGCGCCGTGATCGTGACCGCAGCCGCAACCGCCGTCATCCAGCTGCGCCTGCGCCTCCTCGATCTCACCCTCGGTCGCCGCGCGCACTTCGAGGATGTCGAGCTCGAACTTCACGTTTTTTCCCGCGAGCGGGTGGTTCGTGTCGACGAGCAGCGACGACTCGCGAACCTCGACGATGCGCATGAAAATCTCGCCATCGGGACCGGTGGCCACGACCTCTTCACCGGCCGACAGATCGGCGGCGCCGTCGAGCCCGTCCTTGTCGATCTCGAACACGCCCGCGGCTTCGTGAGGGCCGAACGCATCTTCGGGGCCGGCGGTGAAGGTCAGATGGTCGCCGGCGGTCTTGCCGGCGAGCGCGGTCTCGATCGCAGGAAGCACCTGTCCATAACCGTGGACATACGAAACCGTTACCGGCTCTTCGTCGGGAGCTTCTTCCCAACCGGCGACGCCGTCCTTACCAACCGCCTCCTCGAGGATGAAATAGCGGATGGTTACGTGCGTATCGGCAGCGATCGGGGCAGGGGAAACGGCAGCCACGCTGACGTACTATTCCGAACGCTCGCTCGCAGCAACACGCTGCGGGCGCTCTTGCCCACCGGTGCTAAAGGGGTGGGGCGGGATGGACGGATCGGGCGCGGGCGCGGTTGAGCGCGACAAACTAAAAAAGGACCTCGCCGGCGTCGAAGGCGGCCGGAAATGGCTGCGCCGCGCGGTCATCGTCCTGTTCGTCGCCGGCGCGATCGCAGGTTTCTTCGTCTATCGGGCGAAGAACGCGCCCCCGCCCCCGGCCAAGTACGTGGTCGCCGACGTGACCCAGGGCGACGTGGCCGAGACGGTCCAATCCACCGGCCAGGTAAAACCCGTGACGGAAGTCCAGGTCGGCGCCCAGGTCTCGGGCCGGGTCACCAAGATCTTCGTCGACTTCAACAGCGAGGTGAAGGCGGGGGCCGTGCTGGCCGAGATCGATCCGACACTTCTGTCGGCGCAGATCGATTCGTCGAACGCGCAGCTCGCGGCGGCCAGCGCGTCGGTCAAGCGAGCCGAGGCGAACCTCGAGAGCGCTCGGCTGCGCCTCGACCGCGCGAAGAAGCTCGTCGCGGACAAGGTGGGATCGCAAGCCGACCTCGATGCGGCGCAGGGCAACTACGACATCGCCGTCGCCGAGGTCGCGGCCGCGCGCGCGCAGGTCGCGCAGATCGGCGCGCAGCTCAAGCAATCGAAGACCAACCTCGACTACACCAAGATCCTCTCGCCCATCGACGGCGTCGTCATCACGCGGTCGATCGATGTCGGCCAGACCGTGCAAGCCAGCTTCCAGGCGCCCACGCTCTTCGTGCTCGCGCAGGACCTCCGCGAGATGCGCGTCTTCGCCGACATCGACGAGGCCGACGTCGGCAAGCTCAAAGAAGGTATGGGCGCCGAGATCTCCGTCGACGCGTTCCCCGGAACGACCTTCGCCGGCAAGGTGGTTCAAGTGCGCCTCAGTCCGATCAGCCAGCAAGGCGTGATCACGTACGCGGCGGTCATCGACGTCGCCAACCCCGAGCTGAAGCTCAGGCCTGGCATGACCGCCACGGTCACCATCAAAAGCGCAGAGTCGAAGGGCGTGCGGCGTGTGCCCAACGCCGCGCTGCGCTTCCGGCCTTCGCCGCCGCTCGACGACCAGGGCAAGCCGATCCCGCAGGATCCGCTGCCGAAGCTCGCGGCTGGAAAGGGTCGCGTGTGGGTCGTCGTCGACGAGACGCCGGGCGCCGAGAAGATCGAGCCCCGTGTCGTCGAAATCGGCATCAGCGACGGCGTCTGGACAGAGCTGAAGGGCGAGCTCGTCGAGACGAAGGTGGTCCGCGACGAAACCGATGCCGCGTCAGGGCCGAGCGGCGCCCGTCGTCGCGGCAGTTTCTGAGCGAGCCATGAGCCGCGAGGCTTTGATCAGGCTCTCTTCCGTGTCGAAGAACTACGGCACCGGAGAGGGCGTGGTGCGAGCCCTGCGCGAGGTCGACCTGGAGGTCCGTCGCGGCGAGATGGTGGCGCTCGTCGGGCAGAGCGGATCGGGCAAGAGCACGATGATGAACATCATCGGCTGCCTCGATCGACCGACCGACGGCCGCTACGAGCTCGACGGCATCGATGTCACCGAGCGATCGAACGA
>JBGTSH010000573.1:0-3442 GCA_041940405.1 Polyangiaceae bacterium
GAAAATTTTGCTGGATGTACCCGGCCTGTGGCTGGCCACCACCATCCTGTCGCCCGTGCCCGCGCTGGCACAGTCCGGCGCGCCCGAACCGGCACAGCCACCAGCTCGGGCGCCAGCTCAGGCGCCCGCTCAGGCGCCCGCTCAGGCACGCGGGCAGCAGGCGGCGGATGAAGGCGAGGAAGAGATCGTCGTGCAGGGCCAGAGGCCGCGCGGCAGCGTGAGCGGCCCCTCGCGCGAGGGCGCGCCGGGGGTCTCGGATTTGGGCGGGTCGAACGTCGCGTGCCCGGTCGCCGCGAACCTGTAGGTCGCACCGAACCTGAAGGGCACCCCCTCGGGCTTCACGAGGAAGCCGAGCTCGGGCGCTGCGCCGACATAGACGAGATCCGCGCGGCTCGTCCCGATGCCCATCGTGACGGCGCGCGCGCCGCCGCCGAGCGCCAGCTGACCGCGGCCCAGGCCGACGGCGACGAGACCGTGGTAGCGACCGATGACGACGTTGGTCGAGCTGCCCTCGGTGTCGGTGAGCGAGTAGGTCTGCAGCTCGCCGAGCAGGCCGGCGCCGAAGGCGCCGACTTGGAGGATCGCCCCGCCCGTCAGGTAGACGAAGTCGGAGTAGTCGGCGTCGATCTCGCCGGAGTTATCGAAGTCGTTGTTGTCGAAGACATCGAGCGGGAACGAGAGCGAGCCGCTGAGAGAAGCCTCCACATGGCGGAGCGCTTCGGGAGGCCGGACGGCCGGGGCCGCGGCGTTGGCGACCATGCCCGCGGTCCCCTCGGCGTAGCCCGCAAACGCGCCGGCAAGCGAGGTCGCACGGATCGGGGCCAAGAGCGGACCTTGAAACAGATCGATGTCGTAGGCGTTCGTCGGAAGCGGATCGGCGCGCGCGACGGCGGGCGTCGAGACGACGAGGAGGGCGATCGCAGCCTTCTTACCCAAGCCGACCGCCCGCTGTGGTACGGAACGCATGCTCGTGGCCGCTACCGATCCCCCTCCTCGGTCGCCCAGGCGCCAGGGGTCCGACCCGGGCGCGCGGCCGAGCAGCGCGGATATGCGCCTTGGACGGCGGATCGCGGTCATCGGCTTTTTGACCCTGGTCGGGGTCTGGGTCATCTCGGCCGGCTTTCAGATCATCCAGCAAGGCCTGTTTCCTACGGTCGTTCCCTCCCCCTACCCCACCTGCGAAGCGGGCCTCAAGAACCTGGGGGAAGCGCTCGCCCGGGCCCGGAGCTCGTCGGCCGAGGGGGACGACGATCCGGACGAGGCATTGCGGCGGTTTCGTTCGGCTCTCGAGCCACAGTGGCGCTACCTGGAGGGGATCCGAGCCTCCTGCACCGGGGCCGAGGACCTCCGCAGCCTCGACGCCCTGGAACGGCTCCGCTATGCGGAGGAGCACGCCGTTCGCCGGGAGTCGGCGAGCCTGGCAGCGCTGCGCCGGAAGGTCGACGAAGCTCGACCGAACCCTGTCTCTCCCCGCGTTCCCTCCTCAGACGTTTCGAAAGATTCCCCGTGAACGAGAACCAGACTGCGTCCAGCGTGAACGCTGGCCCAACCGAGAGCGATCAGCAGGCTCCTGCGGCTTCCGGGGCCCCCGCCGAAGCTCCGACGTTCGACGTCCTTCCGCTCTCGGATGAGGTGCGGCGCGCCCTCGAAGAGATGGGCTACAAGCACCCGACACCGGTCCAGGTCGCGGTGTTCGAGCCCGCGACGCGAGGCAAAGACGCCGTCGTCCAGGCGCGGACCGGGACCGGAAAGACCGCCAGCTTCGGTCTCCCGATCGTCGACCACATCATTCGCCGCTCGGTCGGTGCTCCGCAGGCATTGGTGCTGTGCCCCACGCGCGAGCTCGCCCTTCAGGTCTCGGCAGAGGTCGAGCGCCTGGGAAAGTACCGCGACGTCAAGGTGCTGCCCATCTACGGCGGCGCATCGATGGAGCGGCAGCTTCAGGGCATCCAGGCGGGCGCGCAGTTGATCGTGGGTACGCCCGGGCGCGTGCTCGATCACATCCGTCGCGGCACGCTGCCCGTCGCGGGCATCAAGCTGTTGGTGCTCGACGAGGCGGACGAGATGCTCTCGATGGGCTTCGAGCGCGAGCTCTCGGCGATCCTCGAGTCGCTCCCGCCGTCGCGGCAGACGCTCCTTTTCTCGGCGACCCTTCCGCCGGACATCGAGCGCATCGCCCGCAACAAGCTGAAGGAGCCCGAGTTCCTCACGCTCTCGGGCGATCACATCGGCGCGCTCGAGATCGCGCACTACGCCTACCTCGTCAAATCCGACAAGATCGGCGCGCTCGTCCGCATCCTGGAGGCCGAGAACCCCGAGAGCGCGGTCATCTTCTGCAACACCCGAGAAGAGACCGAGACAGTGGCTCACGCGCTCTCGCAGCGCGGCTACGACGCCGATTGGCTGAACGGCGACCTGCCGCAGTCGGATCGCGAGCGCGTGATGAGCGCCACGCGCCAGGGCAAGCTGCGCTACCTCGTCGCGACCGACGTCGCGGCCCGCGGGATCGACATCTCGCACCTCACGCATGTCATCAACTACGACTTCCCGATGGATGCCGAAGCGTACGTGCACCGCACCGGACGCACGGGCCGCGCGGGACGCACCGGCACCGCGATCGCGCTCATCACGCCGCAGGACGTCGGCAGCCTCTACTACCTGCGGCTGACGTACAAGATCCGCCCGATCGAGCGGCAGATCCCGACGGCGGAAGAGCTCCGGACGCGGGCCGAGGCAGACCTGCTCGCGATGCTCGCCGAGACGCTCCTTCCGAAGGGCATCGACGGATCCGACCGCGCGCTCGCGCGCCGTCTGCTCGCGCACGATCAATGCGAGATGCTCGTCGCGGGGCTGCTCCGCGCGCACCTCGAGAAGGCTCCCGGCGCACAACAAGAGGCCGAGCGCCTCCGGCGCCAGCCGCCGCGCCGCGCAAGCATGAGGCGCCGCGACGAGGGGGAGGGTCGCGAAGGCCGCTCGGATCGGCGCGGACCGCCGCCGGAGCGTCCTCTGCGCCGGTCCGAAGGCGGCTCGTCCGAAGGCGTGTCGTCAGGCGCGCCGACCCCACGCTTCGCGCCGCCGTCGGCGCCCGAGGCACCGGTCGTGACCCCGGGCCCCGCAGCGACCCCGGCTCCCGAAGGCGCACCGGGTCGAGGCAGCCGCGATCGCGAGCGGCCGCGCCGCGACCGGGATCGAGATCGAGATCGCGCTCCGCGAGCCGGCGGGCGTGAGGGCGGACGAGGCCAGCGAGCAGAAGCCGCGCGCGAGTTCGCCAACTGGAGCCCGCCCGAAGAAGAGGGCGACGACGAGCCGCTCCTTCCTGCGCGCGCCGATCGTGATGCAGGTCGTGATGCAGGTCGCGACGATCGCCGTGAGGACCGCCGAGGCGGTCGCGGATCGTCCGAACGCCGCGGCAGCTCCGAGGGTCGTGGCGGCGCGCCCGAGC
>JBGTSH010000574.1:0-3413 GCA_041940405.1 Polyangiaceae bacterium
GAGGGGGGTGATCGGTGCGGGGGCCGCGGCGATTGTCTGCGGACGGGCCGCGGCGATTGTCTGCGAAGGGGGCACGCCGGTTGTCTTCTGACGAACCGCGGCGGTCGTCTGCAGCAGCGCGGCGCTTCTCTCCCGGCGGACCGCGACGCTCTCTTCGGGGCGCGGCAGTGGTCGGCGCCGCCGGCTGGAACTTTCGCACCTTCGTCGGCACGCCGTACGCCTCGCGCAGCTTGATGAGCTCGTCGTAGGTGAGGCTGCGAAACTGGCCGGGCTTGAGCCCGTCGTGCGAGATCCCTGCGAAGCTGGTGCGCGCGAGGCGCATCACGCGAAAGCGCGTCGCGTCGCCCATGCGGCGGATCTGGTGGTTGCGTCCCTCGGTGATCGTGATCTCGAACCAGGTCTTGTCCTCTTCATGACGAATGAGGCGCGCCTTGGCGGGGAGGGTGAGACCGTCGTCGAGCTCGACGCCTTCGCGCCAGCGGTTCAGATCCTCTTCGCTCATGAGCCCCTGGACCTTCACGACGTAGGTCTTGGGCACCTCGCGGCGGGGGTGGAGCAGGCCGTTCGCGAACGCGCCGTCGTTGGTCGCCAGGAGCACGCCGCTCGTCGCGAAGTCGAGGCGTCCCACCGGATAGACCCGCGTGCCCACGCGGCGGAGGATCTCGCCGACGGTCGGGCGACCCTCGGGATCGCTGAGCGTCGAGACGACGTTCTTCGGCTTGTGCAGGACGTAGTAGACCGAGTCGGGCGCCATGAGGCGCTTGCCGTCGAGCTCGATCTTGTCCTCGCGGGGGTCCGCCTTGGCGCCCAGCTCGGTCACGATGCGCCCGTTGACCCGCACCCGGCCGGCCGAGATGAGCTCCTCGGCGCTGCGGCGCGAGCTGATGCCGGCGCGGGCGATGATCTTCTGCAGGCGCTCGGTCCGATCGAAACCCTTGGTCGCGGGGGCTTCGGCTTTGGAACGAGGCGGCGGCGCTCCCCCCTCACGTCGTGAGGGGGGCCGGGGGGGTGAATTGGCAGCCATGATGGGTGAGGAGAAGAAAGAGGCTAGGGGTTTGGCTTCGGCGGATCCTTCTTCGCCGCCGGCTTCTTCTCTTTCTTCTTTTTGGGATCTTTGGCGTCGGGATCGTCTTCGGCGACCTTGTACTCGCCGGCCTTGCGCTCTTCCTCGGCCTTCGCGGCGGCCTTGGCCGCGGCCTCTTCCTCTGCCTTGCGCTCCTTGTCCTCGCGCACCCGCTTGATGTCGCTGTCGTAGTCCCAGCGGTCGACGCGCTCGTCGTGATCGACGTCGACGCCCATGCGCTCGAGCGTGCCGTCCGGCCCGTACATCTCCCAGATGTCCGGCTTGGCGTCGGCGTTCGTGTCGCGTTTGGCGCGTGTGAGGCGACCGCCGGAGTAGTACTTCCACTCGTCGGGGTTGCCGTCGTAGTTCGAGTCGAGCTTCATCTCGGCGATGCGACCCTTGGCGAAGGTGATCCAGGTGTCGATCTTGCCGTCGTAGTTCGTGTCCGCCTCTTCGAAGAGGCTCTCGCCTTTGTCGTTGTACTTTCGGACGACGTCCTTGGTCCCGTCGAGGTTGGTGTCGGTCTCGCGGCAGACGAGGATCCGCTGGCTGTCCGCGCCCTGGCCGACGACGGCGAACACGCGGCGCACGTTCGGGAGCACCGATCCGGGGCCGGCAGTCTCGATGACGTCACGGTCCTTTTTGCCGCGCCAATCGCAGCGCGACTGATCGTCGATCGATCCGTCGGGGAGGACCTTCTTCGGCGTCGAGGTCGCCGGGCTGTTGAAGGCTTCTTGTGCGCTCTTCTTGCAGCCCGTCGCCGACAGCCCGGCGAGGGTCAAAGCGAGCACGGGGACGAGCCCGGAAACGATCGACGAGCGGTACATCACGGCCCTTTCTTCGCGGGAGGAGCAGAGCTGCTGGGCGCGGGGGCGGCCGAGCCGCTCCCCTTCGGAGGCGTCGGAGCAGTGGAGGCGCTCGGTGCGGGAGGTGCGGAGGTGCTGGGTGCGGCTGAGGCGCTCGGTGCCGCCGATGTCGCCGCAGTCGCCGGCGGGGTCGGCGGCTTCTGTCCGCCGAAGTCACCCGGCGCAGTCCCGGAAGGAGGAGGTGCCGCTGCGCTCAGGGTGGGCGAGGGCGGGGCCTTGTACGACTCGCCGCAGTTGTCGACCGCGCTGTCGGGGTCGGGCTTGCCGTCGGCGTTGTGGTCCTTCACCACGACCGCGCAGTCCGGATTGTCGGGTCGGTTGAAGTCCCACCACTCATCGACGATCCCGTCGGCGTCGCTGTCGCGCTCTGCCTTCGCAAGCCGGCCACTCGTGTAGGTCTCCCACGTGTCGAGCTTGCTGTCGAAGTTCGTCTCCCGCTCCTTCCGAACGACGACGCCGTTCTCGAGGATCATGATCTCGTCGGGGCGACCGTCGCGGTCGTAGTCGGACTCGCGGCGCCGCTCGCGGCCCTGCTCGTCGTAGTAGATGAAGGCGTCCTTCACTCCATCGAAGTTGGGATCGATGGCGCGGCAGACCTCACGGTCGCCGCTCTTGACCTGCCAGAGGTCCGGACGTCCGTCGCCGTTGACGTCGGTCTTCTTCGACGAGCCGCCCTCGATGTCGCACGACTCGTGCTCGATCTCGAGCTTCCGTTTTTCGTCCGCCCCGTCGGGCCCCTTGGTGCCGGCGCAGGCGAAGCTGAAAAACGCCAAACAAATCAAACCGATTCGTCCCATCTGTGAACCGATGGAAAGAGCGCGAGACCCCTTGCGCGAAGGCATGGCGCCGGAGCATAACGCCCGCGTGTTGGCGCCCGCAACCGGCGAAGGGTCGATTGACAACATACGTACCAGCATCTAGGGTAACGCCTTGTCAGTGGTGCGGCCATCGGCCACGCCACCAGCTCTCAGCGATCTTGGCGACCCGGGCGTGACATGTCGCGGAAGAAAGTCTCGACGACCATCTACATCACGCCCGAGCAGGCCGACCGCCTGAGGATGCTGCACGACCGCACGAAGGTGCCGATCGCGGTCTACATCCGCGAGGGGATCGACATGGTCCTCAAGCATTACGAGCACATGCTGCCCGGCCAGATGTCGCTCGACCCGAACGAGCGCCCCAGCGTGACACCGCCGCCGCCCTCTGCTTCCACGAAGAAGTAAGGGACCTTCGGACGCATCCGTGCGCGAGACCCGCTCTACGGCGGGCCCGGTAGCTGCTAATGCGTCCTCGGACCCGGGCGCATCACCCGAACCCGACGTATGCCGACGAACCCCGAGCACATCCGCAACTTCTCGATCATCGCTCACATCGATCACGGAAAATCGACGTTGGCCGATCGCATCCTCGAGGCGACGGGGGCGCTGTCCGATCGCGAGAAGCAAGCTCAGTTCCTCGACAAGATGGACATCGAGCGCGAGCGC
>JBGTSH010000575.1:0-3406 GCA_041940405.1 Polyangiaceae bacterium
GGCGAGGACGGAAAGTGCGTCGGCGAGATCGTCGGCGAAGCCGAGAACGTCGGCATTCAGCAGATGTTCATGCTGATGAACAGCGCGCGCATCGGCGTCGGCATCCAGGGCGTCTCGGTGGCGTCGGCGGCGTACCTCTCCGCGCTCGAATACGCCAAGGAGCGCAAGCAGGGCGCATCGATCACCAACTGGAAGGACCCGACCGCGCCGCGCGTGCCGATCATCGAGCACGCCGACATCCGCCGCATGCTCATGGAGATGAAGGCGCGCGTCGAAGGACCGCGCGCGCTCATCATGAAGCTCGCGTACCACAGCGACAACGTGAAGGCCCTCAAGGGCAAGGACGACGCGGCAGCCGCTTACCACCAAGGCCAGGTCGATCTCCTCGTCCCGCTCGTGAAGGCGTACTCGACCGACCAGTCGTTCAAGGTCTGCGAGCTCGCGATCCAGACGTACGGCGGCGCGGGCTACGTCAAGGACCACCCCGTCGAGCAGTGCGCGCGTGACGCGAAGATCTTCAGCATCTACGAGGGCACGAACCACATCCAATCGATGGACCTCGTCGGTCGCAAGCTGCCGCAGAACGGCGGGGCGAACCTGCAAGCGTTCCTCGGCGACGTCGCGCGCTTCATCTCCGAGAACGAGAAGCACCCGCGGCTCGGCCCGCTGGTGAAGGAGCTCGCGGTCGCCCATGAGGCGGTCGCGGGGATGTCGATGCGCCTCCTCTCGTGGTTCCAATCGGGCCGCATGCAGATGGTGCCGCTCGCCGCGAACCGCGTCCTCGAGATGATGAGCGAGCTCTGTTGCGGCTGGCTCCTGCTCGATGCGGCGCGCATCGCCGACGACGCGCTCGCCAAGCTCCCGCAGGGCGAGGGCTCCGCACAGGAGCGCGCCTTCTACCAAGGCAAGCAGCACGTCGCGACGTACTTCGTCCGCAACATCCTGCCCCACGCGAAGCACACGGCCGAGATCCTCGCCAAAGAGGACACCTCGGCGCTCGACATGCCCCTCGACGGCTTCGCTACCGTCTGAAGTGGAACTTGGCCGCGCGCGCGCTGTCTCAGCTCGCGTGCGCCCGCTCGTCTTGCTCGGAGCGATGCTGATCGTCGGCTGGGCGCCCGAGGCGCTCGGCCAAGAGTCGGCGCCTTGCCTCGCGGGCGCCCTCGATCGCCTGCCCGATAGCGAAACCGTCGAGAGCGCGTCGACGCGCGCCGCCGCCGACGTCGAAGCCGGCAAGATGGAGCAGGCCGCCGCCCGGGCGCGTGCCGCGATCCTGAGCGCCCCCGACGCCACGGACGTCTCGAAGGCGACCGGCGCCTACATGCAAGCGATGAGCGGCCTCATCGCCGAGCCGCCCCGCGAGAAGGCTTGTCTGCTTCAGCTCGCGTCGGACACCGAGCGCTTTGCCCGGGGCCGATGCGACGCCGCTTCTGCAGGGACCGATCGATGCAAGCTGTTCGCGAACGCGGGCAGCGCCGCGCTGCAGAAGCTCGGCGACATCGCGTACTCCAGCAAAGAGGAAACCGAGCTGCACAGACGCGCCAAGATGCGCGAGGCCGGCCAGCTCTACCTCGAGGCATTCGAGCGGCTTCCGGCGGCATGCAAGAAGGAGAAGTCGCCCGGCTGTCGGCGTCCGGACGAGATGCTCCACATGGCCGCTCTCGCCTTCGCCTCGGTGCGCGATCTCTCTCGCTCGATGTTCGCTCGCGAGCGACTGCTCGCGTTGCCCGCCGGTGTCGCGTCGCCCGACCTCGTGAGAAAGAGCGCGTTCGATGGGGGGATGACGTTCCTCTCGATCGCCGACTTTTCGGGTGCTCTCAGACATTTCGAGCGTGTGTCGACGCTCGTCTCGAAGGACCGCGAGAGCAAGGATGCGCTCGAGAACGTCGTCGTGCTTCGCGTGGCGCTCGGCGACTCCGATGGCGCGCTCCTCGCCGCCAAGGAGTATCTGAAGCTCTATGGCGCCAAGGGAGAATCGGCCCGCGTCGACTTCGCCGTCGGCGAGCACTTGAGCGAGCGAGGAAAACACGCCGAGGCCGTGAAGTGGCTCGAGGCGGCGATCCCGCGGATGCAGCGCGTCTCCAGCGCGAAGGAAGAGACCATCTGGGCGCAAGCATCGCTCGCGAAGTCCCTCGGCGCGCTCGGTCGCAAAGACAAAGCAGAGCGCGCGTGGCTCCGCGTTCTCACCCTCTCGGATGCGTTGCCGCCGCCCTCCGGCGATCCGACGGCGTTCCGGGCGCTCGGTCGAACCCTCACGGCGCGCGGCGAGGCGATTCTCCAGCTCGGCCGACCGCACGCCCTCGAAGCGATGGCCATGAAGCTCGAGAAGGGTGACACCCTGCGGCTGAAAGAAAAGCGTGAGAAGGTGAAGCAGGCCGAGACGAAGCTTCTTCCCATCTTCGACATCAAGCCCCTGCCTCCCCCGGGACCGATCGTCGAAGCCGCAGCCCTCGTCGCTCGTATGAACCGGCAGCTGTGGGCCGAGACGCATCTGACGTTCGGCGCCGACTCGGCCGAGGCCTTCTTCGAGCAGGCCAAAGGAGCGAACAAGCGGTGCGTCGATCTCTCGGTCAAATTTCAGCACACGACGCCGTCCGCTCGCCGCTGCGGTGACTGGCTCGCAGAACGCTTTCCTGACGAATACGCGCGCGTGACCGAGCTCGTTCCGACCTTCGTCGTAGCGCCCTCGATGTTGCCGCGCGCGGAGCCGATCAGCGATCGCGCGAGCGCTCCTTGATGGAGCGCTACTCCGCGGCCATCTCAGTACTTGGGCACGCTCGAGTCGACCTCACGGCTCCATGCGTCGATGCCGCCGGTGAGGTTGTAGACGCGCTTGTAACCCTTCGCCAGCGCCTGCTCGGCGGCTGCCCGGCTGCGAACGCCGTGGTGGCAGTGGAAGACGACGATCGCGTCCTTGTCGAGCGACTCGAGCTTCTTCTGACCCTCGCCGTCGAACGGGATTGCTCCGTCGATCTTGGCGATCTCGCGCTCCTTGTCGGTGCGGACGTCGAGCAGCGTGACCGGCTCGGCGCCGGTGAGCATCGTCGCGAGCTCGCGCGCCGAGATCGGGCGGACCGACGCGGGCGCGTTCGGGTTTTCGATCTTGAAGCCCGCGCCGCCGGGACCGTCGACGTAGTCGATCTTCACGCCGTCGGCCCGCTTCGCCGAGCCGGGATCGATCAAGAAGGCGACGCCGTTCGCGGTGACCTCGAGGTCGCCCGGCTTCTTCGGCGCGAAGTAGAGATCGACCTGGAAGTTTCCGTCGATCTCCAGGCGCAGCTTGTCCTCTCCCGGCTCCTCGGCCGCTTTGAACGCGCGCGCGGCCGCGTCGCTGATGGAGATCACCGGCATCTTCGGCGGCTCGACCTTGACGCCGAGCACGCCCGCGAGCTCGCCCGAGGCGTGC
>JBGTSH010000576.1:0-3330 GCA_041940405.1 Polyangiaceae bacterium
ACAGAGATGTTAGGCTCCCCCCTCGCGGAGCGAGGGGGGCTGGGGGGGTGAAAGAGCAGCCACTACCCCACCCAGCGGCGTGACGTCGCCATCTTCAGCACCCTGCTAGAAGCAGACTCCGCAGCCGAAGAGCGTTACCTCGGCGACGCACTGATCGTCCCAGTCCGTCGAGCAGCAGTAGTCGTCGATGGCGCAGAGGCACTGCTCGATGGTCGGATCGCCGCAGCCCGGCCCGCCGGTGGGCATGCAGCACTGGCCACCGCCGGGATCGCCGCCGCCGCCGGTGCCGCCGGGATCGAAGCCTCCGGTGCCGCCGCCTCCGCAGAAGCCGCAACCGAACTGATCGACCTCACCCACGCACTGCTCGTCCCACGCCGTCGTGCAGCAGTAGTCGTCCTGCGAGCACACGCACTGCTCGACCGTCGCATCGGCCGAGCAGCCGGGGGACATCGAGGGGATGCAGCAGGCATCGGGTTGCGGGCCGCCTTGGGCCGATGTCTGCCCGCTCGGGCCGGAGCCCGTGGTGCCTGTCGGCCCGGAGCCGTGGGTTGCGACCGTCGGGCTGGGATCGCCGTCGCCGTCGCCGTCCTCGAATTCGTCCGGCTCGTCGGCGATCTCTTCTTCTTCCTGCCCTCCGCGGCTGCGATCGCGACCGCTGTCGGTACCGTCAGGTTGGTCGATCTCGGAGCCGAAGGCGCAGGCAACGAACGCGAGCGGCGCGAGGGCGAGGAAGAGGCGTCGCATGCGGCTCGCCATCGCAAGCCCCGAGCCAGGCCGCATTTGCGCCAAATTGCCGGTGGAGTTTCGGCAGTTGCACTTCAAGTTTGCACACGAAGTACGCCGGTCCTGAGGGTCATCGATCCAGGGGGAGGTTCGTACCGGCCGCCGGGCCCACCCGGGCGCACCCCGCCCCTCATTTTGTTCTCGGCCGGGGTGCGACAGCCGCGAAGAGGCCGTGTCTGAAGGGGGCACGAGCCATGAAGACGCGAACCATCCTTCCCATTCTCACCACCCTTACCGCCCTGGGTCTCGTCGCCGGCTGCAAGCCTCGCGCAGACGGATTCGCCAAGATCCAGCACCCTGCACTCTCCAACAACGTCGAGGCAAACGAGATCGAGTGGGCCGACGGCGCACCGTTCGGATTGACGAAAGACGTCTTCCGCAACGTCGCGTCGATGACCGAGATGGATCAGGACCAGATCTGCTTCGAGGTCGTGATGTCGGGCTTCGACGACGACTCCGCGGCCGAGCTCGCGCGTGCGGGCTTCATCCTCTACGTCGGCGGCGAGCGGTACACGCCCAAGGTCGAGCAGCTGGTGCAGCCGCACTCGTCGACCCATCGCGGCAAGAAGACCGAGTGGGAGACGGTGGACACCGGCCGCAGCGAAGCGGTCTGCGTCGACGGCACCAAGAACAGCCAAGGCCAGATCGTGCAGTGCACGAAGTGGCAAGAGAACGCGATCACCGAGACGCGTTCGTACGACGTCCCGATGGACTACAAGGTCGTCCAGGGCGCAGGACAGGCGTGCTTCGAGACCAAGGGCAAGGTGAACCCGGCCGAGGTCGAGCACGTGCTCCTCGAGATCACCAACGCCAAGAGCGAGCGAACGAGCGCGTTTTGGGGCGTGCAGTACAAGGCGACGACGCGTCTCCGTTGGGACCTCCTCGGCGACGTGCCGGAGACGGTTCCGAAGGAGTGGGGTGGCTTCGGCGGCACGAAGGTCGCGAAGAGCGCCCAAGCCGCGGCCGACGAGGAGAGGCCCGAGGCGGAGGACGCCGACGCCGCGGCGAGCGAAGAGAAAGAGGACGAGAGCGCGAGCGAAGAGATCCCGACCGTCGGCATCAAGGCTTGCGACGACTACGTCCAGGCGATGGTGTCGTGCGCCGACAAGATGCCGAGCGCCGGCAAGAAGGCGATGAAGGACGGCGCGCGGCAGACCGCCGAGTCGTTCAAGACGATGGCCGAGAACAAGCAGACGAAGAAGTCCGCCGAGACGGCGTGCAAGCAAGCCGCCGAGGCGTTCAAGAAGAATCCTGCCTGCGGCAAGTGACAGTGTCGCGGCAGGCTTGACGCTGGCGCGCCCGCGGAGGACGACCCGGGCGCGCCATGGAAGGCCGACACCGCACCCTCGTCGTCGACGCTACGCAGCTCCGTACATGCCGGTTCGAGGTGATCACCCCGACCGGCATGCTCGTCCTCACGGTCGACACCGTGTCCCACGCCGTCGAAGTCAGCCCCGGTGAGCTGCCGCCCGAGACCAAGGTCGAGGGCGAGGATCGCCGGACGAGCGTGCCGGAGGCCGAGCGATGAAAACTGCGCCGGCCAAGCAGAAGAGGCAGCGCGAGCTCAACGCCACGACGCTGCGGGTGGCGCTGATGCCGAGGATCGGTCGCAAGACCGACGCCAACGGCGAGATCAGCTTCCCCTGCGTGCCCGAGATGCTCGACAGCTACACGAAGTCGCTGCTCACGATCTTCGGAGCGATGGGCCGCGTCTTCAACGACGCCGAGACCGCGACCCTCAAGGGCATCCTCGACAAGAACCTGAAGAAGGGCTTCGCGCAGTCGCCGTACGCTCGCCTCGTCATCAAGTACAACACCGAGCCGCCGCCGCATCCGGGCATCGCCTATAAGGTTTCGGTCAACGCGCTCACGATCGGCGACGAGTACGAGCGCTGGGTTCAAACCCGCGAGCCGCCGCTCTTCGGAACGCACCCCGACGCCAAGGTGACGCGCTTGGCCGCCGAGCTCGGGCCACCCGCCGAGACCCCGATCCTCGATGTCGGCGCCGGCACGGGCCGCAACACCTTGCCGATGGCGCGCAAGGGCTACCCGACCGACGCGGTCGAGATCGCGCCGGCGCTCGCCGAGGTGCTCCGCAAGGCGGTCGCCGCAGAGAAGCTCTCGGTGCAGGTCTTCGAAGGTGACGCGCTCGACCCCTCGCTCCCGATCCCGAAGGAGCGATACAAGTTGGTCGTCCTGGCCGAGGTCGTGGCCAGTCACTTCCGCGAGGTGGACGAGGTTCGGCGCCTCGCGCAGCGATCGCTCGAGCTGCTGGCGCCCGGGGGCATCCTGCTCTTCAGCGTGTTCGTCGCAATGGACGGCTACAAGCCGGACGCGCTCGCGCGCGAGATCTCGCAGGTCTCGTGGTGCCCGATCTTCACGCGGCACGAGCTCGACAAGGCCTTCGAGGGCTTGCCCTTCGAACGCGTCGCCGACGAGTGCGTCCACGACTACGAGCACGAGTTCCTGCCCCCGAACGCGTGGCCTCCGACGGGGTGGTTCGTCAACTGGTCGCTCGGGTCCGATCTGTTCGCGCTACCGGCAGGA
>JBGTSH010000577.1:0-3285 GCA_041940405.1 Polyangiaceae bacterium
CGACGAGAAGGTGGCCCGGCTGCACCTCAATCAGCTCGGCGCCAAGCTGACCAAGCTCAGCAACGAGCAGGCCGAGTACATCGGCGTGCCCGTCGATGGGCCGTACAAGAGCGGGCATTACCGCTACTGAAGCCGACCGGCCGCATGGCCGACGAATGACTGCGGCCCGGACGCGCTGACGCGCGTCCGGGCCATTCCGCAACGAGCGGTCGAGATGCCCGCAAGGATCACGCGATGCACATCCTCGACATCTTCAAGCAGCGCCCGACGACGTTCTCGTTCGAATTCTTCCCGCCCAAGACGGAGAAGGACTCGGAGACGCTCTTCGCCGCCGCGAAGGAGCTCGAGCCGCTCAAACCCTCCTTCGTCTCGGTGACCTACGGCGCCGGCGGCGGCACGCGCCAGCGCACCAACGAGCTGGTCCTGCGCCTGCGCAAGGAGACGACGCTCGACGCCGTGCCGCACCTGACGTGCGTCTATCACACCGAGGCGGAGATCTACGACATCCTCGAGATGTACGCCAAGGCGGGCGTGGTCAACCTGCTCGCGCTCGGCGGAGACCTGCCCAAGGACAAGCCCGACTACGACCGCTCGCGCGACGCCTTCAAGCACGCCATCGACCTCGTCCGCTACATCAAGCAGTTCCAGTCGCGCCACGCCGGCTCGCTCATCAAGGACCCGCGCGGCTTCGGCATCGGCGTCGCCGGCTATCCCGAGGGCCATCCCACGACGCCCAACCGCCTCGTCGAGATGGACCATCTCAAGGCCAAGGTGGACGAGGGCGCGGACTTCATCGTCACCCAGCTCTTCTTCGACAACCGCGATTTCTACGACTTCCGCGAGCGCTGCGAGCTGGCGGGCGTCAAGGTCCCGATCCTCGCCGGCATCATGCCCGTCGCCAGCGTCAACGGCATGAAGCGTATGGCGGAGCTGGCGCTGGGCTGCCGATTCCCGGCGCGGATGGTCCGCGCGCTGCAGCGCTGCTCCGACGACGACGGCGTGCGCCGGATGGGCATCCACTGGGCGACCGAGCAGTGCCGCGACCTGCTCGACAACAACGTCCGCGGCATCCACTTCTACACCCTCAACCGCTCGACGGCGACGCGCGAGATCTACGCCAACCTGGGCGTGAAGGACTCGCTGGCGCTCACGTGAACCCATTGAACGCAGAGTTCGCGGAGCGCGCACAGATCGCCGAGAGGGAAGAGGAGTGAACGCGAAGGACGCGAAGAGCACGAAGTCGATCAGAACCAAAAGAGATGAGGGGCAGGGAGTGCGAAAGGCTCACGGGATCTGACCCGATTCCGTGCTCCTCTTCCTTGCCTCCCCTTCGTGAACTTCGCGTTCTTCGAGTTCAATGCCTTTCTCTGTGCCCTCTGTGCTCAATCCTGCTCCGCCGGCTCGACATGCGCCGTCGCATTCGCACGACCCAGCGCCTCCTCGATCCGGTGCTCGATGCGGCTCGCGAGCGCGTGGCTCTCGCGCACCGTCAGCTCGGGATTCACCTGCAGGTGCATGTCCACCCAGCGGAACGTGCCCTGCCGACGCACCCGCACCTTGTGCCGGCCCGCGATGCGACCCGCCTTCTGCTCTTCATCGAGGATGTTGTCCACCAGCGCGAAGTCCTCGGGATCGGTTCGGTCCATCAGCCCGTCGATCGAACGATGGAGCAGCCGGAAGCCCGTCCAGAGAATGACGCCGGCAAAGAGCAGAGCCAACGCGGAATCGATGCGGGCGATCCCCGTCAATCGCACGAGCACGAAGCCGACGAGCACGCCCGCGGTCGTCAGCACGTCGGTCATCAGGTGCTTGCCGTCCGCGATCAGCACGGTGTTCTCGAGCCGCTTGCCCGCGCGCAGGACGTAGAGCGCCAGCAGCAGGGCGAAGACACCGATCACCGCGTTGGCGATCAAGCCCACGCCCAAACGTGTCAACTCCTGCGGCTCGATCAGTCGGCGCACCGCCTCGTACCCGATGCCGAGGCCCGCCGTGAACACCAGCCCGCCCTCGAGCGCCACGGCCATGAACTCCGCCTTGCCGTGCCCGTACGGATGGTCCCGGTCCGCCGGCTTGTTCGAGAGCCACAGCGTGTAGAGCGCCACCGACGCCGCGACCACGTTGACGATCGACTCGAGCGCGTCCGACAGCGCCGCCGCGGAGCCCGTCAGCAGGAACACGGCGAACTTCGCCAGCACCATCAGCGCACCGGCGCCGATCGCCGTCATCACCACGCGGCGAACGGCCGGCCACTGCGGATCAACGCCGGGATCGGGCATGGGGAGAATCTACGCTCCGGACGGTCCCCGCGCCGACTCCCGCCGCTTCCGCATCGCGATCATGATGATCGACAGGTCCGAAGGATTCACACCCTCCAGCCGCCCCGCCTGGCCGAAGGTCTGCGGCCGGAATCGCTTGAGCGCCTCGCGTGATTCCGTCCTCATCCCGGGCAGCGCGTCGTAGTCGATGTCGAGCGGGATCGACCGGCGCTCCATCTCCGAGTTCCGCCGGATCTCCGCCCGCTGGCGATCGATGTATCCCGCGTACTGCCGGTCCGTGTGCGCGGTCTCGACGACGGCGCGCGGGAAGGCATCGCCCACGGCGCGGGCGAGATCATCCGCCGCGAACTCGGGGCGCTTGCAGAGCTGTGCGAGCGGAACGCCGTCGACTCGAACCGTTTCGATCAGCGCATACAGCCGCTCAAGGTCATCGCGACGCTTCGTGAACCTCGCCCAACGATCATTGCCGATCAGCCCCCACTCGCGCGCCTGGGGCGTCAATCGATCGGCCGCGTTGTCCGAGCGCAGCAGCAATCTGTGCTCCGCGCGACTCGTGAACATGCGGTAGGGCTCGACCGGGGTCTTGGTCACCAGGTCGTCCATCATCACGCCGATGTACGCCTGCTCGCGACCGAGCGAGATCGGCTCCCGTCCGGCCGCGAAACGCCCGGCGTTGAGGCCGGCGACCAAGCCCTGGGCCGCGGCCTCTTCGTAGCCGCTCGTGCCGTTGATCTGGCCCGCGAGGAACAAGCCCTCAACGCGCTTGGTCATGCCCGTCGTCATGATCTGGTGCGGGCGCACCATGTCGTATTCAACGGCGTAGCCGTAGCGCAGGACTTCCGCCCGTGCGCAGCCCGGCATCGCGCGCACGATCGCGTCCTGCACGTCGCGCGGCAGCGAGGTGCTCACGCCGTTGCAGTAGATCCAGTCGTCGCGATGGCTCTCGGGCTCGAGGAAAACGTGGTGCTCCGTCCGATCGGCGAAGCGCACGACCTTGTCCTCGATCGAC
>JBGTSH010000578.1:0-3277 GCA_041940405.1 Polyangiaceae bacterium
CGATCATCTGGACCGCGATAGGGAGCCTTTCCAAGGGAAAGGGCAACCCCAAGGACGGCCTCGCCCCGTTCAGCGGAAGGCACCGAAAAGGGGACCCGATGGAGACGGTCTCCGATGCGGTGAGGCGGCAGGTCAAGAGCGACATGAAAGACGTCGTCGTCGAGAAAGGGAAAGACATCCTCAAAGACAAGCTGACAGACGCCCTCAAGCCGTACCTGCCCGACGGGTTCATCGAGGACAACGTGAGCGAGGCCATCTCAACCTTCGTCTAGGAGAGTCGCATGCACGCCGATCTCGCCGTCGTCGAAAACGGAATCGCTCCCGACGGCCAGCCTTGTCTCGCCCTCGTGGCGAATCGCGCGTATCGCATCGTGCCGGGCGGCCGCTCCACCCCGCTGGGTGAGGTCCCAGAGATCCGCACCGACGACCCCGCGTTCGAGCCCTTCAAGCCCCTGACCGATGTCCTCGTCTCGGGCTCGGCCCACGCGACCCGCGGATCGGTGACCGAGCTCGAGACCAGCGTCGAGGTCGGCGCGGTGAAGAAGCGCGTCCGGGTGCTCGGAGGACGCACCGTCGAGATCGGCGCCAATGGACGAATTTCGTTCACGTCGCCGAAGGGCTTCACCGAGATGCCGCTCGTTTGGGAGAACGCCTACGGCGGACGCGATCTCCACGCCGAGAAGCGTTTGGCGCCGAGGCGTGGATTTGGTGCGCGCCGCGACGCTCTCGGTGCCGTGAGCTATCCGCGGAACGCTCGGGGTCGGGGCTACTTCCTCGATATGGATCGCGAGCGGCTTCAAGGCGCGTCGCTCCCCAACCTCGAGGATCCGACCGATCCCATAGCTCCCGAGCGCATCCTCTCCAAGAGCACGCTGGACTGGATCGATCGGCCCGTCGCCGCCTGCTACGAGCCCATCGACGTCTTCACGTTCCCGCGCGCGGCGTTCTTCATTCGACCTGTGTTCGATACGCAGACGCGTCCGGTGCACGAGCTCGCGTCGGGCGCCGTCCTCGCCGAGGATCTGACGCGCCCTTTCAGCGAGAACGCGCCGCGACAGCCGCGGGTCTACAACCGCGCGCCTGCGGGGCTCGCCGTTTGCAGCCTCACGGGCCGCGAGCGGGTAAAGCTGGCCAACCTGCACCGCGAACGATCGAACCTCGAGTTCGATCTCCCCGACGACACACCCAAGCTCATCCTGGACCTGCCGGGCGTCGGTGAGCGCAAGCTCGAGCCGAAGCTCAGCACCGTCTCGATCGAGCCCGATAAGGACCGAGTCGTCTTGACCTGGGCCGCGTCCGTGCGCGTCGCCATGCCGTATCCGGAAGAGATGACGAGGTCGATGCGCCGCGTGGTTCGGTGGGAGCGCAAGGCAAACTAGGAGCATCCCGATGAGCGAGCAGCAACAGGACGACATTCCGCTCAGCTTCGACGAATGGGCCGATCTCTCAGCCCGCATGCTGAAGCTCGATCCGCAGGCGCGCGAAGACCTGCTCGAGGAGTACGAGCTCCGAGACGCGTGGGGTCGTTGCGATCTGCATTACGGCACGCTGATTGCGACAGACTTGCGCGCCGGCCGAATGGACCGCGCACAGGCCTACGCCGCCCGCTTCACGTCCGACAAGATCGAGGTGCGACGATGATCTCTGCTGCTTTCCAGAGCGCTGCGCCGCCCGAAGCTGTTGCGTGCGAACGATCGATCTCGCCGAGCCTCATCGACTTGATCGAGACGCCTGTCGACGGCGCGTCCGTCCTTCTCTCCTCCGGACGGCGGATCGAGGTCGAAGCCGGAGCCGACGTCGATCGACTCGTCGTCCGCGCACCGAGCGGCCAGATCGTCCTCCGCATCGAGGTCGGCGACCAAGGGCCTGTCCTCTCCTTCTCGAGCGCCACGATCGACATCGAGGCAACCAAGAAGCTCCGCCTCGCCGCCGAAGACATCCACGTCGACGCCAAGCGCGACCTACGCGAGACCGTCGGTGGCACGCACCACACGCGCGTCGCCGGTGACGAGCGTCTCGAGGCCGCCCGCGTCGAGCTCCAGGCAAACGACGCATACGTCGCGGTACGCGCGCGCGAGCACATCGCCCTCGATGCCGAGCACATCGGCCTCAACGACGAGCCTCTGCCCGCTCCGTTCGGTTGGTCCAAGGCCCACGAAGAGGACGAGCTCGCCTACGCGCCCTAGCGCGGGCCCGCAGGCGGTGGGCTCCCCGCAGCGGCTCGCCGACCTTACCAGATCGGTGGCGTGCAGAAGGTGGGGGCTCTGCAGCGGCCGAGTTGAGCTAGTCTCCGCGCGCACCGAGGAGACCGCGATGGGCATCCAAGATCTCGTACGTCTCGTCCTTCCCAAAGAGGAACGTTTCTTCGACTACCTCGAGCAGCAAGCGAAGCTCGCGCACGAGGGTGCGAAGGAGCTTGCAACGCTCGCCGGGGCGCCAGACGGTGACCACGGCACCGTGGCCGAGATCAAGGAGCGGGTGCACGAGATCGAGAAGCGTGGCGACAAGGTCTCGCACGAGCTCGAAGATGCCCTCGCGCAGACGTTCGTCACGCCGCTCGACCGTGAGGACATCCACAAGCTCTCGGCCCTCCTCGACGACATCCTCGATCGCGCCTACGCCTGCGCCAGCGCGTTCGTCATGTTCTGCATCGAGAAGCCGAGCCCGGCGTCGGTCGAGCTCTTCGCCATCCTCGAGCGCGCGACGGACGTGCTGATGGGCATCCTGCCCGCGTTGCGCAAGCACGAGTTCGACGAGATCCGAGAGGGACGGCGGAAGCTGAAGGCGATCGAGAAGGAAGGTGATGAGGTCTACCGCCGCTCGATGAAGGCCCTGTTCTCGGAGCCCGGCCTGGATGCGAGATCACTCATCCGCGAGAAAGAGGTCATCGAGATCCTCGAGAACGCGGTCGACACGTGCGAGGACGCGGCCGAATACCTCGCGAACCTCGCGGTGAAGCATGGATGAGCTCCTCATCCTGCTCGTCTTCGTGCTCGTTGCCGCGCTCGTGTTCGACTACATCAACGGATTTCACGACGCGGCGAACGCGATCGCGACCGTGGTCTCCACGGGCGTGTTGCCCATTCGCACCGCCGTCCTCCTCGCGGGCATTCTCAATTTCGTCGGCGCCGTCCTCGGAACGGCCGTCGCCAAGACCATCGCCTCGGGCTTCGCAGACGCCGGAGACGTCACGCAGACGGTGATGCTCGCGACGCTCATCGGCGCATCGGCTTGGAACCTCATCACTTGGTGGTACGGGATTCCCTCGAGCTCGTCG
>JBGTSH010000579.1:0-3247 GCA_041940405.1 Polyangiaceae bacterium
GGTCCGATTCGATGTTCACCGCCCAGCAGTCCGGACCGCACCAGGTAGGCCGCGCCCAGCGCGACCAGCGCGACCACCGCCAGCGCCAGCAGCCGCCGGCCCCAGCGCGCGCGCCCGTGGCCGTGGCTCGATCTCGGCGCTGCGTACTGGATCATGGTCAACACCGACGCGGCGAAGACCACGTTCGAGAGTGCGCGAACCTTCCCGGTCGAGGCGCCCGACTTCTCGGAGCTCGCCTTCTTGGATGCGCGGCTCCGGCTGCCGTAGCGGACCTGTGCGAGCTCAGCTCACGACGCCGAGCTCACGACCGACCGCGAGGAACGCCTGGATCGCGCGCTCGACGTGCGCGGGCTCGTGCGCCGCCGAGAGCTGCACGCGGATCCGCGCCTCGCCGCGCGGGACCACCGGGAACGAGAAGCCGATCACGTAGATCCCCTGCGCGAGCATCTTCGCGGCCATCTCCTGCGCGAGCTTGGCGTCGCCCAGCATGATCGGGACGATCGGAGTCTCGCCCGGCTTGATCGTGAAGCCGGCCTTGGTCATCCCCTCGCGGAAGGCACGCGTGTTCTGCATGAGGCGCTCGCGCAGCGCCGGCTCCGACGAGATGAGCTCGAACGCGGCGATGCTCGCTCCGGCGATCGAGGGCGCGACCGAGTTCGAGAAGAGGTACGGTCGCGAGCGCTGGCGGAGCAGATCGACGATCTCGCGGCGTCCGGTCGTGAACCCACCGCTCGCGCCGCCGAGCGCCTTGCCCAGCGTCGACGTGATGACGTCGATCTCGGACATGACGCCGTGGTGCTCCGGCGTTCCGCGGCCGGTCGGCCCCATGAAGCCCGTGGCGTGCGACTCATCGACCATGACCATCGCGTCATACTTGCGCGCGAGCGCGACGATCTCGGGGAGCTTGGCGATGAAGCCGTCCATCGAGAAGACGCCGTCGGTGGCGATCATCCGCAGGCACTTCGATTGCGTCTTCTTCAGCGCGTCCTCGAGGCCGGTCATGTCGCCGTTGGCGTAGCGGTGGCGCTCGGCCTTGCATAGCCGGATGCCGTCGATGATCGACGCGTGGTTGAGCGCGTCCGAGATGATCGCGTCCTCTTCCCCGAGGAGCGTCTCGAAGAGGCCGGCGTTGGCGTCGAAGCACGAGGAATAAAGGATGGTGTCCTCGGTTCCGAAGAAGCGTGACACCGTCTGCTCGAGCGACTTGTGCAGGTCCTGCGTGCCGCAGATGAAGCGCACGCTCGACATGCCGAACCCGTGCGTGTCGATCGCGCGCTTGGCGGCCTCGATCAGCTTCGGGTGCGACGAGAGGCCGAGGTAGTTGTTCGCGCAGAAGTTGAGGACGTCCCCCGACGTCGTGTGGATCAGCGCCCCTTGCGGGCCGGTGATGATCCGCTCGTCCTTGCGCAGGCCGGCGTCGCGGATCTCTTCGAGGACCTTCTGATAGTGGGGACGCGCGCTGTCGAACATCCCGTCGTCTTAGGACAGCGACGTGGGAGAAAACAGATCCGTTCGTCCCCGTCGGTTCAGCCCCCGGCCCCCTCACCCTCCGGCTGAGGGGGAGAATCGGGCGGAGGATCGGCGGGCGGGGGCGCGACGATCGGCGGAGGCGGCATGTACATGCGGGGGTGGGCGATCCCTTTCGCGACCGAGGCGACCTCGGGGAAATCTGCCGCAACCCGTGACAGAAATGCGCTCCTGGTCGCTTCGTCCGGGGGCCTCGGCGCGCCGCCCTCGCGTTGAACGCGCCAAAGCTCGTAGTGCCACGCCGCCATCGAAGCGTGCGCCTCGAGAAGGGCGGCCACGGTCGACTCCGAAAGGATCACGGTCCGCATCAACAGCCGAGCATAGCGCGCAAGGCATGGCGTTTGACCGGAGGCTTGGGGCTCATCATGTTGAAAGCGCGAGAGTCCAATGCTCCGGGTGATGTCGTACAACGTCCGGTACTTCGGCCATCCCGTCCGCGGTGTGGCTTCGACGCGCCGCGGGGTGACGGGAATCGCCAGCTGCATCGCACGGATGGACGCGCTTCCCGACCTCATCTGCCTGCAGGAGGTGGAAACGCGATCGCTCCGGGCTTCGATGTCGGTGGGACGGCCCGGCGACGGCGACGGAACGCAGCTCGGCGCGCTCCTCTGTGCCCTCGACGTTGCGCTCGAGAAGCTCGGCAAGCCCGATCGCTACGAGGCCTATTACTTCGGTGCGCACCAGTATCGCGTCACCGATAGGTTCGCCGCGTACACGACGGGCCTCGCCGTACTCGCAAAGCGCGGGCTATCGGTGCTCGCTCACAACGCCGAGCGGCCGCACGACATCACGCACCGTCCCCGCATGGTCAGGCTCAAGCAGACGCGGATCTGCGCGCACGTAGCGTTCGAGAACCGACGAGGCGAGCGCGTGGACGTCTTCAATACGCACCTCAGCCTGCCGTCGTTCTGGTCCAAGACCTTTTGGACCGAGCCTTTTCGTATGGGCTACGGTCCGAACCAGCTGGCCGAAGCGAGCGAGCTCGTAAAGTTCATCCAGCGCGAGCGCCAGAGCGACCACTACCTCGTCACGGGCGACTTCAACTCGCTGCCGGGCTCGCCGGTCGATCGCATGCTGCGCGAGGAGCACGGCCTCGTGGATGCGTTCCGTTACGCGCGCCACTGCCAGGACGCTTCGGCGCGCGCCTTCCCGACCGCGGGCTTCATGAACCTGAAGATGCACATCGATCACATGTACGCGTCCCCTTCGATCCACTGGGTCGATCTCGAGGGCACCGAGCCTTTCGGTGCGCGCGGCGAGTTCGCCGGCCTCTCGGATCATGTTCCGCTGATCGCGCGCTTCGATCTGAAGCGCGCGGCCTGAGCGCGCTCAGCGCGCGCGGCAGAGGGACACGGCGACGACGTCCTTCGCGCCGGCGTCGCGAAGCGCCGCTTCGGCTGCGGCGAGCGTCGCGCCTGTGGTTCGTACGTCGTCGATGAGCATGACGGTTTTGTTGCTGACGGCGGGCCGCGCCACGAACGCTCCGGTGAGGTTCTCGAGCCGCTCGTCACGCGCGAGGCTCGCCTGCCGCTTGCGTGCTTCCACGCGGCGCACCGCGATGGAGAGGGGCGCGACGTCTCGGGCCACGTGCGCGGCGAGGAGCGCCGCCTGGTTGTACCCGCGCTCGACAAGCCGGAGCGGATGAAGAGGCACTGGGACCACCAGGTCGGCCCTGATCCCGGCCGAGGCGACCGAGGCCCGAAGCAGCTCACCGAGCGGG
>JBGTSH010000580.1:0-3223 GCA_041940405.1 Polyangiaceae bacterium
GACAATCGAAAGCGCTATTGGAAGTATGTCGAAAAGGACGGTGGCCGCGACGAGATTCGTGACGACCTCGCCGAGACCATGCGCTCCCATTACGATCGGCTTGAGCGTATAGCCGATGACGTCCAGCGGCTCGGCTACAAGGTTGCAGCGGAAATTCTGCGCACGCAGCTCCCCCAGACAGATAAAGGCCGCTCGGGTGATCTCGGCGAGATATTGGCGACCGAGTTGGTCGAGGAGGAAATCGGTCTGCGCGTTCCCGTTCGCCGTCTGCGCTACAAGGATGGGCGCAACATGGCGATGCGAGGCGACGACTTTATCGGGGCAGGCTATGGAGGCGACGACTCCAAGCTTTGGCTGCTGAAAGGCGAAGCCAAGAGCAACAAAGTCCTCGGAAAAGCCACCGTCACGAGCGCCCGCAAGGTGCTCAATCGTGACAATGGCAGATGCACGCCGGACTCGCTGGCATTTGTCGCGAACCGCTTGCTCGAAAGCAACGACGACGGCGATGTGCAACTGGGCCGCGACCTTCGCGATGAAATCGGTCTCAAGGCCCTGCGTGCCGATCGCATCGACCACATGCTCTTTACGATATCGGGCAATGGACCTCACGCGTCGCTGAAGGACGATCTCGAAAGTGCTGGGACGAACCGGGACCAGTATGTCGTGAACGTCCACATCGAAGACCACCAGGACTTCATCAAGGAGATGTATCAGAAGGCGGAAGACCTTGGAGACGACTGACGAACTGCAAGCATTTTTGACGCGCGCGACGCAGGACGGCGTGCAAGGGCGGCTGCTGTACCGAGGGGCGGCATGGTCGCTAATGCGAAGTGATGGCGTTCTGCCTGAAAATGCCCCGCCGCTCGGCGCGACCATCGATACCGACCTTGCAGAACATGGGTTTGCGTTGCTCCGTGCGGCAATGGCCCTTCGCACCCAGGCCGGCTCCTCCGAGTTGACGAACAAGGCGTTCGAGCGCGCCGGCAACGCGTTTGAAGCTTTGGTGCGGAATGCCGATCCCGAAGCCGCCGATCGCGGTTTCCGCAGGACGATCGCCGCCACGGCCTACCATCTGGCCGGGTTCTCGGCCGTCGCCTATTCGCTCTTCAACGAGGCAGTGGGCGACCTGAATTTGACGCCGGGCGAAATGGCGGTGATGCGGCTGGTGCTCCGCGACCTTGATGGGCTTCGAGCCTTCGTGCGCGGTTGGCTGAACGACGCGGCGCATGGTGACGACCGGATTGCTGCGGGGCTGTCCGGTGAGGATGCCGATGTCGACGAGATCCTGGCGATCGTTCTCAACACCACGATCTGTCGGGCGTTGGCCTTCTTCGATTTCGCGTTGGAGACGGGCGAAGAGGAACCGCTCGACGCGGCGCGCTCGCTTCTCACAACGGCCGTCAGCCTGGCCGACAATGCGGAGAACGTACCGCTGTGGTGGATCACCAATCTGTGCCGGCATCTGATCGACGACCTATGGCAACATTCGTTGCACCAGAACCTGCCGACGGAGCCACCTGAGGGCGCCGCCGAGAAGTATCCCGATCTGCGACGATTGTTTATTGGGTCTCTCTACGCTCGGAAGAATTCCGAGGTCGAGTTGTGGCCCTCGCAGCGTGAGGCGGCGCGCCGCTCGACGGATGTCAAGGATGACTTGGTCGTCGCCCTACCCACCAGCGCCGGGAAAACGCGCGTCGCTGAGATCGCCGCGCTCATGACGCTGTCTTCGGCGCGGCGAGTTCTCATCGTGACGCCGCTGCGAGCGCTCTCGGCTCAGACAGAACGATCGTTTCGTAAGACCTTCGCGCCGCTCGGATTCAGCGTGTCGTCGCTCTACGGCGCCAGCGGCCTCTCGGCTGGTGACGAGGACGCGCTCCGATCGCGGGAGATCATCATAGCGACGCCGGAGAAACTCGACTTCGCGCTGAGAAGCGATCCGAGCCTGATCGACGACGTCGGGCTGATCGTGCTCGATGAAGGCCACATGATCGGGCCGAGCGAGCGTGAGATCCGCTACGAGACGCTGGTGCAGCGCTTGTTGCGCCGCGCAGATTCGGCCGACCGCCGTATTGTCTGCCTCTCGGCGATTCTCCCGAGTGGAGATGAGCTCGACGATCTGACTGCGTGGATACGGGCGGACGAGCCAGGCGATGCCGTGCGGTCTGACTGGCGGCCAACACGCCAGCGTTTCGGAATGCTGGCGTGGCGTGCGCGTGATGCGCGCCTGACCCTGGATCTGACCAACAACGGCCCGTTCCTGGATCATTTCGTGGTTCAAAAGCCGCCCCGCGGCCGTGAGAAGAAGCCCTATCCCCGAAAAACGTCACATCTGGCCCTGTTCGCGGCCTGGGAGTTTGCGGCGCAGGGCAAGCGGACACTCATCTTCTCGACGCAAGCGAACTGGGTTGAGGGGTACGGAAAGCAAATCGTCGACCTCTGCAAACGCGGCTATCTGGACTCGCTTCTGGATGACGAAGTATCGATCGCTCGCGCACTCGAGGTCGGCAAAGAATGGCTCGGCGAAGATCATCCGGCGGTGGCAAGCCTTAAGGCGGGCGTCGCCATTCACCACGGCCGCCTGCCGAGCCCGTTTCTCCGCGAGTTGGAAGTCCTGCTGTCGGAGGGCGTCCTCAAGGTCATCGTTGCATCGCCGACGCTGTCGCAGGGGCTCAATCTCAACGCCGCAGTCTTGCTCGTCCCCGCGCTGTACCGAGCAGGCAAACCGATCACCGGCGAGGAGTTCGCCAATGTCGCCGGCCGCGCCGGCCGCGCTTTCGTCGATGTGGAAGGGCTCATCGTCCACGTCATGTTCGATCGAGTCGATTGGCGGAGCGGAGAATGGCGGGGATTGGTGGCCTCTTCCAAGGCCCGGACGCTGAAGAGCGGACTGATTCAGATCGTCGCGGAGATTCTTGATCGCCTGGCTCGAGAGGACGTGCTGGGACGCGCCGACGCGTGGGAATATCTCGCCAACGCCCGCGAGGCCTGGAAGTCGCCGGCAGAAGAAGCGGCGATCGCCGCTCAGCTTGCGGTGCCTCCAGACGGAACTAATCCGGATGACGAGGACGAGGATGACGAGGCGGGAGGAGATGAAGAGGAAAGCATCGACGAGGAGCCGCTCTCGGAACTCGTCGAGCGCCTTGATGCAACGGTCTTTGGCTTGGTGGAGGCGCTCGATGCTGACCGCGCCGACCTGCCCAAGCTTCTCGACGAAGCGCTCAAG
>JBGTSH010000581.1:0-3212 GCA_041940405.1 Polyangiaceae bacterium
CAGGACCAGGTGGCCGAGTTCGAAGAGCTGAGGCAGCAGTTTGGGGAGCAGAAGCTCGAGGCCGCGGGCAAGGAGATCGACAGGATGCGGATGGTCGCGCTCACCTACGCCGCGCGCACCGCGAAGGAGAGGCTGCTCCAGGATCCGTCGCTCGCGAGCGCCCAGGTGGCGCTGCCTTCGCGCGGCTCGCAGCTCCTCGGCTCGGCGCTGCGCACCGAGATCACCCAGGAGGAGATAGCGAAGATCCTCGTCGAAGGCTTCTTCCCTGTCGTCGCCGGGAGCGCGCGCCCGACGCAGCGAGCGCGCGGGGCGCTGACGCAGCTGGGTCTGCCCTACGCGCAAGATCCCGCGGTCACGCGCCACCTCGCCGCGTTCCTCGGCAAGCAAGCGGGCGCGCTCGGCGGAACCGGATCGATGCTCCATCCGACGGCCGTGCTCTTCAACGGCGGCGTCATGAAGAGCGAGCGGCTGCGGTCACGTGTCATCGAGGTCCTCGGCAGCTGGCTGGCCGCCGAGGGCAAACCGCCGCCGCGCGTGCTCGAAGGCGCGGATCTCGATCATGCCGTCGCCATCGGCGCTGCCTGGTATGGGCTCGTCCGGCGCGGCAGGGGCCTGCGCATCCGCGGCGGCACCGTGCGCAGCTACTACGTGGGCATCGAGGGCGCGGTGCCCGCCGTACCGGGGCTGGAGCCGCCGCTCACCGCGCTCTGCGTCGCGCCGTTCGGCATGGAAGAAGGATCGCGCGCGGCGCTTCCGGACGAGGAGCTCGGCCTGGTGGTGGGAGAGCCGGTGAGCTTTCGGTTCTTCGGATCGACCGTCCGCCGCGACGACGTCGCGGGGACGGCGCTGGAGAGGTGGACCGCGGGCGAGCTCGAGGAGCTTCCGCCGATCGAAGCGCTCCTACCGGCAGAGGGACGGCGCGAAGGCGACATCGTTCCGGTGAAGCTCGAGGCGAGCGTGACCGAGGTCGGCACGCTGCTCCTGGAAGCCGTCCCGGTGACGCCGCTCAAGAAGGACGAGCGCTGGAAGATCGAGCTGAGCGTCCGCCAAACATGACCAAGCGCTTCGTCGTCGGGATCGATCTGGGCACGTCGAACACGGTCGTCGCGTTCGCGCGGGCCGACGCGCCGAATCCGGAGATCTTCGCGATCGATCAGCGAACCGGACCGACGACGCGCGAAAAGAGGCAGCTGCTTCCGTCGGCGGCGTTTGCGACGGCCGAGGGTGAGGTCGCGCCCGATCCGGCTCTCGGCGAGCGCGACGCTTGGGTGCTCGGAGAGATCGCCAGGCGCCGCGGCGCCGAGGTGCCGGGCCGCCTGGTCGCGAGCGCCAAGAGCTGGCTCTGTCATCCGCGCGTGGACAAAGAAGCGCCGATCCTCCCATGGGGCGCCGAGGACGAGACGCCGAAGCTGTCCCCCGTCGATGCGGCGACGCGCCTCCTCTCTCACGTGCAGCTCGCTTGGGATGGCGCATACCCCGAGCACCCGCTCGCGGCGCAAGACGTCGTGCTCACCGTCCCCGCGTCGTTCGACGTCGTCGCGCGCGAGCTCACCCTCCGCGCCGCGCACGCGGCCGGGCTCTCGGTCCGGCTGCTCGAGGAGCCTCAAGCCGCTTTTTATGCGGCGATGGGCCTCGGCGTCCTCGGCAGGCTCGCGCCGGCGCTGGGGGAAGCCACGGGCTACGTCCTGGTGTGCGACGTCGGTGGAGGAACGACCGATCTGTCATTGCTCGAAGTGCAGCCGGGGGCCGGCACGCCGCGCGTCAAGCGCGTCGCCGTCGGCCCCCACCTGCTGCTCGGCGGCGACAACATGGACCTGGCGCTGGCGAAGGCGGTCGAGGCGAAGATGGCGGGACGGCTCGACGCGGCCCAGTTCGGGGCGCTCGTCCAGGCGTGTCGGGCCGCGAAGGAGGCGCTCTTGGGCGACAAGCCGCCAGACTCGTACCCCGTGACGGTCATGGGCCGTGGCCGCTCGGTCGTCGGCGGCACGATCTCGCACACCGTCACCGCCGACGATGTGAAGGCGGCGCTGTTCGACGGCTTCTTCCCGGAGGTGCCCTACGACGCGGACCCGGCCCGCGGCGCCCGCGCCGGGTTGCAGGAGATGGGCCTGCCGTACGTCTCCGACCCCGCCGTGACGAAGCACCTCGCGGCGTTCCTGCGGCAGCAACTGCCCGAGGGTGAGGCGCCCGACGCGATCCTGTTCAACGGCGGGGTGTTCACGCCGGCGGTCCTCCGCGAACGGGTCATCGACGTGATGCGGCCGTGGTTCGCCAAGGGGCGGAAGAAGTGGAACCCGCTCGTGCTCACCAGCCCGTCGCTCGACCTGGCGGTGGCGTGGGGTGCGGCGTACCTCGGCTGGCTCAAGCACTCGGGCGGCAAGCGCATCGGCGGGGGGATTCCGCGCTCGTACTACATCGGAGTCGAAACGAGCGCGGAGCGCGGAGCGCGGAGCGCGGAGCAAGAACCGGAAGAAAGCTCCGCGCTCCGCGCTCCGAACTCCGCGCTCTCGGTTCTCTGTGTCGTGCCGCGGCATCTACAAGAGGGCGAGGAGATCGCCCTTCCGGAACCGGAACTCGAACTGCAACTCGGGCAGCCGGTGCTGTTCCCGCTGTACACGTCCACGGTTCGCGGTGATGACCAGCCCGGCGAGGTGCTGAAGCTGGCGCCGTTGCAGTTGCTTCAGTTGCCGCCATTGCACACGGTGTTGCGGGGCGGGAAGCGGTCAGGGGCGAAGCGCATTCCCGTCACCCTTGCGGCGAAGTGTACCGAGATCGGGACGCTGGAGCTGTACTGCGTCTCCCGCGAGGGGAACCGGTGGCGTTTGGAGTTTAACGTTCGCGATACGGTTAGCCGCGAGGCGGAGCCGAGCGAGGAGCCCGCGGCGGTCCTCGACGTGTTCCCCGAGGATAAGGTGCAACTCGCGGGCGAGCTGGTCCGCGGGTGCTACTCGGCGAACAGGCCGACCGCGCCGGAGCTGCCGAAGGCAGTCGAGGGCGTCTTGGAGGCCACACGACTCGAATGGCCGACGGGCCTGTGCCGCAGGCTGTGGGACTTCCTCACGGAAGTGGCGGAGAAGCGGGCGAAGTCGCCGCCGCACCTGGCGCGGTGGTACAACCTCGCGGGGTTCTGCCTGCGGCCGGGGTTCGGCGACCCGCTCGACCGCTACCGCGTCGAGGCACTGTGGAAGTTGCTCACGGCCGCCAGCTCCGCC
>JBGTSH010000582.1:0-3152 GCA_041940405.1 Polyangiaceae bacterium
TCGCAGAGCGACTCATTGGCGGCTTTCCGCGCGGCAGAGCCTACTTCTCCGACCAACTCGGCCGAGCGGCCCTGTCGATCGTGCTCAACGTGGCCGAAGGCGCGGGCAAGCTTTCCCCACCGGACAAGCGCCGCTTCTACCAAACAGCTCGCGGATCGGCGACCGAGTCCGCCGCGCTGCTCGACGCCTGCCAGCGGGTGAAGCTCATCACCGACGCCGATCACCGCCTCGGCAAAGAGCGGCTCCTTCGACTCCGCGGCTCGTTCGCTCACAGCTTCGCGGTCGTGGTCCGGTGCTTCACCGATGCGAACTCGCTCGGCAGTCGCACGCGCCATGCAGCTTCGGTCAGACAGGTTCGCTTCTTCGCCGCGTCCGCATCGTCCTGGATCGCGACGCCGACTTCGACGATCTCGTCGACGGTCGACTCGACGGTGACGGTCGCGCTCGAGACGTCGCATGCCTTCTTGCCAGCTGCGAGAGCTTCGCGCAGCAGACCCGCGAAGTCGGGCTGCTTCGCAGCGCCATGGCCAATGGTCCCGATGGATCCGAGGCCGATGCCCTCACCCCGCCCGCCGCCTCCTGATCCGATTCCTTCGTGGTCCAGGCCCTCGGTGGAAGGCCGCACGCCGGGCTCGATTGCGAGGTAGCTCGTTACCGGAGAGACCGCGCGACCGTAGAGCGCGAGCGGCATCATCTCCTTGTCGTCGAGCTGCGACATCAGATCGGTTCCGAACACGAGAGCCGCGCGAAGCCTTCCATAGTCGACGTCGGGCGTGAGCGTCTTCTCGACCGGCTTGGACCAGAGCTCGCCCTTCAAGGTCGCCGACGTCATGGCGCGCGTCGCGATGAGGTGCCGCTCGATGCCCTCGCCCTCCGACAGGGTCAGCTCCTCGATCGTCTCCTCCAAACCGGGAGCCGTCAGCTTGACGTGGTCGAGGCGCAGCGGGCGCGCGAGCTCCTCGAACACGGTGCTCATCTCGGTCTTCGAATCCTCGTCGTCGGTCGCGCCGGCGAACCACAGCACGCCGCCCGTCGCGCGCGGCACCGCAGCCCACTCATCCTCGTCGTCGCGCTGCAGCGAGGGCGCGCCCTCGCCTGCCACGACGACGTGGAGCACCGCGCCTTTCGGGAGCCATCGACGCGCGACCTCGGGAGTCAGAGCGTTGCGGGTCTCCAGATCGGTGAAGAGCACGACACGTCGCGCCGCACCGTCGGGGGCGGTCGCCAAGAGCTCCGACGCCTGCTTGAGCGCAACGCCCATCTCGCTCCCGTTCTCGCCGTCGAGCTTGGCACCATCGAGTGCCTCTTTGGCCGCATCGATGGAGGCAAAGCCTTTGGTCAGCTGCTCGACCTTGCGAGAGAACCCGAGAACCGACGCCTTCACGTCGGACCCTGTGAACTTGGACAGGTACGCCGAAGCCGCCGCCTTGGAACCGCTCTTGGCGCTGTCGGACATCGAGTGACTGCGATCGATGAGCACGACGATGCGCGCCTTGTCGGGGACCTCGCCGAGGCGAGGCGCGACATCGAAATGGAAGCCCGCCAGCGCCTTGTCCTTGGCGAACGGGACCGACGCGAGGCGCCCGAAGACGTGACCGACGATGGGAACCGATTGCTCGAAGCGGAGGGTGTCGTCGAGCTCGAACGATTTGTCCGGCTGTTTACCGTCCATCGTGACCTTGCCGCTCGAAGCTTGGACGGTGCCCGTCGGGATGACGTCCTCGGTGCCCATGCCGCCGAGCGAGAGGACATACTTTCCGTTCTCGTAGGTCATCGGCGCGACGAGCGTGTAGGCGACCTTCTTCTCTTCCTTCGGCATGCACGGAAACACCTGCAGTGCGAGGTGCCCCTGGGTGCGCCAGGAAAGGAGCGCCGGATCTTTCGGGTAGTAGCCGCCGATGCCGGTGAGCTCCCTGTACTTTGCGGCGGCGGCCTCGGCCTCCATCAGCTCGCCTTCGAACCAGACAGGCTTGCCGTCCACCATCGCGCGGGTACGTAGGCCTGTGGCGACGAGCTCGGCCGAGTTGAAGATATCGAACACTGCCTGGTCCGGGCGCTCACCGCCGTTGTGAACGGTGCGCTCGACCTCGATCACCGCGTGATCACGGCGCAGCGTGATCTCGACCGTATGGCCTTTCTCGACGAGCTTGTCGGAACGGGTGAAGGAGAAGGTGTCTCCATTGGCAACGGAAGAAGCGAGCACGACCGCAAGTGCGGCGGCGATGGATGCGCGGCGCATGGCCGGGAGAGACAACCCTGCAATCCCGGAGTTCCCGTCAGAGCGGAATCCGAGCTCTGATCGAAGCGACGGCGCTCGCGCCGGCTTCGAAGCACGAAGCTGCGCTCTCTGCGTCGATGCCGCCGAGCGCCACGAGGCAAAACCCCGGGTACCGATCGGCGACCAAGCGCCTCGCTTCGGTGATGGCGGCGAGCCCTATCGGTGAAGCTTTGCCGGGACTCTGGAAAATCGGAGAGAGCAGCGCCCCGCTCGCGCCGGCCGAAGCTGCGCGCGCTGCCTCGGCCGGTGTGTGACAAGCGACCGAGAGCCAAGCTGCGGGCCCGAGCTTCGCGCGCGCCGCCGGAAGGTCGTCAAAGCGATCCGACGGCAGGTGGGCGCCGTCGGCTCTCGAAGCGATCGCGAGGTCGACATCGGCGGCCACGAAGAGACGAGCGCCGGTCGCGTTGGTCGCAGCCCGAAGGTCGCGCGCCCGCTCGGCCCGATCCGCGGGCGGCAGATCCTTGTCGCGGAAGAGGACCGCGAAGGCAGCTCCGAACCCGCGCGCCGCGTCGATCCGCCGCAGGACCTCTTCGAGCCCGAGCACTTGCCGGTCGGTGATCTGGATGACGCGAGGCACGGACACGGGGCCGTCTTCATACCTGGGAAGTCTCCCAAAGCAATCGGGCACGGGCACGGGCACGGGCACGGGCACGGGCACGACTCGGGGAGAGCAGGCACGGAGAAGGGGTCGCGGACCCGAGAGCGGGGAACGAAGCAGGCGGGACGGACATGGATAAGCCCGCCGAAAAAAGTTGGCCGGGCTCGTCGGAGCATGCTGGTGCAGGGCACCCAGGATGCTTCTGGGGGGGCGCGTCGGAAGATATCGGGCGGTCCCGAGGCGGCCTCTCCACCAAGATTCACGCGCTCTGCGATG
>JBGTSH010000583.1:0-3149 GCA_041940405.1 Polyangiaceae bacterium
TGCCCGCGCCGCCCGTGGCGAGCACCGTCGCGCGCGACAAGAAGGTCTCGACGCGGTTCTTTTCCTCGTCGAGGACGTAGACGCCCGCGCACAGATCCGGCCCGCCGAAGCGGCTCAGCATGATGAGGTCGATGGCGGTGTGGTGCTCGAAGAAGGTGATGTTCGGCTCGGCCCGCGCCTTCTCCAGGAGCGCGCGCTCGACCTCACGGCCGGTGGCGTCGGCCGAATGCACGATGCGACGGGCGGAATGGCCGCCCTCCCTCGTCAGCGAGAGGACGCCGTCCTTCTCGTCGAAGCGCGCGCCGCGGGCGATGAGCTCGCGAATCCGCTCCGGCCCCTCTTTGGCGCAAATCTCGACGACGACCTCGTGACAGAGGCCGACCCCAGCGATGACGGTATCGTCAACATGCGCGCGGGCGGTGTCGGCCGGGTCCATGACCGCGGCGATCCCGCCTTGCGCCCACAGGGTGTTGGAGTCCTGTGCGCGCCGCTTGGTGACGATGTGAACCGTGCCGCGCTTGGCGGCGTCGAGGGCGAACGTCAGCCCTGCGACGCCGCTGCCGATGACCAGGAAATCGGGGCCCACCTTCTACCTCGCCAGCGTGCGCTCACCGCTTGGAGTCGCGCTTGATCGCGGTCGCCGGGGAGTCGTCGTCGTCGTTGATGCGCGGGGTCGTTCGCGGGCGACCCTTTTGCGGCGTGGCGTACGTCTCGCCGTCGAGATCCTCGGAGGAGTCGCGCGGCACCTGCGAGGCGTCGATCGTGAACTCCTCCATCGGGACCTGAATGCGCGGTCCACGCTCCCGCGCCCACGGGGCACCGGGGATGCTGGGGTTCGGAGGAATGCGCGCGCCGGCAGGCGTGATCTGGAACGGCGCTTCGGGCAAGTGTGCGGCCAGGACGTCTTCGCGCCGCACGACGACCGTCTCGTTCTTGAAGCCGCCGTCGGACGAGTCTTCGGAGGCGTACTGAGCTTCGGAAGCGTATTGGGCTTCGTGGCGGGCGTCGTCCTCGGCGGCCGGGCGACCGAGCCGCAAGCCGGACGACCCGGGCCCCGCGGGCGGAGGCTGCGATCGGTGCATCGGAGGCTGGGATCGGTGCATCGCAGCGGGCGGCTGAGACGCGGGCCTGTGCGGGACCGGGGGCGGCTCGGCCGGCGGCGCCTGCGGTCGGACCGAGGCCGGCCGGACCGAGGCGGGTGCGCCCACATACTGCTGTTGCTGGACGCGCGGGTCCGGCTGCGGCGTGTGGGTCGAAGGCGGAGCTCCATAGAGCGCGCGCAGCGCTTCGAGCTCGGCTTCGAGGCGGTTCGTCTTCACCTCGAGGATCTGGGCCTGTTGGGCCATCATGCCGAGCTTCCGCCTCAGCTCTTCGATGATCTCGTCCTGTGCGGCGATCGCCTCGCCCAGGACGAATGCCACGGCTTTGGGATCCTGAGGCTGGCCGAGCCGCAACGCGTTCAGGAGCAGCTTCAAGTTCGGCGTCGCCATGGCACGGGACAGCCTACCTCGGCTTGGTCCTGACCATAAGCACTCTCCTTGACGCAAAGCGGCGAACTTGTCAGAAGCCTGCCACCGTGAAGATCCTGGTCGCCCTCAAGCGCGTTAGTGACCCCGACAACGCCAACAAAGTGAAGATCCCGGCCGGCGGGGACAAGGTCGACACCACCGGCCTCGAATGGAAGCCCAATCCGTTCGACGAGTACGCCCTCGAGGCGGCGCTCCGGCTCACCGAGAACGGTCAGCAGCCGAAGACGCGCGCGGGTGAGGTCGTGGTCGTCACCTTCGGTCCGAAGGAGACCGAGACGACGCTGCGGGCCGCCCTCGCGACCGGCGCCGACCGCGCGATCCGCGTCGATGCAACCGACGAGCAGCTCGACGGCGACGTCGTCGCGCGCGCGCTCAAGAGCATCGTCGACAAAGAGAAGCCTGACGTCGTCGTCATGGGCAAGCAGACCGTAGACGGCGACACGAACCAGGTCGGGCAGCTCCTCGCCGAGTACCTCGACTGGCCGCAGGCGACGTTCGCCGCGACCATCGAAGAAGAGGCGAACGGCTCGCTGCTCGTCGGCCGTGAGGTCGACGGCGGCGTCGCCAAGGTCCGCGTGAAGCTCCCGGCGGTCGTCACGGTCGACCTCCGCATCGTGAGCGGCACGAGCGTGTACTCGACGAAGACGGCAAAGAGCTTCAAGTACAACGACGGCGTTCGCTTCGCCGCGCTGCCGGCGATCATGGCCGCGAAGAAGAAGCCGCTCGCCGAGCAGAAGCTCGCCGAGCTCGCGGCCGACACGAAGGTCAAGGTGACCTACGGCGGCTTCACCGCACCGCCCGCACGCAAGGCCGGTATCAAGGTCAAGGACGTGGCCGAGCTCGTTCAGAAGCTCGCCACCGAAGCCAAGGTTCTCTGAGGGAGATACGACGATGGCATCCGTTCTCGTTGTTGCCGAAATCGGTGAGGGCAAGGTCAAGAAGACCACGCACTCGGCGATCACCTGTGCGCAGAAGATCGTCGCCGCCGCGGGCGGCACGTTCTCGATCCTGGTCATCGGCGCCGGCGCGGCGGGCGCTGCTGCCGAGCTCGAGGGCTTCGGTGCGGCCAAGCTCATCGTCGCCGACGACGCTTCGCTCGCGAATTACCTGGCAGAGTCGTATGCGCCCACGGTCGCAGAGGTCGCGAAGAGCGGCTTTTCGCACGTGGTCGCGACGGCGAGCTCGTACGGCAAGGACCTCCTGCCGCGCGTCGCCGCGCGCCTCGGCGCCGCGTACGTCGGTGACATCACCGAGGTGGTGGCCGACGGCGGCGCCGCCGCGTACCGGCGGCCGATGTTCGCAGGCAACGCGTTCGGTCTCGCCAAGGTCCAGACGCCCGTTGCGGTGATCTCCGCGCGCCAGAGTGCTTTCGCTCCGGCGGAGCCGAGCGGCGGAAAGTCCCCCAGCGAGGCGGCGAAGGTCGTCGCCGGCGGGCAGGCTGCGTCGCGCGTCGAGTTCGTCGGTCTCGAGACGACGAAGAGCGCGCGTCCCGAGCTGACCGAGGCTCGCACGGTCGTCTCCGGCGGTCGCGCGCTCAAGGAGCAGTTCGAGAAGGTGCTCGCTCCGCTCGCCGACGTCCTCGGCGCCGCAGTGGGCGCCAGCCGCGCCGCTTGCGACGCG
>JBGTSH010000584.1:0-3087 GCA_041940405.1 Polyangiaceae bacterium
GTTGAGCCAGATGTCGTCCCACCACTTCATGGTGACGAGGTTTCCGAACCATTGGTGCGCGAGCTCGTGCGCCGCGACACCGACCACGTCGCGCCGCTGTGCCTCGGTAGCCGTCTTGGGATCGACGATGAGGAGCTGCTCGCGGTAGGTGATCGCGCCTGCGTTCTCCATCGCGCCGGGACCGAAGTCGGGCACCGCGATGATGTCGAGCTTGTCGTACGGGTACGCGATCCCGAAGTAGCGCTCGAGCTCGGTGACCAGAGCCGCGTGCCGCTCGAGCGCAAAGGCGAGGTTCGCTCCCTTGCCCTTCGGCGCGACACCGCGCAGGGGCAGCGGCGTCTTGCGGGCCTCGTTGGCGGGGATCGGCGGTGCATCGACGACATCGAACGGACCGACCGCAAACGCGACGAGGTACGTCGGGAGCTTCTCGCTCTTCGCGAACGTCACGCGCTTCTTGCCCGGGCCGGCTGGCGCCTCGGCCGTTGCGCGCGTGTTGGCGATCGCCTTGTCGCCCTCTCTCACGACGAGCGACACCGAGAACGGGACCTTGAACGACGGCTCGTCGAAGCAAGGGAACGCGCGGCGCGCGTCGAGCGGCTCCATCTGCGTAAAGGCGTAGTCCGCTCCGCCCGACTTCACCCGATAGAGGCCCGAGAGGCTCTTCGCGAACGGCGCTTCGAACGTCAGCACGAGCGTGCCGGGGCCGGCGTCGATCGTGGAAGCCGCCTCGAGCTGGAGCATGCCCGACTCGACAAGGGGCGTCGCCGCGAGCGAGAGCTTCGCTCCGTTGCGATCGAACGTTGCCTGTTTCACCTGGATGTCGCGTCCGTGCAGGAAGATGCGCCGCCGAGCCTCTTTCAGGTCGAGCGCTATCTGGACCGTCCCGGTGAACGTCTCTTTGGACGGGTCGACGTCGAGCTCGAGGACGTAGCTCTCGGGAACGACCGTCGCCTCGAGCCTGCCCTTCGGCGGTGCTTCGGCCGGCGCGGCACCGACCGGAGGCGCCGTAGGCCCCGTCGGGTGCGAAGACGTCGACGAGCACGCGAGCGTGGCGGCCGCGAGCGCGAAGGCCGTGACCCGAAGGACGTGCGGGAGCTTCATCGTCGAATCGGGTAGCGCAGGTTCGCGTTCGCGAGAAGGCAGAGGTGCGATACCGTCGAGGCTCGCGTGGCTCTCGAACGCTCTCTCGGATCTATGCTCGCGCTGTCTCTCGCGGCCGGATGCGGCTCGGTGAAGTCGCCCGAGCCCGTGCTCGGCGCGCCCGCAGAGACCGTTGCGGTGCGCGTCTCGAGCCCTTCTCCCGTCGAGCTGTGGTCCGACGAGCGTGTCTGTCGATCGCCCTGCAATCGCACGATCGACGTCAGAAACAAGGAGTTCGAGGTTCGTGTTCCCGAGATGCCGGACTCGCCGAGGTTCGAGATCCCAGAGACCGATCGTGAGATCATCGTCCAGGTCCGTCCCGCGCACTACGAGCTCATCGGCGCAGGCGCGACGCTCGGCGTCCTCGGCGGCGGCGCCATGATCGCGGGCGGCGGTGCGGCGCTGCTCGACGTCGCCGGTCGCGAGGACTTCCAAGGCGCGCTCGGCCCCGGCCTCATCACCGCCGCCATCGGCGGCGCCCTCCTCGCCGGCGGGATCGTCTGCGCCGCGCTCAGCGGAACGAGCGTGACGATGAAAGAGCTCGCCACGCTCGGTCCCGTTCGCTTCTGAGCTTACTTCTTCTTCTTCGCAGCCTTCTTGGCGGCAGGCTTCTTTGCCGCCTTCTTCGGTGCAGCCTTCTTCGCAGCCGGCTTCTTCGCGGCAGCCTTCTTGGGAGCTGCCTTCGGCTTCTTCGCCTCTTCCCAGACGCCGAGCGTCGCTCCTTGCGGATCGACGAAGACGCCGAGCGCGCCCATGGTCCCGACCGGCATGTAGTCGACGATGATCAGGGCGCCCGCAGCGCGCGCCTTCTCGATCGTCTTCTTGACGCTGTCGACGGCGACGTACGCCGTCCATGTCGTGGGCTGGTCGGGCATCTGCTTCGGGCCCATGCCCCCGCCGACGCCGCCACCGACGTCGATGCCGACCCAGCCGCCCATCCCGGGGGCCTCCTTCAACTTCCAGCCGAAGAGGCTCTTGTAGAACTTCTTCGCCGCGGCCATGTCGTCCGCGGAGTACTCGACGTGAACGAAAGGATTTGCCATGGGCGGCGATGGTAAGGGCCGCCCCGATGACGTCAACCGTCGACTTGTATGTCGACCGTCATAGATCGAGCGACCTCCTCAGGGAAGGAGGCGCCAGGTCGTGCCCTCGGGCGCGTCGTAGAGCTCGACGTCGCGCGCGACGAGCTCTTGTCGGATCGCGTCGGCCCGGGCGAAGTCCTTGGCCTGGCGGGCCTGAAACCGCTCCACGATCTTCTGCTGGATGGCATCGGCGGTGAGGCCACGGACGTGCAGGCGCTGTGCCCGCGTGCGCGTCGCGTACTCGGCCGGCATCGTCTGGAGCAGACCCAGCCGCTCGGTCACGTCGACGAGGGCCTTGGCGATCCGGCTCGCTACGTAGGGCGCGATCTTGGCGATCGGCGGCTCCTTCTTGCGGCGCTGGGCGATGTCGGCGAGCTCGTTGCCGGCCTTGGCCACCTCGGCGATGACCGAGAGCGCGACGGGGGTGTTGAGATCGTCGTCGAGGGCGGCCTTCACCTTCGGGACCGCCTCGTTCGCGATGGCGATCATCGGGGCGAACGTGGGCGGCATCGTCGAGATGGTGCCGGTCGGCGAGCTCTCGGCGAGCGCCTTGAGCCGCTCGAGGGTCTGGTAGAGGTAGTCGACGCGACGCTCGGCCTCGACGACGCCCGGGAAGATGACGCGACCGTCATCGAGCTTCTCCGTGTCGAACTGGATCGGCCCCCGGTAGTGCACCGTGAGGAGGAAGTAGCGAAGCGCCTCTGGGTCGTTGCGCTGGTAGACGTCGCGCACGGTGACGAAGTTGCCGAGCGACTTCGCCATCTTTTCTTTGTCGACGTTGACGAAGCCGTTGTGGATCCACATGCGCGCGAACGGCCCCTCGCCAGGGAACGCTCCCTCGCTCTGGGCGATCTCGTTCTCGTGG
>JBGTSH010000585.1:0-3073 GCA_041940405.1 Polyangiaceae bacterium
AGATAGACGATGGTCGCGCCTGCGGAGTAGCACGCAGAGACGAAGTCGCGCGCGCCGGGCACCGCGACGTCGTACTTCATGTACGCGTCCATGAAGAAGCGATCCTTCCAGAACGTGAAGGCTTCCTGCCGCTCGACCTCGTCGGTGATCCCGAGCAAGAGGAGGTTCTCGTCGAGGCCGTAGACGATCGCGTCGGTGCTCGCGCGCGCGAGCTTGTCCGCGGTCGCCGTGCGAGCGGTCTTCCACGCCGCGGCGAGCTCATGGAGGATCTGTGTGACCCGCGGACGGTTGTCGAGCAGCGTGCCGTCGAGATCGAAGACCATGACAGGCGGCTCGCCACGTGCTTCGTGGCGCGACCGATCGATCAGGTTCTTCAGCAGACGGCGCCGTTCGTTCGAGGGCAGGCGGCGCGGGTGGTACGAAGAAACAGCCACGGGAGGGTGCCTACTACCACGAGTCAGAGCCGGAGGGCGCACCTCCCATGTGTACAGAGGTGCGGGAATTTCATACATCCATTTGGCCCGCCGATCGGAGCCTCCGGTAGCATTCGAGGTGTTGATTCTTCCGGCTTTTTCCTGAGGCCCGAAGGTCAGCCAGACCCCGCCTTTGTCCGGAGGTGCGTCCCCTCATGCGCGTCCGATCCGCCCTTCTTCCATCCATCGTCTTCTCGATCGCCCTCACTGGCTGCGAAAAGTCGCCGCGCGACAAGCTTCAAGGAAAGTGGGTCGGAGAGAGCGTCGCCCAGGTCCACTCGAGCCAGCAGGCCCGCGCCGAGGGGTGGGCGCGCGGCACGCAGCTCGAGTTCTCGGGCAACCGCGTCACCGTGTCGGTTCCTGCCGAGTCACCACGCACCGGCACGTTCCGGATCGCGAAAGAGGAGAACAAGAAGCTCGACGTCCTCTTCAAGCGACCCGAAGGCGGCGAGGACCGTGCCGAGCTCGCGCTCACCGACGACGGCAAGCTCTTCATCAAGATGGGCGGCGGCGTCGAGCTCGTGATGAAGCGCGCGAACTAAGTCAGCGACGCGTGTAGCTCTCGCCCATGTTGGCCATGATGTCGGCCAGGATCCCGTCGGCGACGCGCAGCCGGCGGGACATCTCGCGGGCGATGTTGAGGACGATGATTGCGTAGGCCTTCACGTCCTTGCGATAGAGCGTGTCGAGATCCTGGGCCGAGAGCCGCAGGACCCGCGCAGGCGCGAGCGCGCGGACGGTCGCCGAGCGCGGCATGATGTCGAGGATCGACATGTCGCCGAACCAGTCGCCCGGGCCCATCAGCGCCACGCGCGTCTCGCGCTGCGTCTTCGACTGCTTCACGACCTCCATCTCGCCCTGGAGGAGCACGAAGAGCTCGCGGCCCTGATCGCCTTCGCGGAACACCACCTCGCCCGGGCCGAGCCGGAGGAGCGGAAGCTTGCGGACGAAGTTCTCGAGCGTGGCGTCGTCCAGCCCTCCGAAGATGCCAATCTCGGCGAGCTCCTCGGCGACCGGCACTTCGGGCCCCGGCGGGGGACGATACGACTCGGGCATCAGGTACAGGCTCCGTAGACGGTGGTGCCGATGACGAGGGGTACACCGGCGGAGATCTCGAGGCCCTGGCAGATGAGGCCGCCCGGGCACGTCGGGCTATTCACATCGCACCACTGAAAGCAGCGTTCGTCCATCGCCGAGGTGGTGAGGCAGATGAACCCCGGGGCGCACCCCGATGAATCGACGCAGGCCGTCTGCTGAACTCCGGTCCCAGAGGGCGCGCAGAGCGTAAACGGATCCGTCATGTTCCGGATGCCCAGCTGACAGGACGTCCCGGCGACCGAGCACCCGGTATTGGTCACGAAGCTGCAGTCGGTCGAGCACAAGGTCACGTCCGGGAGGGTGCCGCCCATCCCGTCGTTCAGCGTGATGGCGCAGAGGCCGCCCGGTGCTTCGCAGTCGGTGTCGGCCGCACAGAACTTCTGACAGCTGTCGAGACCGGGGCCGTACCCGGCGCAGAGCGAACCGGCGGCGCACGGGTTCTGCGCGTTGCAACCTGCCCCCGGCATCGCGCTGCCGGCGGCGGCGCACACGCGATCGCCGGAGCCGTTGATGGTGCAGGCGTCGCCCGACATGCAGCCGCACTGGGGCTCGACGAGCTTGCACGGGTCCTCTTCGCAGGCAGGCCCGGTCGTCGTCGACGCCTGGGCGGCCGTCGAGGCCGAAGCGGTCTTCATCGTGCCGCTCCCGTTGCCGTTGCCGGTGCCGCTGCCGCCGGTGCCGCTGCCGCCGCTGTTGCTGCTGCCGTCGCCGTCGTCGCCGTCGACGATCGTGTCGCCTTGGGCGCATGACAGAGACAGAATCGTCAGGAGCGCGGACGCACCCAAGAGGGTGGAAGAAGCAACAAGGCCGAGCCGCATCGGTAGCCTCCTTTGCGGGACCGAAAAAGCGTACCAAAAACGACCGGCCGGGGCACCGCCAGCCGTCAAACGAGAGATTTCTCGAACACCACCCGTCCCCTACCGGGTCCGGCGTAGTGCTCGATCTCGCGGACGGTCCAGCCCAGGGCCTGGTGGAACCGAACGGAGCCCTCGTTTCCGTGCGTGGTGATCGCCTTGAGCCCGGTGCAGCCGGCCTCGCGGCAGGCCTCTTCGAACGAGGCGTAGAGGAGTCGGGCGACGCCGCGGCGCCGGTGCTGCGGATGGATCCCGACCAGGTGGACGAAGCCGACGCGCTGCTCGGTCACGAACCCGAAGAGGAACCCGATGAGGGTGCCGTCCTCTTCGACGACCCGCGCGAGGCGACCGAGCTCGTAGAAGAAGATCGGGTGCGCGAGCGCGCTCGTCGGCCCCTCCCACCATTGATCGATGACGCGAACGATCTGATCGTAATCGGCTTTCGTGAGGGGCCGGGTCTCCATCCGCGCGTGCGAGCCTAGCAGTGGACCGGTTCACGGGGTATGCCTACGGGGCCCGATGACCCCCCTCTCGGCTCCGATCATCGCGCCCTCGCTTCTGTCGGCCGACTTCGCAAACCTCGGCGCAGAGGTGCGCGCCGTAGACGAGGCAGGCGCCGACTGGATCCACGTGGACGTGATGGACGGC
>JBGTSH010000586.1:0-3004 GCA_041940405.1 Polyangiaceae bacterium
TGAGCCGAGCGTTCGGCCTCGCGGGACGCTCGGGCGTCATCCGCATCGACGCGACGACGCGCGCGCTCGTCGGCGAGACTTTCGTCCTGCGCGGCACCGAGGGCGGATGCGAGCTCGTCACCGGCCGCGACGCTTCGCAGCCGGAGTCGCGCCAGCCCGTCCTGGGCCGAGCGCGTGAGATCGGCATCCTCAACGCCGCATTGGACTCGGTCCGCGAAGACGAGATCGCGCGAAGCGTCGTCGTCGTGGGCCCTGCCGGCCAGGGCAAGAGCAGCGTCGTCCGAGCGTTTCTCGAGCAGGCGCTGAAGGCTGCGGAGCCCCCTCGGGTCGTTCGCGTGGCGTGCGACCCGGCGCGCGCCGAGACCAGCTTCTTCGTGGCCACCGATATCGTCCGGCGCGCGCTCTCGATCTCGCCGACCGCCGCGCCCGCCGTCCAGCGCCTCGCGCTGCGTCGCGGTCTCTCCGAGACCGGTGCCGAGGCGACGTTCCAATTCCTCGAGCACGCGATGGGCCTCGACGCCGAGGGTGCGAGCCCGGTCGTGGCCGAGGCCTCGTACGATCCACGCCTCCTGGCCGAGCGCACCCTCGACGAATGGCTCGAGGTACTCCGACTCCTGTCGAGAAAGCGTGTGCTGCTCTTGGTGATCGAGGATCTCCACGCTTGCGACGGTCCGAGCGCGCACTTCCTCGATCGCGCCCTCGCCGAGCTCGCCGAGCAAAGTGTGCTCGTGGTCGCGACGGCTCGTCCCGAGGTCGACGAGGCTCACCCGCGCATCTTCAAAGGCCGCCTCGTCGACCGCATTCAGCTCGCTCCGCTCCCGCGGCGGGCTGCAGACGCGTTGGTGAGAGCGCACCTCGGGGCGTCGGCGGCGCCCGAGGCTGTCGCGCGCATCGTGGAGCACGGCGCAGGTAACCCGCTCTTCCTCTTGGAGCTCAGCACCGCCGCCGGCGAGGGCCTCGTCGAGCCACCGGCCTCGATCGTCGCGCTGCTCCAAGAGCGGCTCGAGCGGCTCGAATCGAATGCGAGGCGCGTGCTTCGGGCCGCCAGCGTGTTCGGCGAATCGTTCTGGCAGAGCGCGGTCGAGGCGCTGGTCGGCAAGGCCGACGCGCCCTCGGTCGCGGCGTGGCTCGAGGAGCTGACTCGGCGGGACCTCGTTCAACGAAAGGCGACGTCACGCTTCGACGGCGAGGCCGAGCTCGGCTTCCGTCACGCGCTGGTGCGCGACGCCGCCTACGCGTCGCTGACCGACGCCGATCTGCTCGTCGGACACCGCCTCGCGGCGAGCTGGCTCGAGGCGCGCGGTGAGCCGGATCCTGCTTCGATCGCTCGGCACTACGCGCTGGGCCAGGAGCCGCTCCAGGCCGCGCGGCATTGGACGCGCGCCGCGGCGCTGGCGTTCGAGCACAACGACTTGCCGAGAGCGCTCGAGCTCGTCCGCCGCGTCGAGGCGACGGCGCTCCCCAGCGACGCGGCCGAGCGCGCCGCGTTCGACGCCATCGCGGTCAAGGCCGGCTACTGGAGCGGTCAGCTCCAGAGCACGATCGAGCGAGCCGAAAAGGCGCTGGAAGGCGTCACGATCGGGACGCCCGCGTGGCGAGAGATCGCCGTCCTGTTCCTTCGCGCCTCGGCGACCGAGCAGGACCCCAGGATGTCGCGCATCCTCGAAGATCTGTCAGCCGCGCTCGAGAAGGATCCGTCGCTGCGCCGTCCCACGGAGGCGCTCGGCGAGGTGACGATGGCGCTGCTTCGCGACGGTGACCGCGCGCGCGCAGAGCGCACCATCGCGCTCTTCGGAGGCGACGCCGCCACCCCGCTCGCACGCGCCTTCGTCTCGCGTGCAAGGTCCTGGGTGGCGATGTTCGACGGCGACGTCAGCGCCTGCATCCGGCTCGACAACGAGGCCGCCCAGGCCTTCGAAGAGGCAGGCCACCGGCGCGAGGCCCTCGCCGCGCACGGCGCCGTCGCCTACGACTGGATGCTCGTCGGAGAATGGGAGAAGGCGCGCGACGGCTTCGTGCGCATCGCCGAGAAGGCACAAGCCGGGGGAATGGAATTCATCGCTCACAACGCCCGGCACAACCTCGGCTTCGTTCTTCTGCGCCTGGGCGACGCCGAGAAGTGCGTCGAGATTCAGCGCCATTCGATCAGCACCGCGACCGAAGAGCGCAAGGTCGTCGTCAAGTACTCCTATTCTTATCTTTCGAAAGCGCTCGAGGCGCTCGGACGCAACGACGAAGCGCTCGAAGCTGCGAAGCACGCCTGCGAGGGCGACACGTTCATCTCCGTAGAAGCCATGGCGGCGACCCTACGGTCACGGGTGGCGCGCGCGCAGGGGGACTTGGAGCGCTCGCTCGAGCTCGCCGCGCGTGCGAAGGAGTTTCTCGAACAGCGCGGGGTGCTCGAGGAGGGCGAGCAAGAGGTTCGCAACGAATGGGCGAAGGCGCTTCTCGCCGCCGGGCGCGTCGAAGAGGCGCGCGAGGCGGCACGCATTGCACGCGACGCCGTGCTCGAGAAGGCCGCAAAGCTCCAGGACGAGGCCACACGCGCCTCGTTCGTCTCGCGGATACCCGAGCACCGCGAGGCCCTCGACCTCGCCGAGCGGCTCCTTTCGGAGGACCGGCTCGACGAGGCTAAAGCATGACGGAAGCGTCAGCGACCGAGCAGCTTCTTCATCGTCGCGCCCATGTCCGCAGGGGTCGGCGCGACGGCGATCCCGGCAGCCTGGAACGCGGCGATCTTCTCGTCGGCCGTGCCCTTGCCGCCGGAGATGATCGCGCCGGCGTGCCCCATGCGCTTGCCCGGCGGCGCCGTGCGGCCGGCGATGAAGCCGACGACCGGCTTCTTCATGTTGGCCTTGACCCACTCGGCGGCGCGCTGCTCGGCGTTGCCGCCGATTTCGCCGATGAGGATGAGCCCCTCGGTCTCCGGGTCGGCGTTGAACATCTCGAGGCAGTCGACGAAGTCGAGACCGCCGACGGGATCGCCGCCGATGCCGATGCACGT
>JBGTSH010000587.1:0-2992 GCA_041940405.1 Polyangiaceae bacterium
GCGAGGGCGAGGGCGAGGGCGAGGGCGAGGGCGAGGGCGAGGGCGAGGGCGAGGGGTTGACTCCTGCTCTCAGAATTATTATAGCCCTTTCAAGATGCCTCGAGCCTCGGCATCCAAGCAGCTCTCGTTGGCGCTGACCTCGGGGTGGGGGGGCCGGCGCGTCGGCGCTGGCCGCAAGCGAGCGAATCCGATGGCGCGGCCTTCGGTGCCGCATCGCTCACGTGGGCGACACCGCGGTGCGGAGCCGGTGCACGTCACGCTTCGCGCCGGCCGAGGGTTGCCAAGCTTGCGGGCCGATCTAGCGGTCCGCGTGCTGCAGGGTGCGATCGAGCGCAGTCAGCGTGGCGCGTTTCGGATCACGCATTTTTCGATCCAGCGGGACCACGTTCATCTGCTGGTCGAGGCGTCGGACAAGGCGGCGCTTGCGTCAGGCATGCGCGGGCTGGTCATCCGCATGGCGCGTCGATTGAACGCTGCGCTCGGCCGGCGCGGGCCGATCTGGGCGGACCGATGGCACGGACGCGCGCTCTCGACGCCGAGAGAGGTCCGAAATGCCCTCGCGTACGTGCTGCTCAACGCGCGCAAGCACCAGACGATCCCCTTCGGGCTCGATCCGTGTGCGTCGGTTGCCTGGTCCGCCGATGCGTTTGCGGATCGCGTGTATCGCGAGGGGCTCGAGATGATGGCGGCGGAGCGTGCGCCTCCGGTGGCCCGGGCGCGCACCTGGCTCTTGTCGACGGGCTGGCTGCGCTACGGACGGCTGCGCCTGGCGGACTTTCCGCGGGCCCGGTCCTGAACCCGAGATAGCCGCCGCAAGAAGTCTCTATTTCGCCAGATCGCTCCATCTTTCCAACCGCTTCCCGCTGCGAAGCAAACCCGGGCAGCCACAGGTGTGAGCCGACCGTAGATCGACCCATGCTGAAGCTCTCTGCATCCATCGCGATGGGTCTCGTCTCTCTCCTCACCGGCTGCGATCTGAGCAGCGGCGGCGCACCTTCCGCGGAGCCGACCGGCCAACCGGCGACGTGCGACGGCGTCGGCGCAGAATACGGCGACGGCTTCGCCGACGAGCTCATCAAGCAGGGGGCGCCGCCTTCGGCGAAAGCCGGCGTGCGCAAGGCGGTGGTAACGGCCTGCAAAGAGGACAAGTGGGACGACAAGACGCTGGGGTGCATGTCCGTCGCTTCGACGGCGAAGGCGCGAAACGGGCGAGACACGCTCGACGCGTGCGTGAGCGGCCTGCCGGCCGAGCTTCAGACGAAGATGGAGAGCCGGGTGAAGCTCGCGTTGAGGTGACAGCGCCATGTGGTCTGCGCGGTGGGCTAGCCGATCCACGCGATCCTTTCGTGTAGCCTCACGGCCATGGGATCGCTCGAGACCTACTTCGATGGCGAGAAGCAGGGCGCGACCGTCGCGCTCGTTCTCGGGGTCGCGTCGCTCGCGTTTTCGTTCTGGCTCTTCCGGAGCTCGAGTCCGTTTCGCGCCATGATGTTTCCGGTCGTGCTCATCGGGCTCCTCGAGGTAGGCCTCGGCGTGGGCCTTCATCTGCGAACGCCGTCTCAGGTCGCTGCGCTTCAGAGCGGCCTCGCCGAAAATCCCACCGGCACCCGCGACAAAGAGCTCGAGCGGATGCAGCGGGTACAGCGAAGCTTCACGATCATCAAGATCGTCGAAGCGCTCCTCATCGCCGCCTCGGTCGCCGTCATCTTCGCGATGAAGGAGCGGCCCGTGGTGGTCGGCGCCGCGCTGGGCATCCTGATTCAGGCGAGCGCGCTCCTCGTGTTCGACGTGTTCGCCGAGCGCCGTGGTGCGGAGTACCTCGCGTATCTCGAGGGATTGCCAGGCGGCGAGCCGGGCGCCCGCTAGAGCGGAACGTTGCCGTGCTTGCGCTTGGGCGTCTCGGCCCGCTTGGTCGACAAGAAGTCGAGCGCCGTCCCGAGCTTTTGCCGGAGCGTGCGCGGGTAGATGACCTCATCCACGAAGCCGAGCTCGGCGGCCTTGTAGGGGTTGGCGAACTTCTTCTTGTACTCGTCGATGAAGGCGGCGCGAGACGCGGCCGGGTCGGAAGCCTCGGCGATCTTCTGGCGGTAGACGATGTTGACGGCACCGTCAGGACCCATGACGGCAATCTCTGCCGTGGGGAACGCGAGGTTGTAGTCGGCGCGGATGTGCTTGGACGCCATGACGTCGTAGGCGCCGCCGTAGGCCTTGCGCGTGATGATGGTGATCTTCGGGACGGTCGCTTCGGCGAAGGCGTAGAGGAGCTTGGCGCCGTGGGTGATGATGCCGCCGTACTCCTGATCGGTGCCGGGGAGGAAGCCGGGGACGTCGACGAAGGTGACGAGCGGGATGTTGTAGCAGTCGCAGAAGCGGACGAAGCGCGCGGCCTTGATCGACGCCTTGATGTCGAGGCAGCCGGCGAGGACCTGGGGCTGGTTGGCGACGATGCCGACGGGGCGGCCGCCGACGCGCGCGAAGCCGACGACGATGTTCTGCGCGTAGCGGTCGTGGATCTCGAACAGGTGACCGTCGTCGACCACGGCGCGGACGACGTTCTTGATGTCGTACGGCTTGTTCGACTCGGTCGGGATCATCGTGTCGAGCGCGGGGACCTCGCGGTCGACCGGATCGTTGGTCGTGGCGCGGGGCGGATCCTCGGCGTTGTTCGACGGAAGGAAGGAGAGGAGCTCGCGCACCTTGGCGAGCGCGGTGGGATCGTCGGCCGCGGTGAGGTGACAGACGCCGCTCTTTGCAGCGTGCGTCGACGCGCCGCCCAGGTCCTCTTTCGTCACGTCCTCGTTGGTCACCGTCTTGATGACCTCGGGCCCGGTGATGAACATGTAGCTCGAGCTCTCGACCATCACGATGAAGTCGGTGATGGCGGGCGAGTACACGGCGCCGCCGGCGCACGGTCCCATGATGCAGCTTATCTGCGGGACGACGCCGCTCGTTGCGGTGTTGCGCCAAAAGATCTCGGCGTAGCCGGCGAGCG
>JBGTSH010000588.1:0-2909 GCA_041940405.1 Polyangiaceae bacterium
AGATCGGCGACATGCCGCTCGAAGCGCAGGCAAAGCTGCTGCGCGTCCTGCAATCGAAAGAGATCATCCCGGTCGGCGCGACAGGCCCCGAGCGCGTGGACGTCCGCGTCGTCTGCGCGACCCATAGAAACCTCGCCGTGCTCCAGAAAGAGGGCCGCTTTCGCGGCGATCTGTTCGCACGCCTCAACGAGTACAGCCTCGCCCTGCCGCCGCTCCGCGAGCGCAAAGAGGACATCTTCGCGCTGGTGACCAGCATGCTCGCGCGCCACAATCGACAGGACACCGTTGTCAGCTTCCCGTTCATGACGGGGCTCCTCCACTACGACTGGCCGTTCAACGTCCGGGAGCTCGAGGCGACGATCAAGCGCGCCGTCGCGCTCTACGAGGGCAACACCCTCGACACCGAGCACCTGCCGGACACGATCAAGCTCGCGATGGAGCCCTATGCGAGCCGGGACGCGTGCGGCGAACCGTCGGGCAACACCCCCCCGAAGGCGGGTCGCGCGACGACGCCGCCCCCTCCGATGAGCCCGGCGATCGACCGGACGCCTCCGGATCGGACGGCGCCCGCGGCCTTCCACCCGCCGCCGTACCCTCCGGCTCCTCCGCGCGACAGCGGCCCGCCGACCGAAGAAGAGCTTCGCTCGCTATTGGCGCTGCACAAGGGGAACGTCGCCGCCGTCGGCCGCGAGTTCGGCAAGGAGCGGATGCAGGTCCACCGCTGGCTCAAGCGCTACGGGATCGACGTGTCCCAATACCGGTGAAGCAGTACCGCCGAGCGGATCGCTTCGCTACTGGCAGGACGAGGCCGGGCACTGGAGGGTGCAGGAGGTGCAGGCGCACTCCAGGTAGAGGGCGAAGCTACCCACCCCGCCTTCGAGCCCTTGGACGATGGTCTCGATGCACATCGGATCGCTGAGGTCGCAAATGCCGTCCTGAACCTGCTGCTGGATCTGAGCGCAGACGCCGAGGTTGCAGTTGTTCCACTCGTCCTGGCAGAGGTTCGTCGCAGGGCTCCACAGGCAATCGGCGCACGCGCCGGCGCTCGAGCCGGCCTCCATGCACCCGCAGAACGGAAAGAGCACCTCTGCCGGGGTCTGGGCGCCGCCACCACCGCCGTCGCCGCCACCACCGCCACCGCCGCCGGTCGTGGTCGTCGCCGTCGTGGACTCGGTGCCGCTGCTGCCGCCGCCTCCGGTTGCACCGGTTCCGCCAGGCCCGGGGCCCACCCCTACCGGGGTTCCGCCGCCCGGCCGAGGGTTCGGTGCCGGGGGCTCCCGCTCCTCGAGCTGGCAGCCGTAGCTGACCGCAGCGATCCCGGCCGCACCGAGCAGAGCGAAGAAAGCAGGGCCTTTCAGCATGCTTTTATCCTACACGAGCGTGCCCGAAGGGCGAAACTTGCGAGACCTCATTGTCCGACCCTGCGCGCGGGGCCCCAACCCGCTCGCGGCCTACTCGATCTCGGGCGGGCCGCCGCGGAGAGCCGCCGCCACGAAATCGTTCATCCCCATCGCCAGATCCGCCGGGAGCTCGCTCGGAAGGAACGCCGCAACCTCGCGGATCTCGAGCGCGTTGATTGGGGGACGAGCCGGGGGATCGACCGTGGCGCGCACGACGACCGTCACGGCGTGAAAGCGGGGGTCGCGATCCGGCCGGCTGTAGACGCCGACGACGTCGCCCATCACGGCGCGCTCGATCCCTGCCTCTTCGAGCAGCTCGCGATGGAAGGTGCTGACGAGCGTCTCACCCCACTCGACGGTCCCGCCCGGAAGCGCCCACGAGCCGGTGTCGCCGCGACGAATAAGGACGATGCGACTGTCGGCTTGGGTGGGCACCACGCAGAGCCCGACGACCGGTCGCTTGAGGACGTGACGGAGGACCTCTTTGCCGAGGCCGATGACGCTGCTCGGGAGCAGCGCGAGGGGAGCGAACGAACGGCTCACCAGAGCACGTCCTGGTGCTCGGTCACGCCCGGCAACGCCGACACGGTGACGCGCCGGCCGCCGAGATCGATCGTTCCTTCGAAGTCGCCCACGGGTTGGACGAAGTGCGACCGGATGACGACGAGATCCTTTTCCTCCCGGTGCAGCGCCGCTGGCGAAAATCGAAGGTCGACGGCGCCGCAGCGCGAGCGGATACGCCACGCAGCGTCGGGCTTTTCGGCGTCGTAGTCGAAGACGCCCTCGCCGCAGCCGAAGAGCTCGTCGTCGATCCACACGCCGCACTCGGCCTCGCCGACGAAGCCCTCGACGAGGTTGAACGCTACGCGCTCGCCGGAGGAGCCGCGCCCCATCCCGAGCGCCCAACGCCACGACGTGTGCCGCGACAGGTAGCCGTGCGTGTGGTCGACGGCGTACGAAGGCTTCTCCAGGACGAAGCGCTTCCCGGCTGCCACGACCTCACCCGCACCGCCGAAGAGGCGCTTTTCGGTAGCGTTCGCGAAGCCACCGTCGATCGGGACGACGGCAGCGATCGGCTGCGCCGAGGGCGGGCGCGTTCGAAACAGCGCGTACGAAGGCGGATCGCCGGCGACGTCGATCGTCACGCCGTCGTCGCCGATCATCATGCGCGTCCGACCGAGCTCGAACTTCGCGCCGCGAAGGCCCGAGCCCTCGTCGGTGAACGTCGCCGCCGAGCCCGGGCCGATGAGGCTCCGATCGACGAGCATCGTCCGCGCCTTGCGATCGAGAACGAAGAAGAGCGCCGACGCCGCGTAGCCGAGCGACACCACGGCGGCGCCGACGAACACGCTGTCGTCCGCGACCGCGCCGTACGCCCAGCGCTTCTTGTGGAGGAGCTGCCAGAGCTTGCCCTTCGGAATCGCGCCGAAATCCATCCGGGGCAAACCGCCACGGAACGAGCCGAACCGTGGCTCGCCGGCCTGCGCCAGCGCCTGCGGTGCTTCTCCC
>JBGTSH010000589.1:0-2904 GCA_041940405.1 Polyangiaceae bacterium
GGTCGGCCAAAGCTGACGCCCGCTGGACTGGAAAATCGACCGACGCTATGTGGGGAGTCGTCCGTCGTGTCCCGGGGCTCGGTAAGTCCGAACTTGATCGCTGCGAAGGTGTGGGAGTTGGTTACGACTGCACGACTGCCACTGCGGAACTCGCCGATGGCACGACCAAAACGGTTTACCTCTATACCGCACGTCCTGACTGGATCACCGTCGGACTGCCGGCCTTTTGTTGGTATCGGGAATTCATCGTCCGCGGTGCCGCTCAGGGTCGAATCGAATGCGACGCCGAGGTCCTGCGTCTCGCCCGCCGCTGGTTCGACCTGGAGGCGCTGGGCGACGAGATCGCCGCGGCTGGCATCGAACCGGCCCGGGTGATCTGCGCGGTCGGCGAGAATGCCGTGGCCGAGCCGGCGCAGTTCGCGGCGCTCGCCGCGCGCATCCGCTCCGCGGGCCTGTCGCTCGCCATCGACGATTTCGGCGAGGGCCTGTCGACCGTCGACCGCGTCTATGCGCTGAAGCCCGATCTGGTGAAACTCGACGGCCGCTGGTTTCGCCATCTCGCTGAAGCGAATGGCGGCGTACGGCTTCTCCACGGGCTGGTCGCCGGCCTGCAGGAACTCGGTGTGCGCGTGGTCGCCGAGGGCATCGAGACACCGGGCCAGCTGGATACGGCGCTTTCGGCGGGCGTGGACTGCTTTCAGGGTTTCCTTTTGTCGCGCCCCGTCCGCGCCGGCGCGATCCCCGGCTTCGAGCCGCTGTCGATCCAGAACCTGCTCGCGGCGATCGACGGCGCGCGCTCGCGGCCGCTCGACAAGCTGCTCGTCGGCCTCGGCATCCGTCACGTCGGCGGCAGCGCGGCCCAGACGTTGTCGAGTCACTTCGGCTCCATCGACGCGATCCGAGCTGCCTCCGTCGAGGAGCTCACCGTGGTCGAAGGCCTGGGCGAGACCATCGCCAAGAGCGTCTTCGACTACTTCCGCCGGCCGGCGACGGTCGCCTTGCTCGACAAGCTGCGGAGCGGAGGGGTCAAGCTCGACGTCGTCAAAGAAAAGCGCGACGGCCACCTCTCCGGCAAAACGTTCGTCATCACCGGCACGCTAGGAGCGATGAGCCGTGAGAAGGCCCAGAGCGCGATCGAAGACCTGGGCGGAAAGGTCACCTCGAGCGTCTCGAAGAAGACCGACTACGTGGTCGTCGGAGCCGACCCCGGCTCGAAGTACGACAAAGCCCAGAAGCTCGGTGTCGCGATCCTCGACGAGCCCGCGTTCTTGAAGGTCCTCGCGGGCGAAGCGTAGAGGCGTCCGAGCCCTCGCATCGGACGCGCGCTGCCGGCACCCGCCGTCAGCCAGGGTTGGCGAAAATGTCACGGAGCTGGCGCGAGCTCTGCACGCTGTCCGGGCACTTTTGTTGCAGCGACTTTTTGCCAAGCCCCGTGGGACCAGAAGGAGCACGCCGCATGAGCGAGGGTATGTCGGTCGAACAGGAGATCGCGGTCCTCAAGGACCTTACCGAGGCCGTGGCCAAGCGCCTCGATGCCCTGTCCGGCCGTGTCGATACGCCTCGACGCCAAGCCGTCCGCCTGGCGCGCGCCGAGGCGCTCAGTCTCGCGGACGCGCTCGACGATCTGGTACGCGTTCCCAGCTCACGGCAGCCGCGCGCAAAAGTGGCGTAGCGCGCGGCAGTTGCCGCCAACCGGCGCCGGCGGTCAGCCGGCGCCGTTTGCGTCGGCGCGCACGGTCACTCGAGCATACAGGTGACGGTGACCTCGTGCGTGTGCTGACCGCCCGACGTCGAGGTCTTGGTCACCGATCCGCCCTGTGCCAGCGTCGCGAAGTCGGCCGCCGTGAGGGTGACCGAGTGCGTGTGCATGCTCGCGCCCATGATGTCGTAGGTCATGTCGGCACCGGCTTCGACCTCGGCCGCCGTGACCGTCATCGTGTGGGCTTGCGGGTGGTTCGTCCCGATCTCCGTCCCGCACGTCAGCATCATCATCCCGGTGGTGGTCGCCGTGGTCGTGGCGCCGGTCCCGTTCGTCGTCGTGTTCGTCGTCGCACCCGAGCTCGAACTGGACGACTTGCTGCCGGTGGTGGAAGTGCCGGTCCCATTGCTGGTGGTCGCGCTGCCGCCCGCGCCGCCCGACCCTTCGTCGTCGCCACACGCGGTCAGCCCGAGCGCCGACGCGCCGGCACTGGTGAAGACGAACTGAAGAAAGACTTTTCTCGTCACGACCATACGTGTCACCTCGTTGGCGGGCATCCTATCCTCGCCAGATGACCGGACGAAAAGCCTTCCTCGCCGCGCGGGATTTTTTGATCGCGCACCGAGAAGATTACGCCGTCGCGCGACGTGATTTTCGATGGCCCGTGCTAACGAATGTCAGTTTCAACTGGGCCCTCGACCACTTCGATGCGCTGGGGCGGGAAAATGACGCCCTGGCATTGATCGTCCGCAAAGACGACGGATCCAGGCAGACGCGAACGTTTGCCGAGCTGTCACGCCGCTCGAGCCAGGTCGCGAACTTCCTGAGATCGGCGGGCGTCGGCCGCGGCGACCGCGTGCTGTTGATGCTTCCGAACGTCGTCGCGCTCTGGGAGGTGATGCTCGGATGCATCAAGCTCGGAGCCGTCGTCGTCCCGGCGACGACGCAGCTCACGACCTCCGACGTCGAGGACCGCGTCGCGCGGGGGCAGGTGCGCCACGTCGTCACCGATGCGAGCGGACGAGCGAAGATCGACGCCGTCTCGGACTTCGTCACCAAGCTCCTTTGCGGCGGCTCCGCCCAGGGCTGGCGCGCGTTCGACGAGGTCGACGGCGAGAGCACGTCCTTCGAGCCCGACGGACCAACCCGAGCGACGGACGCGATGCTCCTCTACTTCACGTCGGGCACGACGGCGAAGCCCAAGC
>JBGTSH010000590.1:0-2901 GCA_041940405.1 Polyangiaceae bacterium
CGCACGTGCCAGGCCTTTGAAGCCGTAGCGCTCGTAGAAGCGCAGGCGGCTCTGGTTCTGTCGCAGCAGCACCTGGTCGACGATCACGTTCGGATCGTCGACGCTGCACTCGATGTCGAGCGACCGTCGCGATGGCACCGACCTCAGATCGAGCACCGACTCGTTTACGACGTCCGCGAGGACCAGCTTCTCGCACTTGAGCTCGAGGACCCCTCGTGAGATGCGCGCGATGTCGAGGAGATCGTCGATGAGCCGGACCATGTGGTCGAGCTGCCGGTTCATCGTGTCGACGACCTTTGCCGAGGCGGGCGGCTGGCCCGGCTGCCGTCGTAAGTAGTCGATCCCGGTCCTCAGCGGGACGAGCGGGTTGCGCAGCTCGTGCGCGAGCGTCGCGAGGAATGCGTCCTTTTGCTGCGCCGACATTCGCAGCTCCGCCTCGGAGCGCTCGAGCTCTGCCGTGCGCTCGAGCACGCGCGCCTCGAGCGTGGCGTTCAGCTCCGCGAGCGCTCGCGTCTTCTTGAAGAGCTCGGCGAAGATCGAGATCTTTTGCCTGAGGATCTGCGGGTTGACGGGCTTCGTCAGGTAGTCGACTGCCCCGGCGCCGTAGCCGGCGAGCACGTCTTGGTCCTCGACCATGTACGCGGTCAAGAACACGATCGGGATCTCGCGGAAGCGCTTCGTCCCTTTGATCAGCTTGGCGAGCTCGAAGCCGCTCACGCCCGGCATCTTGATGTCGAGGACGATGGCGGCGACGTCGTTCTCCAGGAGCAGCCGGAGGGCTTTGTCGGCGTCGGTCGCGGTCAGGAGTCGATAGGACGGCTGAGCCAAGATCGCTTCGAGAGCGTCGATGTTCCGCTGCTCGTCGTCGACCAACAGGATGGAGATGGCGTCTTGCATGGCCTTCTACCGGTAGAGCCACACCCTCAAGAGAGAGAGCAGTTGGTCGGTGTTCACTGGCTTGGCAATGTAGTCGGATGCGCCCGCCTCGAGGCACTTCTCGCGGTCGCCCTTCATCGCCTTCGCGGTGAGCGCCAGGATGGGAAGGGTCCGGAACCGCGGATCCTTTCGGATTTCGCGCATCGTTTCGTAGCCGTCCATCTCGGGCATCATGATGTCCATCAGGACGACGGACAGCTCGGGCGTGTTCTCGATGATTTCGATGGCCTGGCGGCCGTTGGTCGCGCTGAGGACCTCCATCTCTTGGTTCTCGAGAACGGTGGTCAGCGCGAAGATGTTGCGGGCGTCGTCGTCGACGACGAGCACCTTGCGGCCGGAGAGCGCCTTGGTCGAGTTGTGGAGCCGCTCGATCATCTGCCGCTTGTGGGCAGGCAGATCCTCGAGGACGCGATGCAAGAACAGGGCTGTTTCGTCCAGCAGGCGCTCGGGCGACTGCACGTCCTTGAGGACGATGCTCTTGGCGACCGCGCGGAGGCGCGCTTCTTCTTCCGAAGAGAGCTCCTTGCCGGTGAAGACGACGATCGGCAGATCGCGGAGCTCGGGCTCGTTCCGGAGCTTGTCCAAGAGGTCGAAGCCGCTCATGTCCGGCAGGCGCAGGTCGACGACGCAGCAGTCGAACTTCGACGCTTTCAGCGCGTCGAGCGCCTCGGTCCCGCTGGCTACGCCCTCGATCTCGATGTCGTCGTGCGCGAGCAGCTCGACGATGCTGGCGCGGTCCCGATCGTTGTCCTCGATGACGAGCAGGCGCTTCTGGTGGGGCTCGACGTACGCCTTGAGGCGGTCGAGCGCCGCCTCGAGCTCGCCCGTCGTTGCGGGCTTCACCAGGTACGAGAACGCACCGTGCGAGAGCCCATGCTGCCGCTCCTCTTCGACCGACAGCATCTGCACCGGGATGTGGCGCGTCCGTGCGTCGAGCTTCAGGTTGTTGAGGACCGTCCAGCCCAGCATGTCCGGCAAGAAGACATCGAGCGTGATGGCGGTCGGCGCGTACTCTACCGCGAGCGAGAGCGCCTGCTGCCCGCGGTTGGCGACGATGCCCTTGAAGCCCTTGGTTCGGGCCATGCCGAGCAGGATGCGCGCGTAGTGCGGGTCGTCTTCGACGATGAGCAGCACCGAGTCGCCGGGCTGAACGTCCTGGCGATCGTCGGGCACCGTCTCTTCTGTCTTGGCGATCGTGAGCACCGGCATGGTCGGTGCCGAGGTGGTCGATGCGCTCGCCGCAGCGGTGCGCTGGGCGGGGCCCGTGTAGTGGAGCGGCAGGTACAGCGTGAACGTCGAACCGCTGCCCGGCTTGCTGACCAGCTTGATCTCGCCGCCGAGGAGGTTCGCTAGCTCGCGGCTGATGGCGAGGCCGAGGCCGGTGCCGCCGTACTTGCGGCTCGTTCCGGCGTCCGCTTGTTGGAACGCTTCGAAGATGAGCTTCTGCTTCTCGGCCGCGATGCCGATACCGGTATCGGTGACCTCGAAGGCGATGGCTGCGTCGGCGGAGCCGAGCACGGGGTGATCCGTCGTCCAACCGGAGCTGACGCGCCGGAGCGCCATCGTGACCTGACCGTGGGCCGTGAACTTGAACGCGTTCGAGAGAAGGTTCTTGAGGATCTGCTGGAGGCGCTTGGGATCGCTGATCATCGAGCGCGGCAGCGTTTGATCGATGTCCACCTTGAAGCTGAGGCCCTTCGTCTCGGCCATGTGATGGAAGGTGCGGTGCACGCTGTCGCGGAGGCCGGCAAAGGTGATCTCTTCGGGCTCGACGGTGACGGTGCCCGACTCGATCTTGGACAGATCGAGGATGTCGTTGATGAGCGTGAGCAGGTCTGTGCCGGCGGAGTGGATGTTCTTCGCGAACTCGATCTGCTTGGGCATCAAATTGCCGCCGACGTTCTCGGCCAGCTGCTGCCCGAGGATGAGGATCGAGTTGAGCGGCGTCCGGAGCTCGTGCGACAT
>JBGTSH010000591.1:0-2887 GCA_041940405.1 Polyangiaceae bacterium
GCTGGGTGCCGCGGGGCAGAGACTCGACATCGTAGTGCTCGGCATCGGCATCGGGGCCTTCATGGCGCTCAGCGGCGACAAGGAGCCCGAGGCCGCCCCCAAGGTGGCCGAGGCCAAGCCCACGCCGCCGCCTACGCCGTCGCCGACGCGCCCGCAGGCTCCTACAACCCGCTCTTCCTGCACGGATCGGTCGGTCTCGGAAAGACCCACCTTCTTCAGGCCATCTGTCACAAGGCCATGCAGAGCGGCCGCGCGCTGAAGGTCCTCTACCTGTCGAGCGAGACCTTCGTGAACCAGTTCATCTCCGCGGTGGAGAAGGGCGACCTCGACCGGTTCCGCTACAAGTACCGCAACGTCGACATCCTCTTGATCGACGACATCCACCTGCTCGCGAACAAGGAGCGCACGCAGGAGGAGTTCTTCCACACCTTCAATGCGCTCTACAACGCGCAGCGGCAGATCGTGCTCTCGAGCGACAGCCCGCCGGCGGAGATCCCGACGCTCCAGGAGCGTCTCATCAGCCGCTTCAAGTGGGGGCTGGTGGCGGAGATCGCGTCGCCGGGCTACGAGACGCGCCTCGCCATCCTGCGCCTGCGCGCTCGCGAACGCGGCGTCGAGCTCCCGGAAGAAGTGCTCACCTATCTCGCCGAGCACATCGATCGCAACATCCGCGAGTTGGAGGGCGCCGTCACCAAGGTCGTCGGCTACGCCCAGCTCATCCATCGTGAGATCGACCTCGACCTCGCCCGGCAGGCCCTCGGCCAATCGGGGCCCGATCCGAGCCGCGCGGTCACCGGCATCGACCGCATCCTGGAGATCGTCTGTCAGCACTTCGACGTGCGCATGACCGATCTGCAGGGCCGCAAACGCACCCAGTCGGTCACGCTGCCGCGACAGGTCGCGATGTACCTCGCCAGGACGCTGACTCCGCTCTCGCTCGAAGAGATCGGCGGACACTTCGGCGGACGGGATCACTCGACGGTGCTCTACGCCGTGACCAAGATCCGGGACCGTCACAAGGGCGAACCTCAGTTCGCGCAACTCCTCGAAGAGCTCGCGGCTCGCTCCCGCCGGTGAATTCGAACGCGAACGCGCCGCACGCTTGCGCCGTCGCAACCACCCCCGCGCGACCGGTGGGTTCGAAACCCGCACCTCCGAACGTGCACAACCCGTCGATGACGTGCGTAGCGCGCGAAGAGACGCCGGCAAAACAGCCGCAGAACACATCCTCGCGCGTGGATCGGTACCGAGGATCCAGGCATACTGTGAGCGGCGCTCCGGACGCGGACGTGGGGCTAACCCCCGCTCCCGAACCGACTTGGAAGCGAGGGGACCGTCGCACTCCACAATCCGGGCGCACTTATGAAGACGGTGAGTCTTTCAATTAGTCTCTGTTCTTTTGCGAGACCTTCCAAAGAGTCATGAACCTCGCCACACCGCGTGAACCCTTCCTCCAGCACCTCCAGTTCGCTGCCGCGGTCTGCCCGACTCGAAGCACTCGACCGATCCTCAAGGACGTGCTCATCGGCGTGGACGGTCAGCGTGTCGAGATCGCATCGACCGATGGCGAGGTGTCGGTTCGCCAGAGCTACGAAGCGGAAGGGGTCTCCGGCGATGGGCAGGCGGCGCTCCCGGCGGCGACGCTGCTCTCGGCGGTGCGCTCGATCGCCTCGGACTCGCTGAAGATCGAGCAGAAGGACCAGCTCCACGAGGTGACGGGCGAGAAGGCCTTCTTCCGGCTCAACGGCGACGACCCGGAGATGTTCCCCAACCTCGCGACGATGGAGCCGGAGGCGGGCGTCGAGCTGCCGCTGTCGCAGTTCGTCCACCTCTGCAACCGGACGATGTTCGCCGCCGCGAAGGAGATGGGGCGCTACGCCTTCAACGGGGTCCTGCTCGAGATCGATCCCGAACAGATCACGCTCGTGGCGACCGACGGGCGGCGGCTCTCCGTCGCGCGCTCCGCCATGAAGACAGGTTGCTCCGAGCGCAAGTCGGTCATCGTTCCGATCAAGGGGCTCATGCAACTGCAGCGAGCGATGGCGGACGAGGACCAGACGCTGCGCATCGAGCTGCGGGAGACGATGGTGGGCTTCATCCTGCCTTCGACGCAGATCGTCGCGCTGCTCGTCGAGGGCGAGTTCCCCGACTACCGCGCGGTCTTGCCCAAGGAGCAGGACCTGCCCGAGACGATCTCCATCGACCGCGCCGAGTTCGCCAGCGCGATCCAGCGGGCGGCGATCACCGCCGGCGACGAGGGCCCGAGCGTGGAGCTCAGCCTGCGCAAGGGCACGCTCCAGATCCTCTCGCGCCACGAGGGCCTCGGCGAGTCCCGCAGCGAGCTGGACGTCGACTACGCCGGAGAGGACGTCGGCATCCGCTTCAATCCGACGTTCCTCGGCGAGTACCTCAAGACCCTGTCCGATGCGCCGTCCGAAGCCGTGGCCTTCCACTTCAAGGACCGCTCGTCGGCGGGTGTCTTCAAGGCCTCGGACGAGGAGATGTACGTCGTCATGCCGATCACCTCCTGAGGCCAGGAAACGGGCGTGAAGGGCAAGGGGCCGCAGAAGCTGGGCGACGTGCTGTCGAGGCTGCTCCAGAAGCGACGCTACGCCCGGCCCCTCGCCCTCGAGGGCCTCCGCAAGGCGTGGTCGGAAGCCGCTGGGGCCCGCTTTTCGAGCCGCTCTCGGGTGGCCCAATTCCGGGACGGGATTCTTACCATAGAGGTGGCTTCCGCTACCCAGCGGTACGAGCTCGAGGCCTTCGCCGGACCCGAGCTCCTGGGCCGTCTCCAGGCGGACGATTCCATCCCGTCCGTCCGGCGGCTCGTCTTTCGCGTCGGAAACGTCACCTCATGAGTCAGACCTACGATTCCTCTTCGATCCAG
>JBGTSH010000592.1:0-2878 GCA_041940405.1 Polyangiaceae bacterium
CCGACTGGCCCTTCATCCAGTCGGCGTCGAGCTGGCTCGCGAGCTCGAGGAACGAGCGCCGCTCGCGGCCGCTGCCGCGGATGAGAATGAGATTGTTGCGGGTGTCGGCCCGGAGCGCGCCGACCTTGGCGACGAAGGCCAGAACGATGGCGAAGATGGCGGCCCAGGTCATGACTGCGGGCGAAGTCTCGAAGCGGCGGGCCCTGGCGCCGGTCCTGCGGTCCTTGCCGGCGCTGCAGTTGAAGGCGAGGAACGGCTCGTCGGCGCGCGCGCTCCACGCGTGAATCGCGCGCGCAACCGGCTCCTTTCCAGAGCCTGACGGCCCCACGACGAGCGCGGGGTTATCGCTCATCGCTACCTTCTCGACGAGCCGCCTCAAGCGCTTCATCTCTTCGGAAGAGCCGATGAGCGTCCAGGGCGTCTCGGTGTCGGTCCGCGCGCGCAAGCGCTGGACCTCTTTCTCCAGCACGCTGACGTCTCGAAGGCCCCTGAGGATCTGGTGGAAGAGCTCACGGTTCCGGACGTCGAGCGAGTCCTTCAGGATGAAGTCGTGTGCACCGCTTCGAAGCGCCTGGCGGATGATCTCTGCTTCGGCCAGCTGGGTCACCAGAATGCACGTCACCCGGCCGCGAAGCTCGTCGACGAGCGCTAGCCCATCGCGGTTGGTTGCGTCTTCCGCGTCGAGCCTGACGTCGACGAATGCGACCGCGATCGGATGATTGGCGAGGACCTGGCGGGCCTGCACGATCGAACCCGCTTCATGAACCCTTGCACCACCAAACGTCTCGAGGATCCGGCCCAGGATCCGCCTCGGGCCCACCTCGTCATCCACCAACATGATGTCCATCCGACGCTACTCCTTTGCTTCGCCGGGTGATCCAGGCGGCACCGTGCGGTGCGCGCGGATCGTGAAGTACGTCCTCCCCTCGACTCGACGGACCGAAATCGTCCACCCGAAGCTCGCAACGATCCGCTGGGCGACTGCAAGTCCCAGACCAGTACCCCCTTCGGTCATCGTAACCCAAGGCTGAAAGATCCGGCGCTCGAGCCCTTCGGGGACGCCCGGTCCGTCGTCCCAGACGTCGATGACCAGATCGGCGCCATCGAGCCGGACGTCGACGCCCAGGTTCCCCTGCTCCGGTGCTGCCTGAGCTGCGTTTCGCAAAAGGTTCGAGAACACCTGAAGGAGCGGGTCCGGCGACGCGATCACTTCGAGATCCTTCGGCACGTCGAGGTGAACCGAGAGGGACTTCGTCTGGATGACGTCGCGAACGAGCGCCTCGGCGTGGCGGACCGTTCCGAGCAGAGGAACCGCGGAGACCGCCGAAGGCGGTATGTCGAGGCGGCGCAAATGTCCGAGCGTTCGCTGGAGCCGTGCCACCTCGTTGCGGCCAATCGTCACGTCGTCGGGAACGAGCGGCCGATCGTCGGCGTCGGAGAGCAAGTAGCGAAAGAAGATCAGCGAGTGGTTGATCTCGTGGGAGAGCTCCGCAGCGAGCGCCGAAATGGCGAGGCGTTTCTCATGCTCGGCGGCGCCGACCTGCAAACGTCGCATCTGGTTCAGAGCGACCATGACTTCGGCGTTGTGCAGCGCCAGGGCGCCGACGCCGGCGATGGTCTCGAGCAGCGCTATGTCCTCTCTCAGATAGAGCGCTCCCGACGGCTTGGGAGAGCACCGCAGGACGGCTCGCAGCTCTCCCGAAGACCGCAATGGCACCAGCAGGCTTCGTACCGACGGGGCACCTGCGGTGAACACGCTCTCGCCCCGCAAGAGCTCCTTCCATTGATCCGGCGTCAGCTCTTCGCGCGCTCCGCATGGCTCGATGATCGACGCCGAGATGGGCGCGAGGCGATGCTCGATGACGCGGAGGATCGCGCGCACCACCTCGTCGCGACCCGTCGCCTCGCGCAGCTCGTCCGAGAGCTGCTCGATGGTCGGTCGAAATGCGGTGGTCGACGGGAAGTAGCTCTGTAGCCCTGCGCGCCGAAGCGCGACGAAGGCTCCCAGGAAGGCGACGCCCGATACGGTCGCGGCCAGCGCCGCTTGGCTCGCGGGTGGGCTGGCCGCCCGGTTGACCACGAGAAAGACGAGCACGCCCGCGACGGCGGCAAACACGAACACCGGGGGGAGGACGAGGCGCGTCGTCGCCACCGCATGCCATTCGAGGACATTGTGCCGAATCAGCGAGACGCCGAGGGAAACAGGGATCAAGGCGACCAGTAGCGGCGCCATGAAGTGCACCACCGCCATTGGCTGAAATTGGAATCCGATACAGGCAGCGGCGACCACCGCCGGTGCCGCCGCCAAGCCGAAGAGCGCGGCTCGGACCTCGTCGCGGCGCCGTCCTGCGGAGCGGATGAATCGCACCGCCAAGACCACGACCAGCAATGCGGCGCTCGCCGGGAGAAGGGCGGTGACCAGCGTTCTCGCCCCAATCGAGCTCTCGCTCGGTCCGCTGGTGATCCCCAGACCCCAGAGGAGCGACAGAGCCGCGCCTACGAGTGGGACCCAGCGAAGACGATCGCCGGTCAGCAACGAGGCCAGGTATCCCTCAGGCTCCGGAAACGTCATTGCCAAGCCGAGGAACCCGAGTGTCACCCACAGCGTCGAAGCGCCGAACAGCCAGGGCAGACGCGCCGTCGTGTGGTAGTCGAAGAAGGAGCTCAGAAAGAGGAACGCGCCGATCGACCAGAACAGATACGCGCGCGCACTCGGGCGCCTCTCTGCAAAGAAGTATGCGACGCAACCGGACCACACCGTCAAAACGGCGCAGAGCGCGTACAGAAGAAAGAATACGAGCTCTTCTTCGAGGCCCACGGTGACGATGGGCGCCACGTAGGCGACCGTGCCGCGCTCCCTCTCGAGCGTGAGCTCGAT
>JBGTSH010000593.1:0-2823 GCA_041940405.1 Polyangiaceae bacterium
GAACGTCGACTTCGCCGACGTGAAGACGGTGATGGCGAACATGGGCCGGGCGCTGATGGGAACCGGCTGCGCCAAGGGCACCGGCCGCGCGCGCCTCGCTGCAGAGACGGCCGTCAACTCGCCGCTCCTCGACGACCTCTCGGTCGAGGGCGCGATGGGCGTGCTCATCAACATCGTCGGCGGCCCCGACATGAAGATGAAAGAGATCGAAGAGGCTGCCAGCTACATCCAGGAGCAGGCGCACGAGGACGCGAACATCATCTTCGGCGCTGCCGTCGACGAGAACATGGGCGACATGATGAAGGTCACGGTCATCGCGACCGGCTTCGATCGCCAGGTCGACGAGATGCACCCGGCGACGCAGGTCCGTACGACGCCGGCGCATCACCTCCAGAGTCACCCGGCTATGGGCAATGCTTCTCACGGGCATGGGGCTTCGCACTCCCCCGGGCATGGGCTCGGGCACGGGCATGCGGGGATGCGCGGTGACCTGCACGCCGCGATGGAGCGTGGGGCGATGGAGCGGGGTGAGCGGCCGTCCGTGCGCGATCAGGGGTACGAGCGGGAGCGGTTCGAGCGCGCGCCGATGTCGTCGAGCGTTCCGAGTGGTCGCGCCAGCGCCCGTCAGAGCCAGCAGAGTGAAGAGCCGCCGGCAGTTCCGACGCGCCGTGCGCCGGCCCGTGAGCTCGGCGCCTCGGGGCGGGAGCGCACGAGCTTCGTCCCCCCGCTCGATGCGGACTGGGACACGCCGGCCTTCCAGCGACGGGGCAACTGAGCAGATCGGGGGCAGGTTTTCGGGGGGCGAGCACCGGTTCGAAGGGCAGGGGGCCCTTCGCTTCCGGTTGACTTGCCCTCCCAGAGCCTTATGGTCGCGGCACGGTTCCGCCCAACGAGGGCTCTTGTTGCCTTCGCGGTGCCCCCGCGACTTTCCCGTGGCGGGCGACGCCGTCTGGGACAGCGGGCCGTTCGCTCATGTCCGACAAGCGCTGTTTTTACGAAGTCCTAGGGGTCCAAAAGGGGGCGCCTAGTGACGATATCCGCAAGGCGTACCGACAGGCAGCGCTGAAACACCACCCCGACCGCAACCCCGGGGACTGCGAAGCCGAGAAGAAGTTCAAGGAAGCGACCGAGGCATTCCAGGTCCTCTCCGACGACCAGAAGCGCGCGCGCTACGACCGCTTTGGCCACGCCGGGGTCGAGGGGTCGATGCCCGATTTCGGTGGCGACATCTTCAGCCACTTCCAGGACATCTTCTCCGAGTTCTTCGGTGGCGGCCCGCGGCCGGGCGGTCGCAGGCGCAACGGCCCCGCGCGCGGCTCGGATCTGCGCGTGCAGCAGCGTCTCACGCTCAAAGAGTCGATGACCGGCTGCAAACGAGAGGTGCCGCTTCGAACGCCGGCGCCGTGCGAGACGTGTGAAGGCTCCGGCGCGAAAGCGGGCACCAAGCGCAAGACGTGTGGCGCCTGTGGCGGCGCCGGTCAGGTCTCCACGGCTCGCGGCTTCGTGATGTTCACGCAGACCTGCCCCGAGTGTCAGGGCGAGGGCTCGGTGATCAAGACGCCGTGCGACGACTGCCGCGGCACCGGCAGCGTGGAGAAGGCACGCAAGGTCGTCGTCACGTTCCCCGCCGGCATCGACGGCGGACAGAGGCTCCGCGTCCCCGGCCAAGGGATGGCCGGATCGCAGGGCGGGCCGCCGGGCGATCTGTTCGTCGACGTAGAGATCGCACCCGACCCGAAGTTCGAGCGCGACGGCCAAGACCTCATCACGCGCGTGACGCTCTCGATCGCCGACGCGACGCTCGGAGCGACGCGTGAGATCGAGCTCCCCGACGGCAGCAAGGTCGAGATCGAGATCGCTCCCGGCACGCAGCCGAACGAGGTCGTGACGACGAAGGGCCGCGGCGTTCCTCGGATCGACGGTCGCGGCAAGGGCTCCTTGCACGCGGTGATCGAGGTCGCCATCCCGAAGCAGGTATCGAAGCGCGCAAAGGAGCTCTTGCTCGAGCTCGACACACTGCTCTCCTGCGCGTCAGAAAGCGGCGACGGCAAGGCGGCGGCGGACGCGACCGAAGCTCCGCCTGCATCGGCCAAGGTCAAGTCGGCCTGATCCAGGCGTGCTAGTGTGTCGCCGATGGCAGCCCAGTCGATGGCAGCCCAGTGCCCCATCTGCCGCGAGAAGGCGCGCCCGCGCGAGCACAACGTCGCGTTTCCGTTCTGCTCGCCGCGTTGCAAGCTCGCCGATCTCCAGAAATGGCTGAGCGGCGGCTACGCCGTTCCGGGTGAGCCGGTGCTCGCCGACGACCGTCAGGAGGACGGTTCATGATCGGTCGCCCTGCGGCGACCTCGATCGCAGCTCTGTTGGTCGTGGGCCTTGGCCTCGGCGCGCCGGCCGTCGCCCGCGCGCAGGGCGCCCCGCCGCCAGAGCCGCCTGCGTCGGGACAGCCGGCCGGGCAGCCTCCTCCGCCCGCCGATCCGTGGGGCGGCATGAACGCCGGCGGGCTCCAGCCTCCTGCTCCTCTCGATCCGAACGCCGGCCAGCCGCCGACCACGGGCGGCCCCGCCCCCGCGAACCCCCCGCCCACGTCGCTCAGCGGTGAGCTCGACGATTCGAAAGACAAGGACTCGGGACGCGGGCTCTCGTGGTTCTGGGTCGAAGCCCAAGGCGGCTACGAGCACGTCGGGCTGCAGACGTTCGACGTCTCGGGCGAAGCGCTGGGACCCTCGGCTGGCTTCTTCGACACGACGGCGAACGGCGGCGTCATCGGCGCCGGGCTCGGCGCGCAGATCATCTTCGTGACGATCGGCGCGCGCGGCCGCATGG
>JBGTSH010000594.1:0-2763 GCA_041940405.1 Polyangiaceae bacterium
GACATAGCGGTCGTGGGTGACCATGAGGACCGCGCCTGGGAACTCCTCGACCAGGTGCTCTTCGAGCCAGGCGATGGTGTCCGCGTCGAGGTGGTTCGTGGGCTCGTCCAGGATCGCCAGGCTGGGGCGCGCGACCAGGAGGCGCGCGAGAGCGACGCGACGCCGCTCGCCGCCGCTCATGGTGCCGACGGGCCGATCGACGTCGCGGACGCCGAGCTTGCCGAGGACGTCGAGGACGACGTGACCGCGCGACCACCCACCGAGACGCTCGATCGCCTCGGCGAGCTCGTGCTGGAGCGCCACGAGCTCCGGGGTCGCCTCGCCTGCTTCGATGCGGCGGGTGACGTCTGCATGGCGATCGGTGGCCTCACGCCATGCCGCGAGGCCGCTCTCGACGATCTGCTTCGGCGAGAGCGCAGGATCGAGCTCGGGCTCCTGCGCGAGGTACTCGAACGTCGCGTCCCGCCTGCGGTCGATCACGCCTACGTCGGGCAGCTCCAGCCCGGCCAAGATGCGCAAGAGGGTCGACTTTCCTACCCCGTTGATGCCGAGCAGACCCACCCGCTCCCCGCGGGCGATCGTGACCGAGACGTCATCGAAGAGGACGTGGCTCCCTCTCGACTTCGCGATTCCTCGGGCGGAAAGAACGGGCACGACGGGTCTCTACCCTATGCCGACGGCGCGGCACAGAGCGCACGCAGGCCGAGGAGAACGAAGCCCTGGGTGCCGGCGGCCACCCGAGCCACACCCTCGAGATCGTGCTCGGCCGCGACGAGCGCCGCGAGGAGCCACGCGGTCGCCTCGTCGGTCTCGAAGCCGTGCGTCGAGATCTCCCAGGAGGTCCGGTCGGCCATGCTGTCGAGAAGATCGGCAGAGCGGCGCCGCGCGGCCGCCTCGAGCGAAGGATTGTGCGCGCCCCACACCCACCATCGCGCGATCGACGCGAACGAGCCGATCACGATTTGCTCTCCGGTCGCGACGAGCTTTCCGTCTCGGGCGATTGTGACGGTCCCTTCGGCCATGTCGGCTGCGATGTCGGCGCCGGCGCCGACGCCGAACTTCGCCTCGAGGAGCGAGTTCTTTCGTCGGAGCTCGGCGAAGAGCTCGTCGCGCCGAGCGTCGATCGCCGGGCTCGGCGCCCGAACGAGCCCCGCCAGGAAGGCGACTTCGCCGTCGGAGGTCTGGACGAACGTGCCGCCGGCGATCGCGTCCGTCGGGATGCCCGCGAGGAGCGAGAGGGCTTCGACGGCGGTGGCCACAGCAGGGAGGCTCGACCGTGCGTCGTCGCTCGTGAAGACGGCGTCGAGCGCGGCCTCATCGCCGAGGACCTCTTCGACGAGGATGTCGGCCACGACGAGGTCGCCCCGCGCGTCGCGCGCAACCGTGACGAGGAGGCGACCCCACGTCCCCCACGCAAAGGCCGATCGGAAGAGCTCTTTCAGCTCCGCCAGGATCTCGTTTGCTTCGCGGTCCGGCGAGCTCGATGCCGAAGCTTCGCTCACGTGCTCGTCCCGCTGCCCATCCGCTCGTACTCGCCCGGCTCGCAGAGCGTGCCTGACCATACGCGGCTCTGTGAAGCGCTCGACAGGACGATCGCGATCGCACGCCCCGTCGCTTCGTACTCCGCCCAGATCCCGGAGGGCCCGAGCTGTGGTGCGCCCTTGCCCGCGCGCTCGAGCGTCACCGGCAGCCGCGCGCGGCGGCGCATCGCGACGCCTTCGATCTCGAGCGTGCTCGGCAGCTCGCCCGCGCCCGGAGGAAGGACGCTCGCCGAGACCGGGGAGAGCCAACCGATCTGACGCCGCGGCAGTGCGAACGCCACGACCGCCTGCTCGCGGCTCCCCTCGGGCGCGACGAATACCGCGCCGACGATCTCGTCGGCTTCGCGCGCTACGATCACACCCTCGAGCCAGCGTTCCTCGCGCGCGGCGGGCGTGTCGATGCTGACGACGTCGCCCAAGGTGACCGGCAGCGTCTCGAGGCCGCGCGGAGGAGCCGGCGCCGCGGGGAGCGCCGTCGCCGGCGGCGAATCTGCGTCGTCTCGGCGCGAGCGGCGCGCGAAGAAGGCACCCGCCGCACCTGCCGCGACCGCTGCTGCGGTGGCGAGGAGGAGGAAGCTCACGTCCCTCCCTCCAGCGTCGCACCCGCGCGCCGCTCGGGCGTGAACGCCTGCACGATCGCTCGCGCTCGGGCGGTCGCTGCGCTCATCGGCTCGCCGGGCGGAGGCAGGAGCGCTCCGACGACGGCGATCATGTCGAAAGCGCCGGCGAGCTGCGCGGCAGCGGCGGCGTCGATGCCACCGATCGCGACCGCCGGGAGCGACGAAGCTGCGCGGATGCGCGAAGCGATGGCCCGCGCCCGCGCGACGCCCAGGACCGGATCGGCGTTCTTCTTCGTGGCAGTGCTCGCCACGGGACCGACCGCGATGTAGTCGACCGGCTCGCGAGCCGCACGATCCGCCTGGTCCTCGTCATGGGTGCTGAGACCGATCGAGAGATGTCGGCCTGCCTTCCGGGCGAGCTCGGCGATCGGTCCCGGCGGAAGATCCGTCTGACCGACGTGGACGGCGTCGCAGCCGGCCACCAGCGCCAGGTCGGCCCGGTCGTTTGCGACAAGGAGCACCGAACGCTCACGACAGATGGGCACGAGCTCGACGAGCAACGAGAGAACGCGGCGACCGTCCTGGTGCTTGGCTCGGAGCTGCAGCACCGTCGCGCCGCCCTCGATCACCGCGCGCGCGAAGGCGATGGGGTCGAGCGCGCG
>JBGTSH010000595.1:0-2703 GCA_041940405.1 Polyangiaceae bacterium
ACGCATCTCGAGACCTCGATGCGCGGCGCGGCGACCTGGGCGCTGTTCGCGCTGATGTTTCTCGTGCCCGCGCTCGCCGCCCGGCTGCTCACCCGCGAGGTCGAGGAAGGCACCATCGAGCTGACGCTCACCGGCTTCATGCTGATCGCCAGCGTGAACTACGGCCTCTACTACGCGGCCCTGCGCGGCCGTGCGCTCCGCGTGTTCTGGCGCTCCGTCGAGTTCCGCGCGTTCGTGGTCATCGTGATCGTGTGCACCGGCGCGATCACCTGGGGCATCCAGCCGCTGCACGGCGACGATCTGTTCACCAGCTTCCGCTACGCGGCGTTCATGGTCGCCAAGCGCGTCGACGTCTCGACGCACAGCATGGCGCACGGGGCCACGCCGGTGATCTGGCGCTCGACCGGCAGCGACACGTTCACCGTGCTGCCCGGCGATCGCAAGGAGCCGGGCACCGACATCGTGCTCCACCTCAAGGAGGATCAGAGCGACTACCTGCGCAGCTGGCGCCTCAAAGAGATCATCCAGAAGTACTCCGACTTCGTCAGCTTCCCGATCTTCATCGACGGCGAGCAGGTAAACCGTTCCAAGGCGCTCTGGGCGCAGCCGCGGGGCCAGGTCACCGAAGAGCAACACAGCCAATTCTTCCAGCACCTCTCGGGCGGCTCGTCCGGCGATCACCCGCTCCTCACGATTCACTTCGCGATCGACGCGCCGGCACAGTTCCAGGCGCTCCTCTACGTCCCGGAGAAGGCGCCCTTCGATCTGTTCCAGAAAGAGCGAACCGCGCTGCGCCTCTACGCCAAGCGCGTCCTCATCATCGAGAGCTGCGAGCGCCTGACGCCGATCTGGCTCCGGTTCCTGCGCGGCGTCGTCGACTCCGAGGACCTTTCGCTCAACGTGTCGCGCGAGATGCTGCAAGAGGACAAGACGCTCGCGCAGATCGAGCGCGAGCTCGTCCGCCAGGTGCTCAAGAGCCTCAAGGATCTCAGCGAGTCGGATCCGGAGAAGTACAAGAAGTTCTGGCGCACCTTCGGCAAGGTCCTCAAAGAAGGCGTCAGCGTCGATTGGAAGAACAAAGACGCGATCCTCGAGCTGTCTCGCTTCGAGTCGATGAACACCCCCGAGGGCGACTACACCTCGCTCAAGGCCTACGTCGCGGCGATGCCGGAATCGCAGAGCGAGATCTACTACGTCACCGGCATGCACCGCCGCGCGGTCGAGGCGAGCCCGCACATCGAAGCCTTCAAGAAGAAGGGTTACGACGTGCTGTTTCTCACCGATCCGATCGACGAGTGGGTCGTGCAATCGACCCCCGAGTACGAAAAGAAGAAGCTCAAGAGCGTCGTCCACGGCGACGTCGACCTCGGCGACGAAGCTCCGAAGGAGGGCGCCCCGTCGGCCCTCGAAGCGATCAAGAAGGCGCTCGGTGGTCGCGTGAAGGACGTTCGCTTCTCCAAGCGCCTCACCGACAGCGCGAGCTGCCTCGTCTCGGAAGAGGGCGCGCCCGGCGCCAACATGGAGCGCATCATGAAGATGCTCGACGAGCGCGCCACCGAGCAGAAGCGGATCCTCGAGGTGAACCCGGCGCACCCCGTCGTCGAGTCGATAGCCACGCTCGCCGAGAAAGAGCCCGGCTCCGCTCGCCTCACGAGCTTCTGCGAGATGCTCTACGAGCAGGCGCTCCTCGCCGAGGGCGTGGTCGAAGATCCGACGCGCCTCGTCCGAAAGATCCAGGACCTCCTCGCACAGGCAGCCGGCGCCGCCGCAAAGAGCTGAGCGTGTCCAAGGCGTTCACCAAGGAGAGCGACGGCGAGGACGACGAAGAGGATCGTCCCGAGCCGAAGCGCCCTGCAGGCGGCAACCACATCACGCCCGAGGGCGCCCGCGCCCTGCAGCAGGAGCTCGAGCGCCTCTGGAAGGTCGAGCGCCCGCGCGTCACCGAAGAGGTCGCCGCCGCGGCCGCACAAGGCGACCGCAGCGAGAACGCCGAGTACATCTACGGCAAGAAGAAGCTCCGCGAGATCGATCGCCGCGTGCGTTTTCTCACCAAGAGGCTCGACGCAGTCACCGTCGTCGAGCCGCAGAAGGAGCAGCTCGGCAAGGTCTACTTCGGCGCGTGGTTCACGATCGAAGACGAAGACGGGGTGGAGAGCACCTACCGGATCGTCGGCACCGATGAGGTCGACCTCGCCGCCAAGAAGATCAGCGTCCGTTCGCCCGTCGCCCAAGCGCTCCTCGGCAAACGCGAAGGCGACACTGCGGTCGTGCAGCGTCCCAAAGGCCCGACCGAGGTGACGGTGCTCAAGGTCTGGTACGAAGGAATCCGCTGAGACTTCTCGCCGCGCCGCGGATGGTCCAGGCTCCGTAGCCATGCGGGCCAGCGGCGTCGTCCTGCTCGACGGCCCGGCGCTCCGCCTCTTCGAGGGTCATGCGCTTGCGCTCGGCATACTCGGCGACCAGTGGCATCCCCATGTCGTTGGCGAGACGGACGGTCATCAGGTTTCGCGAACGCTCGATGCCGGCGCGCAACGTGGAAGGCCCTGCGGACTTGCCGCCGTAGTTCTTCGGGGACCAGACCTCGTTGCCGATCGTTATAGTAATCGGTGCATCGAGAACGACCGACGCCGGCGTGTAGCCATTGTCGAGTGCGGCCGCGTAGACGAACGGCTTGAACGAAGAACCGGGCTGCCGGTAGGCCTG
>JBGTSH010000596.1:0-2674 GCA_041940405.1 Polyangiaceae bacterium
GCCGGCTGGAGATCACCGGCCAGCTCGGCGACGTCATGAAGGAAAGCGCGCGGGCCGCGCTCACCTACGTCAAGAGCCACGCCGGAGAGCTCGGCATCACCGTCGAGGTGCTCGAGGACTCGGATCTCCACATCCACGTCCCTGCCGGCGCCGTCCCCAAGGACGGCCCGAGCGCCGGCGTGACGATGTTCACCGCGCTCGCCTCGCTCCTCAGCCAGCGTCGCGTGCGGAGCGATACCGCGATGACCGGTGAGTGCACCCTGCGCGGGCGCGTCCTTCCGGTCGGCGGCATCAAGAGCAAGGTGTTCGCCGCCCACCGTGCCGGCATCAAGCGGGTCATCCTCCCGCGCGACAACGAGCGCGACCTCGACGACGTCCCGGCCGAGGTGAAGGCCGACGTCGAGTTCATCCTCGCGGACGACATGTCCCAGGTCCTCGCCGCCGCGCTCGAGGCCATGCCGGACGTGGTCTCCACGCCCGAAGGCGGAGGGACGTCGCTCACCGCGTAAGCCACGAAATCGTCAGTGTGGGCCTCGAAGGCTCGCCACAACGGCCCGGGGGTCGTCGGTCATCACGCCGTCGGCCCCCGCGGCTTTTGCGCGTCGTGCGCCCGCCGCGTCGTTCACGACCCAGAAGTCGACGGCGTAGCCGAGCTGCTGAAGGCGGCGTACGACCGGCTTCGAGTCGAGACGGAAGCGCCCGGCGTGGGTCGGGATCTGGATCCTCGAGCCGGCCGGGAGCAGCCACCGCGGCGTGAAGCGAGGCGCCGCGAGCGCACGAACCGCCTCGACGCGCGCGAGGCCGGTCGGCCCGCGGTATCCGAGCGACCGGATGGCGCCGATCACTTCGTCGTGGAAGCTGGTGAGCAAGACGCGCTCCTCTGCCCGGTGCTGCGCGACGATCGCCATCACACGTCGCGCCACCTCGAGGCTCTTCGGCTTCACGTCCACGTTGAGGCGGACCGAAGGAAAGCTCTCGAGCAGCTCGGAGAAGGTCGGGACGCGGTAGCAGGCGTTCACCAACCCCTGCCCCGCGCGGTCGCGAAAACCGTAGGCGAGGTTCCAGCGGCGCACCTCGGCCAGAGCGAGCGAAGCGATGGCCCGCGCGTCGCTCGCCGTCCGTGCTCCGGTGGGATCGTGATGGACGACGATTTCGTCATCCTTGGTCGCGTGGACGTCGGTCTCGAGCGCGTCCGCGCCGACGTCGAGCGCCAGCTGAAACGCCTCGAGCGTGTTTTCTGGAAGCTCTACGTTCGCACCGCGATGCGCGTAGACGATCATCTGCTCACTGGCACCCGGCCATCGGCATCGCCGCGATCCAATCCGAGAGCAGGGCGACGCCCTCTTCGTGCGCGTGCAGACCGAAGGGCGGCATCTTCTCGGCGGGGTCGGTGGACGAAACGCGGCAGACCATGATCGAGGTGTCCGGGTCGCCGGGAACGATATCGTGCGTATCGCCCGCGCAGCAACCGCAGCTCGTCGGGATGACGCACGCGCCCCAGTTCGACGGATCGGCCATCGGATCGGTACCGGCGAGCGTGAGGTCCAGGTTCGACGGAGGCGAGGCGAAGCCACCCTGTTGATGGCAATGCGCGCAGTTCGCGTCGAAGTACGAGCGCACGCGGAAGGTCAGGTCGGGGTTCGAGCCGTCCAAGGGATCCGCGAGGCGGAAGCGCTGCGCGGCCGGAGCCGGCTGCGTGTCGAAGAACCCGATCGAGAACAGATGGTCGATCTGGTTTTCCGGTCCCGACCCGTAATCGAGATCGCGATCCAGCTGCCGCGTGCTCGGCCCGAGGTGACGAGCCTCGTCGGATCGCTCGTGGCACTCGAGGCACTGGTTCTCGTTCGGGATGCGGTAGCTGTCGATGGGCGTCCCGCTCGGCGACTGCGTCGAGACCGGCACGATGCGACCCGAGACGAGCAGCTCGGCCTCGGAGTCGTCGGCCGTGTACTCGTAGGTGTGCGCCTTCCAACCGTCGGGCTCGCGGAACAGGATCCGCGTCTCGAGGAGGTCACGCGCCCCATCGGGGTTCGCGGCGTCGATCGGATAGGAGAACGTCTTGACCAGGATCGCGCCGACAGGAAACTCCCACGCTTCCGTGTCCGAGTACGTGATGGTCGAGCCTTCGGGAATGAAGACGTATCGATCCTTCAGCGCGTAGTCGGAGAAGAGCGGCGAAATCAGGTCGTAGGGGACGACGCGCGCATTGGGCGTCCCGCTCGGGATGTCGGTAAAGAGATTCCACTCGCCGAGCGTGTCCCAGGGAGATCCGAACGGGGGCGGCGTCACCGCACTCTGCGCCTCACCCCCTGTACCACCGGTACCGCTCGTCGCCGCCGACGTGGTCGTTCCGCCACCCGGCGCGTCCGTCGTCTCGCCGTCGTCGCCACAAGCGCCGAGCGCCGCGGCGGCAAGGAACGCGGCAAGGCCGATCCCCTGGAAACCTTCGAAAAAGCTCTCGATGCCATCGCTCCGCTGGTCGAAGTGAAGTCCCGCCGCGTAGGTGGTGCGACTTACCAGGTTCCGGTCGAAGTCCGTCCGTCCCGTCGTAATGCCCTGGCCATGCGTTGGCTGGTGGACTTCGCCCGCAAGCGTGGCGAGAAGTCCATGGCTCTGCGCCTGGCTGGCGAGCTGCTGGATGCCGCTGAAGGCAAGGGCGCAGCAGTCAAGAAGC
>JBGTSH010000597.1:0-2671 GCA_041940405.1 Polyangiaceae bacterium
CGATGCCGACCGAGACCTTGTCCTCGGGCAGAGGGATGTACCAGAACCAGCCCTGGCCCGGGAGCGAGGCGACGGTGGTGGCGCCCGCGTCGAGGCCGGGGTCGCGGCGTGCGCCCTCGTAGTAGGTCCACACGGCCATCTTCTTGAGGACTGGGTCGTTCATGCGCCAGTCGAAGTGGGACTGCGCGAGGGCGTTCCGCCCCGACGCGTCGATCGTGATCGGGGCGTGGAGGTCTTGCTTCGCGCCGGTGGAGTCCTCGACGCGCACGCCGATCACCGCGCCCGATTCCGAGCGCAGGAAGCGGCGGACGTTGACCTGCTGGCGCACCTCGGCCGGATCGCCGCGTTCAACGCCCGCCCGGCGGCGCCGACGGCGTGGGAGCTGGAGGTCCACGCGGGGCCGGATCCGCTGGGGCGGATGCTGGCGGAGCGGCCGGGCAACGTCGTCGTCATCTCGGGCCGTAACCGGGGCAAGATCGACGCCATCCTCGCGGCGCTGCAGGCGGGGCTGCACGTCCTGGCCGACAAGCCGTGGGTCATCCGCGCCGAGGACCTGCCGACGCTGGGCCGGGCGCTTGACCTGGCCGAGGAGCGTGGGCTGGTGGCGCTGGACATCATGACCGAGCGCCACGAGGTGACGACTCAACTGCAGCGCGAGCTGGTTGCGGACGCCGAGGTGTTCGGCGCGATCGACCCGGGCACGCCGGAGCGGCCGGGGGTGCAGATGGAGAGCGAGCACTCGATCTGCAAGACGGTGGCCGGGGCGCCGCTGCGGCGGCCGGCGTGACGCGCCGCTACTTCCAACGCCTCCGGCTCAAGACGTGACGACTGCGGTCATGATGCGCGCAGACTCGCGACCGCGGACGTCGCGAGCCACGCTTCGCGCCCACCGGGGATCTCGTCGAGCGACGTGGCGATTCGCAGGGCCCAAGCGTTCCCGCTCTTCTTCGCCTGCTCCGCCTCGGCGTCGCGGCCGCTCGCGGCGAGCGCCGTCGCGAGGAGGGCACGAAGCGCGGCCCGCTCGGACAGGTACGTCGCCGCGGCGTCTGCCTCGGCGATCGCCTGGGCGGCCAGCGAAGCAGCCTCGTCCGGACGCGACTCCTGAAGAAGAACGCGACCGAGGACGCACGCCGAGAGGCTCTTTGCCTCGGCGAAGGGCTGACGCAAGATCTGGGTCGCGATCTTCTTCGCCGTAGCGAGGTCGCCGTCCAGCCGCGCACATTCGGCGAGGACGCTGCGCGCCACCGCCCTCGGATAGGGCTCGCGCGAATCCGCATGAGGCGTTGCGCCGGCGCGGGCCGCGGCGATGTCGCCCCTTCGTATCGCCGCCAATGCCGGGTGAAGCTCTCCCCACACGACCCAGGTGACGAGGCCGGACTCGACCGAGAACGCGCCGTGGGCCACGAGGTCCTCTTCGATTCCCTCGCTCAGCCCGCAATCGAGCCGCGTTTGAACGCGAAAGAACCGCGCCGACGCTTCGCCCAACCGGTCAGAGGTGAGTCGGAAGATTTCGATCGCCTCGTCGTAGCTCCGCAGCGCGCGCCCGACGTCGCCCAGCCGGTGTGCGAGTCGCTCGCTGCAGAGGAGCCACCCGCGAAAGCTGCCGCGGTCACCGTGGGTCGAGATGATCTCGTAGCCGCGCGCCACGGCGCGCCACGCGACCTCGGGCTGGCCGAGGATGAGCGCTCCGACCGTCATCAGGAGGAGCGCGCCACCGTGCGCTCGTCCAGGGACCGCTGCCTGCACAGGGAGATCGAGGTACGCACGGATCGTCTCCGTTACCGCTTGGTCCGAGTGCTCGACGTCGGCGCCCGCGGCGAACATGATGACACCCACGGCAAGAAACCAGGTCATCGAGCCGGGCTTGAGGAGTCTCAGCGCCTCGCGACCTGCGTCGAGCGCTTCGCCCGAGCGCGCGCGCGCCGCCGCCCCGACCGCTTGCATCGCTCGCGCAAAACCCAAATCCTCGCCGGTCGCGCCGCGCTGGACGACGCTCACGGCAAGCTGTCCCAAGAGGACGAAGTCCGAGCTCGCGAAGGCCATGAGCAGCGCCTCTCGCACCCAGCGCTTCCAGCCGACCATGTCGCCTGCGCGCTCGTAATGGTTCGAGAGGACGAGCGGGTCAGTCTCACCGGCCTCCTCGAGCCACGCGGCGGCGGCGGCGTGCGCCCGTGCTCGCTCCTCCATCGGGAGCGCCGCGTACGCGGCCTCTTGCAGGAACGCGTGTCGGAACGAGAACACCCCTCCTGCACGCGCATCGAGGACCTCGGCGCGACGGAGTCGTTCGACCAGGCGGAATGCCGCTTCTCCCGAAAGAAGGTCCGCGTCGTCGAGCACGATGTTCGCGCTCTTGCCACCGAGTTCGAGCGTGACGCGCTTCACGGTCGGCGCGGCGAGCTCGGTGACGCGCACTCCTGCACTGGTGGAGCCCGTGAAGCTCACCATGTCGACGCCCGGATGACCGGCCATCGTCTCGCCAATCTGGCGGCCGTGGCCGGAGACGAGGTTGAACACGCCCGCGGGCAGGCCGATGTCATGGAGCATGTCAGCCAGGACGAAGGCGTTGAGCGGAGCCTCCTTGGAGGGTTTGAGAACCATCGTGCACCCGGCGGCGAGCGCCGGTGCTACCTTGCCAATGATTTGGTGGAGTGGGAAGTTCCAGGGGGTGATC
>JBGTSH010000598.1:0-2655 GCA_041940405.1 Polyangiaceae bacterium
GACGTAGCCGGGCGGCGCGCCGATGAGCCTCGAGACCGTGTGCTGCTCTTGGTACTCGCTCATGTCGAAGCGAATGAACGAGATGCCGAGCGACTTGGCGAGCTGCTTGGCGAGCTCTGTCTTGCCCACGCCGGTGGGGCCGGTGAAGAGGAACGAGCCGATCGGCTTCTCAGGCGAACGGAGGCCCGCGCGCGAGAGCTTGATCGCGTTGGCGACGGCCTTGACCGCCTCGGCCTGGCCGAAGACCACGTTGTGAAGGTCCTCTTCCAGGTTCTTGAGCGCCGTCTTGTCGCTGTGCGAGACCTGCTTGGGCGGGATCTGCGCCATCTTCGCGACGATGTGCTCGATGTCGGTCGTCGTCACGACGTAGCCGGCGCCGTGCGCGAGCTTCGCTGCTGCGCCCGACTCGTCGAGAAGATCGATCGCCTTGTCCGGCAGGCGCTTGTCGCGAAGGTGGCGGGCCGCCAGGGCCGCCGCTGCCTCGAGCGCTTCGGGCGCGTAGGTGATGCCGTGGTGCTCTTCGTACTTGGGCTTCAGCCCCTCGAGGATTCGGCGCGTCTCGTCGACGCTGGGCTCGCCGATCTCGATCTTCTGAAAGCGGCGGGCGAGGGCGGAGTCCTTCTCGAGGTGGCCGCGGAACTCCTCGAATGTCGTCGCGCCGATGCAGCGGAGCTTGCCCGACGCCAGAGCCGGCTTGAGGAGGTTCGACGCGTCCATCGTGCCGCTGCCGGCGCCCGCGCCGATGATGGTGTGGATCTCGTCGATGAAGAGGATGCTGCCCGGCTTCTGCTCGAGCGCTTTGAGGACCGCCTTGAGACGGTTCTCGAAGTCGCCGCGGTAGCGTGTCCCGGCGATGAGCGCGCCCATGTCGAGCGCGAAGACGACCGAGCTCTTGATCGGCTCGGGGACGTCGCCCTCGACGATGCGCTTGGCGAGCCCCTCGACGATGGCCGTCTTGCCGACGCCGGCGTCGCCGATGAGGAGGGGGTTGTTCTTTCGCCGGCGCGACAGAACGTGGATGGTGCGCATCACCTCGTCGCCGCGGCCGACGAGCGGATCGATGCGCCCCTCTGTCGCTTCCTCGTTGAGGTTGGTGGCGTACGCCTTGAGAGGGTCCTTGGGCTTGGGCTCTGCGCCCGGCTCGCCGCTGGGGCCCTCGCTCTCGGGAGAGAGCTCGATCGAGCCCGAGTCGTCGATCTTGGAGACGCCGTGCGAGAGGTAGTTCACGACGTCGAGCCGGCCGACGCCCATCTGCGACAGGAACGCGACGCTCGCCGAGTCTTGCTCGGCGAAGATCGCCACGAGGACGTTCTTGCCCTTGAGCTCTTCTTTGCCGCTCGATTGCACGTGCATCGCCGCGCGACCCACCACGCGCTGAAAACCGAGCGAGAGCACCGGGGCGTCGAACGTCTCTTCGGGGATGGCCTCGAGCTCGCTGTCGAGGAAATGCTCGAGCTGCTTCTTCAGCTTCTCGACGTCGCCGCCGGCGTGGCGCACGACGTCCTTGGTCTCGTCGTCGAAGAGCAGGGCGTAGAACAGGTGCTCGACGGTGACGTACTCGTTGCGACGCCGCTGCGCTTCGCGCGTGGCGAGCCCGAACGCTACCTCGACCTCGGGACTGATGCGCATGGCTACTCCGGCTCCGCTGTGACGAGGAGCGGCATCCCTTGCTCCTTGGCGTGATCCATGACCTGCGTCACTTTGGTCTCGGCCACGTCCCGAGGGTAGATGCCTGCGACACCCTGACCCTTGTGGTGAACCGTGAGCATGATCTGGTGCGCCTCGGTCTCCGTCTTGTGAAAGAACTTCATCAAGACGCGGACCACGAACTCCATCGTGGTGTAGTCGTCGTTGTGAAAGATGACTCGAAACCGCCGCGCCTTCTGGATCTTCGGGCGCTCCTCGGTCTCGACGGAGCCTTCGCGCTCCTCTTCGTTGTCAGGACTATCTGCGTCGGGCGGGACCATCACGTAATCGCGACGAGCTGAGGGCAACCGCCACTTGTCGAGGCCGCCGCCGTGGATTCACCCCCCCATCCCCCCTCAACTTCGTTGAGGGGGGCGCTGGCGCCCAGGAATGCTCCCCCCTCACGCAGTGAGGGGGGTCGGGGGGGTGAAATGGCAGGCACGGTGGCTCCAGTTTGGATTTCTGCTCCCCATTTGGCAAGACGTCAGACCGGGTCGGGACCCGAGTCCGGCACCAGCGAGGGATCGCGAAGGCTCGTGATACGGCACGGCTCGACACCCCAGATTTCGCGCGCGTACTCGTTGATCGTGCGATCCGACGAGAACTGACCGACACGCGCGATGTTGAGCGCCGCCATGCGCGTCCACTCGTCGGCGTGGCCGAACGCGACGTCGACCTTGGCCTGGACGCTCGCATACGAAGCGAAGTCGGCGAGCACCAGGTAGGGATCGAAGCCGAGGAGATCGTCGATCAGCGGCGAGAAGATCTGCGGCTCTTCGGGGCAGAAGAAGCCGCCTCGGATGAGGTCGACCGCCTCGGCCAGGAGGGGCTGACCCTCGAGTGCGCGGCAGCCCTCGTAGCGCTCGGCCCGGCGGGCGAGCACCTCATCCGCGGTAAGACCGCAGAGGAAGAAATTCTCTTCGCCTACAGCGTCGCGGATCTCGATGTTGGCGCCGTCGAGGGTCCCGA
>JBGTSH010000599.1:0-2587 GCA_041940405.1 Polyangiaceae bacterium
GTCGTGCAAGAGCTCCGCGGCGAGAAGATCGACATCGTCCTCTACGATCGCGATCCGGCTCGCTACGTGCTCGAGGCGATCAAGCCGGCCGAGGTCCACAAGGTCATCGTCGACGACTCCGAGGGTCGCATGGAGCTCGTCGTTCCGGACGAGAAGCTCTCACTGGCGATCGGCCGCAAGGGCCAGAACGTGCGCCTCGCTTCGCAGCTCACGCAGTGGAAGATCGACATCATCAGCGAGTCGAAATTCCGCCAGATGGAGGATGAAGCCATCCAGGTCCTCCAGCGCATCGACGGCGTCGACGAGACCGTGGCCAAGGCGATGTACCGCCAGGGCTTCCGCGCTCTCGAAGAGATCGCCGAGGCGAGCGTCGAGGAGCTCGCGGGCGTCCAAGGCCTCGCGAACCCCGAGAACGCCGAGCGCATCAAGAAGCGCGCGGAAGAGACGGTCGAGATCGTTCGTCAGGAGCGCATCCGCAACGCCGCGCTCAAGACCGAGCCGGTCACCGAGCGCGAGCGCCTCTTGCTCGTGCGCGGCGTCGGCGAGCGCACGGTCGTTCAGCTCGAAGAGGCCGGCTACAAGTCGATCTCCGAGCTGCTTCGTGAGGACGAGGATCGTCTCGGCATCAAGAGCGGCCTCGGCGTCAAGAAGGTGCGGGCCCTCCGCCAATCGGCGAAGGAGTTCGTGCAGAACGAGCGGCTCATCCTGGCCGAGGCGCGGCGTGTGGCGCTGGCCGCCGGCGCGACCCTCCAAGGGGCCGAGAGCTCCGCTTCCGAGGAGGCAGATCGACCCTGATGCTCGCCGCCATGTCCGAACCTAAGGCTCGAGCAAGCCGCACCTGCGTGGGTTGCGGGCAGGGCTCCGCGCGTGAAGACGTGCGGCGCGCCGACGCCCGCCTCCCGGAGCAGGCAGCGGACCGCGTGCTCGTTCGCCTCGTGCTCGGAGAGCGCGTCGAGGGTCGGGTCGAGATTGCCGTCGACACCGGCGACGGTCAGTTCGGTCGCGGCGTCTACGTCCATGGCGTCCCCCGCTGCGTCAGCGGGGCGGTGCGCGGCCTTCCGCGCGCGGCCAAGGGGTCAGTCACGCTGGACGGCAAACCGATCACCGAGCTTTCGCTCCGCGCTGCCATCTCGGCAGCCTACGAGAGGCGCATCGCCTCGCTGCTTCTCACGGCGAAGCGCGCCAAGAAGCTCGAGGTCGGTTCCGACGCCGTGACGGCAGTGTGTCGAGCCGACAAATCCTCGGCAGGCAAGGGCGCGCTCGTCTTCTTCGCGACCGACGCGGCGCAAGCCGCCGACTTGAGCGAGGTGCGGCGCGCGGTGCGAGAGTCGCGAGGCTTCCCCTGGGCGACGAAGGCAAGACTGGGGGATGTGCTCGGCCGTCGCGATGTGGGCGTCGTGGCGATCACCGACACACGGATCGCCGCCGCCGCGAAAGAGAGCTTTCTCGTCGCCGCTGCGCTGGCTTCGCCATCCGCTCCAGCGGCGTCGATTCTTGACTCGGGTGCTGCTAGAGTGCGCGTCGCCGACAGCGCGCGCGGCATGCGGTCACCCGACCGAGGCTCGAACCCCGAATCTTCGGGGCAAGATGACTCGGGGGTACGTGGGGCCCGTGACTCCGGTGGCAACCCGGGCGCTGTGGAGTGAATCTGATGAGCAAGGTACGGGTCTACGAAGTCGCCAAGCAGCTCAACATGGACCAGAAAACGCTGGTCGCGGCGTTTCAGTCCATCGGCATCGGCGATGTTCGCAACCACATGAGCTCGGTCGAGCCCGATGCAGTGGAGAAGCTCCGCCGGCATCTCGAGCGCCAGAAGTCGCCCGCGGTCGTCGAAGAGCGAATCCGTCCCGGCGTCGTCAAGCGCCGCGCCCGCCCCACCGATGATGCGGCCGTTTCCTCGCGCGCACCGGCGCCCGGCGCATCCCAGCCTGGTGTGGGAGGGGCTGGTCTGGGAGGGGCTGGCATGAGCAGCGGCGGCCTGAGCTCGCCGGGCATCTCGGCGCCCGCGCCCTCCGCTCCGTTCTCGGTTCCCAGCGCGCCCCCCTCCGGCGGCGGCGCACCGATGAGCGCCGACGGTGGCGTCACCATCTCGAACGCGATCCCTTCGGCCGAGCCGTCCCGTCCCGCCGACGTGTCGCCGCCCGCACCGTCGAGCCGCGCGGGCGCACCCGCACCGTCGAGCCGCGTCTCTGCGGCCCGCCAGGTCGACGTTGCCGAAGCCGTGCCCTCGTCGCGCGCGAGCTCGCAGCGCGTCGCCAAGTCCGGCACCGGCGCCGCTTCGCGCGCTGCAACTCCCTCGGTCACCGATGTCGACTTCGACGAGCCGGCACCGTTGCGCGTCGAAGCAACGCCGAGCGCTCGCGGCGAGCAGCCGCCCGCTGCGGCTGCGGCCGAGGTCCCGCCTGTTTCCACCGCGCGTCCGTCGCAGCGATCGAGCGGTCCCGCTTCGGCCGCGCTCCCGCCGCCGCCGCCCGATGTCGCCGAGCCGCCTGTTTCGCTCGCGCCGTCGACGCCCGCTCCCGAGAGCCCTCGCGTCGCTTCCGAGCCGCCTGCCGTTGCGCCTCCGCCGAGCGAGCCGCCGCCGCAG
>JBGTSH010000600.1:0-2577 GCA_041940405.1 Polyangiaceae bacterium
CGACGGCGACGGCTCGGCCGATGCGATCTTCGATCGCGCGCTGCCCCCTGACCACATCCAGCGGGCTGACGCCCTCGGGGCCATCGCGCAATTCTTGTTGGCGACCGACCAAGTGGAGCAAGCCCGTCCGGTGCTCGAGCGCGCGCTAGAGATCCAGACCCGCAGCGCAGACGCCACCCCCACCGACCGTGGCGTCACCACATTCCAGCTCGGCTCGATCCACGCCCAGCTCGGTCGCTGGAAGGAAGCCCTGGGCCTGTTCGATCGCGCCGTGCAGGTGCTGCTGTCGGAGCCCCGACAGCTCGACCAAGAGGCGCTGGCCTTCGCGCGGTTCCACCGGGCCGAGGCCCTGATCGAGCTGGGCCGTCCCGCCGAGGCGGACGAGCCTATCCGCTACGCCATCGACGTGTGGCAGGGCGCGGCGCCCAACCCCGAGCTGCTGGCGCTGTCCCGGTGGCTGCTGGCCAAGGTGCGTTGCCTCGAAGGACGACACGCCGAGGGGCATCGGCTCGCCGAGTCCACGCTGGAGCACCTGGGAAGCTCGACCGACGACCCCATGAGCGCGAGGACCACTCGAGAGATCACGACCTGGTTGGCCACACACTGTGCCCCGTGATCTCACCGCGAGCTCATAGCAAGACAAGAGCACCCCAAGCCCCAGATTCCGGGGTTCTCGATGCAGGCTGAGACCACAAGGAGTAGACAATGGCAGAAACCCCCTCATCCCACGTGCCCTTAATCGCGACGCTGAACGACGGAGTGGTGACGATCGAACTCCACGAGTCGTCGCCTTCCTCGATCACCAGCACCGGCCCCAACCGGTTCGAGGTCCAATCGAACGCCGGGCTCTCGATCTATCAGGTTCAGTCCGCGCTCCAGACCGAAGGCCCGGTGGTCGAGGTCTCATCGACGATCGGCAACGGCTCCCCCGTAGCGTGGACCAACAACCCGACGACCGGTCAGTGGACCTCGCCGGAGCTGACCGAGTCGTTCGACTTCAAGGTCGAGACACGAACATCCAGCGGCGCGATCCATTACGGGAGCGGCTACGTCCGGGTCCGTGACACCGGCGGAACACCGCAGGATCTGACCGCAGACTAGATGCCCTGACCGTAGCTGTTCATCTTCACACGAGCCCCGCGTTCCTCCCGGCATATCGATGCCCGAGGACGCGGGGCTCGCTGCGTGATGGAGCCGAGGACGTGAACTGCCGCGCCACTATGCGACGACGCAGTCCTGGGGATGCAGCGAGGTCCCACATGAGCGCGTTCTGAGCAGTATTTGCGCCCGAATGGCCGAACTTCGAGGATTTGTTCGATCGACGCACTTTTCGGTGATCGATTCGACGACCGGGTCGCTCTGCTCAGGTGAGGCCAACGACCTTGCACCGCGGCCGGGACCTCGACCGCGCCGGTTCAGGCACCGATCCCCATCACTCGGAGAACATGATGAACATCCTGCCCCCACGCTTCACTACGACCTGCTTCGCTCTGCTCGCGGCCCTCGCCCCGATGACGCTCGTCGCGTGCTCGGACGACCCCCATGCTGCGCAACGAGATCCGGCGATCCCCGCCCCCTCGATTGCGGTTGACGAGACCCTCGAGCCCTCCACGCCGACCATCGCCGGCCTGCGCGAGGTGTTCGCCGATGCCCTTCTCGCCGACGAGCTTCCCGGCGACCAGGAACTGGTGGAGCTTGCCGAAGGCGCGCCGAATGCCGCATCGGCGATGATCAAGCTCTACCGCGCCTATCGCGAACAGGCCTCGCGGCTGTCGGACCTGTCCGACGTCCTGGCGCGCGAGGGCCACGCGACCGCATTGTCGGGCGCGCGGCTGCCGATCGACGAGGTGCGCGAGGCCTTCGAGCGCCGGCCCAACCACTTTCCCGTGCTCGAGGAGGAGGCGGAGGCGTTCACGGCGGTGCTGCAGCCCGGCGACGATCTCGCCGGAGCGCTGAAGACGTGGCTCAGGACGGAGCACGGCATCGTGGTCCGCGTGCTGCCGGTCGCCACCATGCCGAACTGGCGCCGCCGCTACGATCGTCATTCGCAGCGGCTGTTCATCTCGGAGCGCCTGTCGCCCTTCGACCAGATGCGCGAAATCGCCATGGAAGCCTGCCTGCTGCGCATGCAGGTGGCGATCGCGGCGGAGGTCAAGGCGTTGAAGCTGGAGACCGACGAGGCGCGGCGGCTCGCGCGGTTCGAACTTGCCCGCTACGCGGCTCACGCCCTTATGATGCCGTACCAGCCCTTTCTCGACGCCGCCCTGCGCAGCCGCTACGACATCGACGTGCTGCGCTCGCGCTTTGCCGTCTCGTTCGAGCAGGCCGCCAACCGGCTGACCATGCTGCAGCGTCCCGGCGCGGCGGCCATTCCCTTCTTCATGCTCGAGGTCGACCACGCGGGGAACCGCTTCCGCAGGGGAGGCGCGCAGGGCTTCCCGCAGGCCCGTTTCGGCGGCGGCTGCCCGAAGCTCGGCGTCCACGCCGCCTTCGAGCAGCCGGGCCGCATCCTGGTGGAGGCAGTGGAAATGCCGGACGGCGCCGAGTTCCTGACGATCGCGCGGACGCTTGAAGGCC
>JBGTSH010000601.1:0-2525 GCA_041940405.1 Polyangiaceae bacterium
CGGCGGCGAGCACCTCGCGGCCGACGTCGCCGCCGACTACCTCGGTCTGCCGCACGAGCACCCGACGCCCGCGCTGTTCCGCAACCGCGGCGACGGCACGTTCGAGGACGCGACCGAGCGCGCGGGCCTCGCGCGCGTGCTCCGCGCGATGCGTGCTGTCTGGCCAGCCGAGCGGCCCATGAGCGTCCGCGTCGGCGCGAGCGATTGGGCGCCCGGCGGCGTCACCGAGGACGATCTGCTCGTCTTCGCGCGTTCGTTCCACGAGGCCGGGTGCGATCTGATCGATGTCTCCAGCGGCAGCACGGTGCCCGAGCAGCGGCCCGCGTACGGCCGCCTCTATCAGGTCCCGTTCGCCGAGCTCGTAAAGAGCGAGATCGGCGTCGCTACCGCCGCAGTCGGCAACATCTCGTCGTACACCGACGTCAACGGTGTGCTCGCGGCCCGCCGCGCGGATCTCTGCTTCCTCGCGAGGGCGCACCTGTACGATCCCTATTGGGTGCGTCATGCTGCGGCGGCACAGGGCTACGACCTGCCCTGGCCGAAGCCCTATGGGCTCATGCGCGGGTACAGCCCTCGCCTCGCCTAACGCTACTGCCGCAGATGCTTACCCAAACCTTCCCCCCGTGGATTCCTCCCCCCAACCCCCTCCACCTTCGTGGAGGGGGAGCACGCCTACCCCCCTCGCGAAGCGAGGGGGGCAAGGGGGGTGAATCCACAGGAATCCGCGTCGAAGTACGTCGAGTGCGGAGATAAAGGGATGGGGAAGCCGCGTCTCGCTCAGCCGCTCGACACGACCACCGAGGTCGAGACGCCCGAGCACGTGCGCTTTCGCTACCACGTGGCGGGGCCGGCTCGCCGGCTCTTCGCCTACGGCATCGACCTCGTCATTCGAGCGCTCATCCTCCTCGCGTTCGTGATCGTCGCCGGGATCGGCGGCTTCATGTCCGGCATGCCGGACGCGTCGACCGGCGTGATCCTCGTGGTGTGGTTCGCGCTGGAGTGGTTCTACTACGTCTTCTTCGAGGCGCTCTGGAGCGGACGTACGCCAGGGAAGCGAGCGCTCTCGCTTCGCGTTCTGTCCGACACCGGCCACCCGCTCCGCCTCGGACAGAGCTTCCTCCGCAACCTGCTCCGCGCCGTCGACCTCTTCCCGACGTTTCAGCCCTTCCCCTCGTCGGTCCCCGGCCTCGACCTGCCTACCTACGGCGTCGGCACGGCATCGATGGCTCGCGACGGCAGGTTCCGCCGGCTCGGCGATCTGGTGGCAGGCACGATGGTCGTGGTCGAAGAGCGAGCCTTCGTCGAGGGTGCTCTCGTCATCCATCCACCGCCGTCGGCGCGGGAGCTCGCGAGCCTCCCGCAGCGTTTGCCTCTCTCCGGTGAGGAGCTCGACGCGGTCGAGGTGTTCCTTCGCCGCGAGCACAGGCTTCCTCCGGCCCGGGCACACGAGCTCGCCGAGATGATCGCGCCGACCTTCGGTGGCCGTATCGGCATCGGGTCGATCCGCGACCCGGTCCGCTTCCTCAAGGTCCTCTACGCGCGGGCACGCGGCATCCCTGCCGCTCCCGAGGCGGCGCAGCGTCAAGGACCGCCGCCCGGGCAAACCCCGTATCAGCAGGGGCAGCAGCAACAGGCGCCGTTCGGCGCGGCGGGGTGGCGGCCGCCGCAGCACCACGGGCACTGGGGGCCGCGGTGATCATCCCGCAGGACCAGTTCGTCGCCGCGCGCCACCGCGACTGGCAGGAGCTCGAGCAGCTTCTCTTGCGCGCGAGCTCGATGGAGAAGCAAGACGGTTTCGTCATCTCGAGGATCGCGTCGCGCTACCGGAGCGTCTGCAACGACCTCGCCCATGCCGAGACCGCCGGGTACACGCCCGACTTGATGTCCTTCCTGCACAGCCTCGCGGGGCGGACGCACAACCTCCTCTACGGAGCGCAGCCTGTCCGCTTCTTCTCGGCGCTCCGCTTCATCCTCGTCGAATTTCCGATCGCGCTGCGGCGGAACTACAAGCTCTTCGCGCTCGCCTGCGCCCTCTTCTTGATCCCGTGGGCCGTCGGGCTCGTCGGCGCGATGACCTCGCGAGAGTTCGCCGATGGCGTCTTGCCGCTCGCCTCCCTCGAGCAGCTCGAGCACGCCTACTCCGAGGGCTTCTCCCGCGGTCGTGAGTCCGGCCAGGACGCCGCGATGACCGGCTACTACGTCTTCAACAACGTCGGCATCGCCTTCCGCTGCTTCGCGACGGGGATCGTGTTCGGCCTCGGGAGCATCTTCTTCCTCGTCTACAACGGCCTGCAGATCGGCGCGTTCACCGGCTGGATCATGCACATGGGCCACGGCTCGAACATCTGGACGTTCATGTGCGGGCACGGGCCGTTCGAGATCATCGCGATCTTCATCTCCGGCGGCGCAGGCCTGCAGATGGGACACGCTTTGGTCGCGACCGACGGCCTCACGCGGTTCGGGTCGGTCAGACGATACGCTCGCGACATCACCGCGCAGGTGGCCGGCGCCGCCGTCATGCTCCT
>JBGTSH010000602.1:0-2515 GCA_041940405.1 Polyangiaceae bacterium
GACGAGCGCGCCGAGGTCGAGCGGGCTCTCTTCGTTCTTTCCGAACGTGCCGCTCTTCGGATCGAACTCGAGCAAGCGGTGCAATGTGGTCGCCTCGCGCGAGGTCGCCTCGGACATGCGCTTGGCCGCGCGGCCGGTGGGCGCGGCGAGGCGCGTGCGCAGCCCGGCCGCGTCGAGGAGATCCAAGAGCGCGCGGACGATCGTCGTCTTTCCCACGCCGGGCCCGCCGGTGATGACGACGACCTTGCTCGCCGCTGCGAGGGCGATCGCGCCGCGCTGCTCGGGTGCGAGCACGACCTTGCTTCGCTGCTCGAAGCTGGCGAGCGCCCGCTCGACGAGGGGCTCGAGCGACCTGCCTGCAGCCGGGGCGGTGAGGAGCGCGGCCATTCGCTCCGAGACTCCGACCTCGGCCGCGTAGAGCTGCGGCGGATAGACCGAATCATCGTCGAGGCCGCGTTCGACCTTCACGCGCTCTGCTGCTTTGAGCGTGTCGATCGCAGCTTCGGCCGCGACGACGTCGATGTCGAGCATGGTCGCCGTCGCCTCTGCCAGCTTGGACCGAGGTGCATAGACGTGGCCCTGCGCGTTCTGCTCCGAGAGAACGTGGAGCACGCCCGCCTGCGCACGCTCGGGCGCGTCCTTGCCGATCCCCAGCGAGCTCGCGATTCGATCGGCGGTCTTGAACCCGACGCCCCAGACGTCGAGCGCGAGCCTGTAAGGCGAGGCCGAGACGATCGCGACGGCCTTGGGACCGAAGCGCTTGTACACGCGCGAGGCGAGGGCGGGCGATGCGCCGTGCGATTGAAGAAAGATCATGATGGCGCCGATCGCACGATGCGACTCCCACGCTCGCTGCACCTCGGCCGCGCGCTCTTTGCCGAGGCCGGGCACCTCATGCAGGCGCTCGGGGTACTTGTCGAGGACCTCGAGCGATTGCTCCCCGAACGTGAGGACGATCCGCTTTGCGTACGCAGGACCGATGCCCTTGACCAAACCCGAGCCGAGGAAGCGCTCGAGCCCCGCAAGCGTGGCAGGCGCGACGGGAAGCAAGGTTTCGACGCGGAGCTGTTCGCCGCGTTTCGGATCGATGACAACCTTGCCAGTCGCTCGCACACGAGTGCCCGGGATGGCAGGTGGGAATACACCGACAAGGGTGCGCTCGACGGACTCGCCGTCGACCTTCACGCGAATGACGCGGAAACCGCTCTCTTCGCTCTCGTAGGTGACACGCACGACCTCACCCTCGACCGTCGTCTCGCTGCCGGGGGTCGCCCTCGCCGAGGAGAACAGCCCGCCCTGTGCGGGGCCACGCCACCTCGGCGCCTCGCCCGAGGCTGAACGCGCGGGGGGGCGGGGGCGATTCATCGCCGCGACCGTATCCCTCGAAGGGCCGCGCGGGACGGCAAAAAATGCTTCACTTGGGAGATCAATGAGGATGGCCACCCTTTCCATGTCGACGCGAGTCGGCGCGAGTTGCTTACTTTTCACACTTCTTTCGATCGGCGCCGTGGCGGGCTGCGCCGAGGCCGATACCGACGGCAACGGCGGCGAAGGCGGCGGGCCGCCGTCCCCGACGAGCAGCACCACCGACGCTTCGACGACCCAGGCTTCGTCGTCGACGGGTACGCCGACGAGCTGCACCTACGAAGAGGGATCCGACGTCGGCGCCGAGTGCGGCGTGTTCGTGAAGGCCGGCGCGCCGGCCACCAACGACTGCTCCCGCGCGCTGCCGTGCGCGACCATCGAAGAGGCGCTCACCAAGGTCACCTCCACCAACCCGCGCATCTTCCTCTGCACCTCCCCGATCGAAGAGGCGATCGTCCTCCCGGGTGGGGTCAGCATCCACGGCGGCTTCGCGTGCTCCGAGGGTTGGTCTTGGCAGACCGATGGCCGCACGCCCTGGACCGCTGGGCCGGACGAGATCCCGCTGACGTTCGACGGAGGCTCGCTCGAGAGCGAGGTGAGCGGCGTGGACCTATCGTCCGCGGACGCGACGATCCCCGGCGGCTCGTCGATCGTGATCTTCGCGAACGGCGGATCGCTCTCGCTCGTTCGCTCCTCGCTCGCGGCGGGGGACGGTGCTCCGGGTGAGGTCGGTCTCGCCGGCGTCGAAGGCGAAGCGGGCTCGTCGGGTGCGACGGGCAACTCGGAGACGACGATGGTCGGCGGCACGGGCGGCGCCAGCACCTGCAACGCAGGTGGGACCGGCGCGCAGATCACTTGCAACCCCACGTGCACCGCATCGCTCCCGACCGCAGGTGAACCGGGAGCTCCCCTCGGCGGCGGAGCGGCGGGCGCAAACGGTCCATCCTCGTGCGCCGTGGGCGGAGAGGGCGCCAACGGCGTCGAGGGGTTGGCCGGGCAACACGCCGTCGGCATCGGCACGATCGACGAAGACGGCTTCCATCCCGCGCTCGCAACGGCGGGGCAGGACGGCAATCCCGGCACCGCGGGCGGTGGCGGTGGCGCGAAGACCACGGACGCGCTCGGCGGCGGCGGCGGCGGCGGCGCGGGG
>JBGTSH010000603.1:0-2512 GCA_041940405.1 Polyangiaceae bacterium
CTGCGGTCGGAGCGGCGGTCGCCTTCGGCGCAGCGCCCGCGCTCGCGCTCGGTGCGGCGCTCGCGCTCGGAGCAGCGCCGGCGCTCGCGCTCGAGGAGGGTGCGGCAGCTGCGTCACCGGCGAGGCGCGCGGTCTTGATGTAGTCGAGCTCGGGGAACTGCTCGCGGAGGAACTTGTTGCCCTGCGACTGGATGGTGCCCTGGGCTTTGCTCGGCCGCTCGCCGTAGCCCATGTACATCTTGTCGACGACGCTCATGCCGTCGTCCTTCACCTTGCAGATGGGCGCGAAGCCCATGCCGTCGAGGCGCGGGTTGTCGGCGAGGTTGAAGAAGAGCTGCGTCGATCGCGTGTCGGGCGAGCCCGCCATCGCGTAGGTCAGCATGCCGCGCGAGTTCGTTCCCTTGACGTCGTCCTTCGGGAGCTTCGCGTCCTGCCACTTCGACGCGACATCGGGGTTGCCGTGGATGCCGAACTGCACGACGAAGCCCTTCACCGCGCGGAAGAGCGCGACGTCGTCGAAGAAGCCGATCTTCACGAGGTTGTAGAAGCGATCGACGCCGTTCGGCGCCCACTCGCGCTTGCACTCGACGAGGAACTCGCCGGCGGTCGTGTCGAACTTCACGTCGAACGAGTCCGGCGCCTTCTCTGTCGCGAGCGACGGGTCCTTCATCGCCGGGTTCGTCGACTCCGGGAAGGGACCCTTCGCCTGCGGCTTCGCGCCCCCGCCCTGGCCGGTGGTCGCCGGGCCGGGCTTGGTCCCGGTGTTGGCGGTGGTCGCAGGGTCCTTCTTTGCCGAGGTCGCGGTCGGCTCCGGCGGCGGAGCATCGCAAGCGACGAGAGAGACGACGGCAGCGAGACCGGTGGCGGCGATGAGTGACCTCATGGGCAGGCTCCATCGCACGGCTCCGCCCCGGTTTCCACCTCCACAACCACGGGCTCATCGTCAGATACCCTGTGGCAATCGCGTCGCTTCGGGCCCATGAGTCGCACGGTCGTCATCGGTGATCTGCACGGGTGCTTCGAGGAGGCTCTCGACCTTCTCGAGCTCGTGGGTCCCACCACGGGCGACCGGATCGTCTTCGCAGGCGATCTCGTCGACCGCGGTCCCGCCCCTCGGGAATGCATCGAGCTGGCCATGCAGCACGAATGCATCCTCGGCAATCACGAAGAGAAACATCTGCAGCAGCGGCGCCGCCCCGAAAGTGCGCTGCTTCCGGATCACGCGCGCACGCGCTCGCTGATCGGTGAAGAGCACTACGAGTACTTCGCGCGCCTGCCCACGCGCATCGATCTGCCCGACCACGGCGCGGTCGTCGTCCACGCGGGCGTGCTGCCCGGCGTCGCGCTCGCGGATCAGGATCCGTATCACCTCTGCCACATCCAGTGCGTCGACCCGCCTTCGAGGAAGAGTTACTGGCCTTCGAAGGCGCCCGAGACGCACAAGTTCTGGGCGTCGCTCTGGAAGGGACCCGAGCACGTCATCTTCGGTCACACGGTCGTCGACCGGCCGTTCATCGGCGAGCACGCATCGGGCATCGACACGGGCTGCGCCTATGGGGGCTCGCTGACCGCGCTCGTGCTACCCGAGTGGCGTCTGGTTTCGGTCCCGTCCCGCCAGTCGAAGCGTGATCGCCCGCCGCGTTACGAGATCCTGCCCCCTGGGCCTCGCCACGCCGAGGGGATCCGCGCTTTTTCCTGAGATCCGGGCAGGCTGAGGCCGAATTGCCCTTTCGCCACGGCGCGTCAAAGGTCATACTGCGACGCGTCAGTGGCCACGCTGCACACGCGCCTCCCGCTTCTCTATGACGCGCGCTTCGAGCACGACGCCTGTGGTGTCGGCTTCATCGCTCACCTGAAAGGAAAGGCGTCGCACGCGATCGTCGACGACGGGCTCAAAGCGCTCGAGCGTCTCGCGCATCGCGGCGCGACCGGAGCCGAGGCTGCGACGGGTGACGGCGCCGGCGTGCTCCTTCAGATCCCGCATCGCCTGTTCGAGCGCGAGTGTGCGCTCGGTCGGATCGAGTCCGCCGAAGACAAGCGTCCGCTTTCGCAGCTGCCGAGCCCAGGCCGCTACGCGGTCGGCGTCTTCTTCGGATCCCAGGACGCGCAGGCGAGCGCGCTCGCGAAGCTGATCTTCGCGATGATCGTTCGGCAAGAAGGGCTGCGCCTCCTCGGTTGGCGTCGTGTGCCGACCGACAACCGCGAGCTCGGTGCGACCGCGCGCGGCGTCGAGCCGACGATGGATCACGTCTTCGTCGCGCCGGTAAACGAGGCGGTCGACCAAGCGGCGTTCGAGCGAAAGCTCTTCGTCGTTCGCAAGCGCTTCCAGTCGACGATCAAGTCGAGCGGCATCGACGATCGCCAGTTCTTTCACCTGCCGAGCCTCTCTTCCAAGACGCTCGTCTACAAGGGGATGCTCACGCCCGAGCAGCTCCGGGACTACTTCGGCGACCTCGACGACCCGCGAACCGAGAGCGCGCTCTGCCTCTTCCACTCGCGGTTCTCGACCAAC
>JBGTSH010000604.1:0-2502 GCA_041940405.1 Polyangiaceae bacterium
GGTCGTCGACTTTCCGGCGTTCGTCGTCGTCGACGACAAGGGCAACGACTTTTTCTCCGACATCTCGGCGTCGAAGCTCAAGGTCGTTTCGTAGCAGCCTCCACGAGGCGCTCGCCGAGCCCGTCCTCGTCGAGCCCACGGGCGCGCAGCGCGAGCGCGAGCGCGCGCTCGATCGACGGCGCATCGCCCCGCGCGACGGCGAGCGCACGCACGCGCTCGAAGTCGGACGGCACGCGCAGGCTCCAGTTGTCCGGATGGGGCTCGCCGGGACGGTTGTAGATCCGGCGCTCGCCGAACAGGTCGGCCCAGAAGACGAGGACGTGGCGCGCCGGCCCGATGAAGAGGTCGGCGAGCATCGCGGTCGCGAGCCCGCCGCGCTCGGCCTCGAGCTTTTGCGACAGCTCGGTCCGGCGGGCCTCGTCGGGCTCGAGCCGGCCCGCCAAGTAGCGGGCTCGCGCGCGCGCCTCGTCCGCCTCGCGCCAGCGGTCGATGACCAGTGCGAGCGGCGGCGTGTCGTGGTTGCCCACCATGATCCAGTCTTCGGGCGCGGCCCGGTCGCTCCGGTACACATCCCCCGGATCGGTCATGCTCGCCTTCTGCGTCACGCGGAAGCGTCCGAGCCGGTGGCGCTCCAGCACCGAGAGGAGCGGCCGCGGGCAGGTGCTCAGCACCTCGACCATGATGTCGCGGACGTCGGCGCCGGAGGCGCGAGCTTCTTCGACGAACAGATCGACGACGACGGCGTACTTCTCGATCTGATCCGGCTCGAGGGATTTGACCCACCCGTCGGCATGACGCAAAACGCTTCGGTCGAGCTGATCGGGACGCACCCGCGCATACTCCGACAGGGCCGGATGGTCGGGCAGGTCGGGCGACTCGAAGAGCCGCGCTCCGGCGCGTACCGAAGCGGCGGGATCCTCCGCGGCGTCGCGGTAGACCCAGGGGCAGACCCAGCCGTGAGGATGGTCGATGCGGAGGCCGTCGTGCTCGGCGAGCAGCTTGATGGCTCGCTCCTGCACGAAGGCGCGCGACGACCCGTCGTTGAGCCCCCGCGGGTCGAGCACCGCGTAGCCCCACGGCTGGCCGCCGGGGTTCGTCCGGCTCGGCGGCGCGCCCATCACGTACCCGCGAAGGAAGCGGTCCTTGTAGATCAAACGATCTCGGTGGCTCGTCCCGATCGCCAGGTCGGCATACAGGCGCAGCCCGAGCGAGCGGAGCGCGGCCCGAAAGCGCTGGTGCTGATCGTGCGCCAGGAGCTGCTCGAGCTCGAACCGCCGCCCCGCGTCGGACGAGCGAGGCGGGTCCGAAGGCCACGTCGTCCAGTCGTCGCTGCCGGTGGCGGCCGAAACCTCTTCGAAGGCGCGCTCGCGCTCGAGCCACGGCAGGCGGAAGGCCTCGAGGCGGCGATCGAGCTCCTTTTCGCTCTTCGCGTAGGCCCGATCGAGGGCCCTCTCCAAGAGCTCCCGATGAACGTCGAAAGCGTCGGCGTACGAGCCAGCTTCCGGCACGCCCCGCCGAGCTAAGGCGATCTCCGAAGGATCGAGGAGCTTCGACCACGGCCCGTCGTCGGCGCCGGTCAGCGCACCGAGCGCGATCGAGAGCGGGCTCTTCGAAAACGCGGTCGCATCGTAGGGCGACGGGTTGCTGCGGCTGGTCTTGCCGCCCGGCCCGAGGGCGATGCCGTCGAACCCGAGCGAGCGCGCGTACGCGGCGAAATCCAGCCCGCGTGCGGAGTGGGGCGTACCGATCCCGACGTCGTCCTCGCCGGCGGGAAAGCTCGCCTGATGGATCGACAGAACGAAGCGATCGATCCCGAGCCGCGCGAGCGCCACGCGGATGGCTTCGCTCGTTTGCTCGTCGGGCCGGGCGAGGCTCATCGACCTGGAGCGTGCCCCGCCGATCCCCGCTGGTCAACGTGTGGCGCTTTTGCCCACACCGAGGATTCACTTGCGCCATGACCCGTCTCGGGCCCATGGAACATGGGTGCGCAAGCGCCCTCCGGCCCGGCGAAAGCCGCTCATCAAGCAGAGCGATCCCCTCTGGTACAAGAACGCGGTCATCTACGAGCTGCACGTCCGTGCGTTCGCGGACTCGAACGGCGACGGCGTCGGGGACTTCGTAGGGCTCACGTCGAAGCTCGACTACCTGCAAGACGTCGGTGTCACGGCGCTGTGGCTCCTTCCGTTCTATCCCTCTCCGCTCAAGGACGGCGGCTACGACATCGCCGACTACCGAGACATCCACCCGTCGTACGGCACCCTCGGCGACTTCAAGCGCTTCCTCGCCGAAGCGCATGAACGCGGGCTTCGCGTCATCACCGAGCTGGTCATCAACCACACCTCGAGCGAGCACGCATGGTTCCAGCGTGCCCGCCGCGCACCGAAGGGCAGCCCGGCGCGAGACTTCTACGTCTGGAGCGACACGCCCGAGCGCTACCAGAAGGCCCGCATCATCTTCAAAGACTTCGAGACGTCGAACTGGGCGTGGGATCCGGTTGCCAAG
>JBGTSH010000605.1:0-2484 GCA_041940405.1 Polyangiaceae bacterium
ACATCTGCTCGACCGAGATCGGCCCCGGGACGAAGTCGGCGCGGATGCCGGTCGTGTTCGTGAGCGAGAAGTCGGTCTGGATACCGAGGCGCAGCCACATCGCCGCGGCGATCATGTTGCCGAGCGGCGAGTCGCCGCCCGACGCCGAGAACCGCCGCGAGCCGTCGGGCGCGTAGCCGACGAGGAGCTCGAGGTTGGCGAGGTTGTCGAGACCCTGCGCGTACGGCTCGAGGAGCGAGGCGACGATCGGATCCTGAGGGACGCTCTCGTTGACCGGGAAGAGCGTGTAGTCGTTCGTCAGGACCTCGAAGCCGTTGATCGGGTCGTAGCACGCCTCTTGTACGGTCTTCGGATCGCACTTCGGCGGGAGGTCGCGCTCGTCGTTGGTGACGACGAGGTCGAGGCGGCCGACGTACTTCGCGAAAGCGCCCGAGTGGGAGAGGACGACGTCGCGCGGCTTGCAGTACCGGCGCACCTTGCTGTCCGGGTCGGGTCCGGCGATCTCGATGTAGTAGCTCTGCGCCTCTTCGTCGAAGTGCTCGGAGCAGTCCCGCACCCGCTTCGGGGGCTGCAGGACGATGTGGTTGTGACCGCCGAGCACGACGTCGATCCCGGTCGTGGTCTCGATCATCTCCTCGTCGTGCTCGAGGCCGAGGTGCGAGATCATGACGATGACGTCGACGCTCGGACGGAGCAGATCGACGTAGGCCTGCGCCGTCTCGGTCGTGTTGAGGGGCGTGATGCCGAGGCGGTTCGGCTGGTCGAAGATCGACGTGAGGCTCGAGAGGTTCGCCATCCCGATGACGGCCACGCGCAAGCCGTTGGCGTCGAATACCTGGAACGGCTCGAAGACGGTGCCGAGCGGGGACGCGCCGGGCGTCGTCGGATCCTCGAGCTGGTAGTTCGCGGCGAGCGCGGGGAACGTCGCCCACTTCTGCAGCTGGATGCCGAGGTTCTTCGCGCCGGAGTCGAACTCGTGGTTTGCGATGAGCATCGCGTCGGCGCCCATCGCGCTGAGCGATCGAATCTCTGCCTCGCCGTAGAAGAAGTTGAAGACCGGTGCGCCTTGGAAGCAGTCGCCGCCGTCGATGTGGAGCACGCGCCCCGAGCGCGCTCGCTCGCGACCGATGATGTGCGACATGCGCGCGATGCCGCCGACGTTCGCGATCGTGTTCACCTCACCCAGGCCGAGGCCGGCATCGACCTGGCCGATCTGGAGGTTGTACGGGAAGAGACGCGAGTGAACGTCGGACGTGTGCAGGAGCGTCAGGTGGACTTGCCCCTGCAGCTTCGTCGGCGGGAGCGGCTCTTCGCAGCCCCCCATGGCGAGAGGAGCACAGAGCGCACCGGCGACGGCGAGCGTCGCCCCTACCAGCGGGGCCCTAAACGAGTTGAGCATCGGAAACGCGCGGGCTCTCGCTCCGCGTGCCACTAGCGCAAATACGGAGCTTACTCTCAGGGCTCAAGCGAAAAGAGGCTGGAGACGCGACACGTCCGCGTCACGTATTCTCCGCCGACGCGCATGGTCGGCTCGCGCCCTCGCATCGGCATCGGCTTTCGCACCGAGATCGCGGCCGAGATCCTCTCGGGGCAAACCCCGGTGGATCATCTCGAGCTTCTCTTCGAGGAGAGGAACTCCTCGAGTGCCCGCGCGAGGGAGGGCGTGGCCCTCGGCGAGATGTTCCCGATCGTGCTGCATGGAACCAAGCTTTCGTTGGGATCCGCCGAGGGGATCGACGAATCTCGCGCCGCCCGCCTCGGCTCCTACGCGAAAAAGACCCGAGCTTTTGCGATCACCGAGCACGCCGCGTTCGTCCGGGCATCCGGCGTCGAGATCGGCCATTTGAGCCCTGTCCCGTTCTCGCGCGAGGCGGCCCGTGTCCTGAAACGCAACGTCGAGCGCGCGCGACGTCACTTCCCCGACGTACCGCTCCTCCTCGAGAACGTCGCTTGGCCGCTCCGGCCGCGCGGCGACGAGATGGACGAAGGGGCGTTTCATTCGCTGGTGGTCGAAGAGACCGGCTGTGATCTCCTCCTCGACCTCGGCAACCTCCTGGCCAACGCCAAGAACCGAGGGGACGACCCGTACGACCTCCTCGCGAAGTATCCGGTCGAGCGCGCCGCGATGATCGAGCAGGGCGGCGGCAGCATAATCAACATCTCTTCTCACGCGGCCACCAACATCTTTTCTTCCACCCTCTCGGCCGACAGCGCCGACATCGCCCTCATCGGCCAGAATTATGGCGCCGCCAAAGTGGGGCTGGAGCGGTTCACCTGGGGATTGGCCGCTGAGCTGGGACCCTACAACATCGCCGTCAACGTATTAAAGCCCCTGCGTCCGGTGGTCACCGAGGGCTTCTTGGCCCAGCGCCCCGACGCCGACGTCTCCACCTGGGCTACTCCCGCCGACATGGTCAAAGCCGCCAAGTACCTGGCTGCCCAGGACGCCAAAGGTCTAAGCGGAGCCACCGTCACGGCCGAGGA
>JBGTSH010000606.1:0-2457 GCA_041940405.1 Polyangiaceae bacterium
CGCAGCGCCGCCGGCACCGGCGATGATCACCTCGAGGCCTCGACCTTCCGCGCCTTGGGCGAACTCGATCATCCAGGCCGGCGTCCGGTGGGCCGAGACGATCATCACCTCGTGCGGAACGCCGAGCTCTTTGAGGATATCGACCGCCGGCGACATGAAATCGAGGTCGGTGCGGCTGCCCATGATGACGCTGACCTTGGCGGGCTTCGCCCCCGCTGGGGTAGTCGGGTCGCTCACGATTCTCTTGTTGCCCCAGCGCTGGAGGCATAACAAGAGGAGAAAGGCATGAGCGATCCGAAGGTCATCGTCGCGGCCGTCGACCTCCACAAAGGCTCGAACTTGGTCATGAAGCGCGCGCTCGAGCTGGCCGGGCCCAAGGGGGCCGTCCACGTGGTCTGCGTCTCCGAGCCCAACATCGCCAACGTCAAGCCGCCCGAGGACATGGACGCGCCCGAGCTGACGGGTGTCGATGCCCACAAGCTCAAGGATCTCGTCGAGTCGCGCGTCGCCGACTTCAAGAAGGCGTTTCCGGGGACGGCGCCGCCGCGGACGGAAACACACACCGACTCCGGCGATCCCGCAGAGAGGATCGTCGAGCTCGCGGCGAAGGTCGACGCCGACGCCATCGTCGTCTCGTCCCACGGGCGCACGGGCATTCGTCGCCTGATCATCGGCTCGGTGGCAGAGAAGGTGGTTCGTCTCGCCGGTTGCTCGGTGATTGTCGCTCGCGACAAGAAGCACGACCGCGCCTGAGGACGGGCACACGCGCACGCTGGGTCATCCGTGCGCAGAGGCGCAGGGCTTGCGCGCAGGATTTGTCGTCTTTCGCCTCGTTCGGGGGCAAAAGCGCTGGCACGCGCGATGCCTAGATCCCCCTACGAGGCGGAAAACCATGAAAAGCAAGCTCGTCATCCTGGTCGCAATCGATCTCAATCCGGGCAGCTCGTTGGTGCTCGAGCGTGCGCTCTCGATGACGAGCGGACGAACCGATGCGGAGCTCCACGTGCTCACGGTCTCGGAGCCACAGGTGCCGCTCGCTGCGTATCCCGGCATGGTGCCGCCGCCCGCAGTCGAAGGCGTCGACGCCGAGAAGGTCGTCGCGTTCTGCAAGAAAGAGCTCGACCTCTACGAGGCAGCGCACCCGAACATCAAGCTTCCCCACGTCTTCGTCCACACCGCAGTCGGCGTCCCGGCGGACGAGGTCGTTTGGCTGGCTGCGAGCCTCGATGCAGACATGATCGTCGTCGGCACGCACGGGCGCCGCGGGCTCAAGCGCATCCTGCTCGGGTCCGTCGCCGAGCGCGTCGTGCGCCTCGCCGGTTGCCCCGTCTTGACGGTTCGCGACAAGAATCACAACGCCGAGTGGAAGGTGCCCGAGATCGAGCCGCTCTGCGACGCCTGCGCGAAGGAGCGGCGCGACAGCGCGGGCAAGCAGCTCTGGTGCGAGATGCACAGGTCTCGGCACTTTTCCACGCACGTCTACGGCTACTCAGCGACGGTCGACGCCCCGGCCCGGGCGATCGGGGCGGCCACCGGAACGTGATCGATCTCAGGACGTCGCGACCGTAAAACGATCGCCGGCTCGCCGCACCCTGCCGTCGCGCTCGAGCTTCACGAGGTGCGCCTCGAGGCTGAGCCTGGCGATCGGATAGAGCTCCGGGCCGACGTCGGCGTAGGCCCGGGGGACGAGCTCGTCGAGGGTGCCACCGCCTTCGCCCATCGCCATCACGACGCGCTCTTCGCGCATGAGCCGATGGGCGCGGTACGCGCGAAAGAGCCGTGAGGGGTCTTCGATCGGATCGCCGTGCGCGGGGAGCGCGACCTTTGCGTCGAGCTTCTCCAAGCGCGAGAGCTGCGCGAGGTATTCGATCATGTCGCCTTCGGTCGGCTCGATCAGGATCGTGCCGACGCTCGCCACCATGTCGCCGACGATGACGACGCCGCGCTGGTGCTCGAAGAGGCAGAGGTGGCCGGGCGCGTGCCCCGGCGTGTGAAGCACCTGCCACCGTTGCGGCGCCGGACCTTCGAGCACGAGCTCTTCGCCGTCCGCGAGGTGGCGATCGACCTTCACCGTGGCGAGCCTCGCCGCCGTCTTCTCGTGCGCCCAGATCGGAACGCTCAGCTCCGAAGCGAAGAACGCCGCGCCGCCGACGTGATCCGGGTGGTGATGCGTCGCAAAGATCGCGACGATCGTGCGCCCCGACGCTTCGAGGTCGCGCGCCCAGGCGATCCAGGCCGCCCGCTCGGCTTCATATGGCGTCGCCGGCTCGACGAGGATCACCTCGCGGGTGCCGAGCGCGTAGCTGTTGGTGTGGGTCGCCGGCGGGAGCGTGGGCGTCTCGGCTGCCAGACGAGAGACGCCCTCGCGAACCAGCGACGGGCCGATCGCCATTCTTCTCTCAGCGCTCGACGACGAGCGCGAGGCCCTCGCCGCCGCCGATGCACAGCGTCGCGAGG
>JBGTSH010000607.1:0-2424 GCA_041940405.1 Polyangiaceae bacterium
ATGACGCCGATTCCGCCGACGACGAGCGAGATCGCCGCGACGCCGACGAGGAGCAGCGTGAGCGTGCCGAAGATGGTCTCTTGCAGCTTCTGGAACTCGGCCTGGCTGTGGACCTTGAAGTCGTCGTCTTGGCCTTCTTGAATCCGGTGACGATCGCGGAGGATCTGCTCGGCCTGGGTCTTGGCGCGGCTGGTGGTCTCGGCGGTCGTCGCGCTGAGGAGGAGGCCGTGCACCTCGCCGGGGCGGGAGCGCACGACCGAGCCTCGCATGGTCGTGATCGGCATCACCACGATCTCGTCTTGGCTCTGACCGAACGGTGACTGGCCCTTCTCTTCGAGCACGCCGACGACTTCGAAATAGAAGCGCCCGATGCGGATCTCCTGGCCGACGGGATCGATCGTGCCGAAGAGCTGGCGCGCGGTCTCGGAGCCGATCAGCACCACCTTCTCGCCCAGGGCTTCGGCCGCCTGGGTCCAGGGCTCGCCGGAGCCGATCTTCCAATTGCGGATCGAGAGGTAATCGAGCCGCGTTCCGATGATCGATGTCTGCGCGTTCTCGCCCTCGAAGACGGCGACGCCGCCCGAGCGCAAGAAAGGTGCGCACGCCGCGATGCTGGTCGAGTCGCGGACCAACGCCTTGCCGTCGAGCTCGCTGAGGCGCGAGCCGGTGCCGTCTCTGGCGCCCGAGGCGCGGGACGACATCGGCTGCACCATGAGCGCGTTGTTGCCGAGCGCGCTGACCTGCGCCGCGACCGCGGTGCGTGCCGACTGGGCAAGAGAGGTCACCGTGACGACGGCCGCGATGCCGATGGTGATGCCGAGCGTCGTCAGACCGGCGCGGAGCTTGTTGCGAGCCACCGAGCGCAGCCCGAGCGAGAGCGACGCGAAGATCCGGAGGATGACGGTCAGGAAGCCCATCACTCGTACCGGAGGGCGTCGATGGGATCGAGGTTCGAGGCGCGGCGCGCCGGGAGGAACCCGAAGACGATTCCGACGAACGCGCTCGTCGCGAGCGACGCGATGACGGCAGAGGCGGGGATCGCAAACGGCCACCCGAGCGATCGCGCGAGGAGCGCGATGCTTCCGAGGCCGAGGGCGAGGCCGAGGATGCCGCCGACGAGGCAGAGCACGATCGCCTCGATCAAGAACTGCACGAGGATGTCCCCCTGGCGAGCGCCGATCGCCATCCGGATGCCGATCTCACGCGTTCGCTCGGTGACGCTGACGAGCATCACGTTCATGACCCCGATGCCGCCGACGAGCAGCGAGATCGCCGCGACCGAGGACAACAGTGCGGTCAACGTCGCGAAGGTCTCTTCGTTGCTCTTTCGGATCTCGGCCTGGGTCCGGATGCCGAAGTCCGGCGGATCTTCGGGCGCGATCTTGTGGCGCTGCCGCAGGATGCCCTCGATCTGCGCGGTCGCGCGGTCCACCGTCTGATCGTCGGAGGACTGGACGAGGAGCATCTGGACGCGACCGGGCGGCGAGCGGACGACGCGAGCCCGGAACGCGCCGATCGGCATGATGACGCGATTGTCTTGATCTTCGCCGAAGGGCGATTGGCCCTTCTCGGCGAGCAGGCCGACGACGCGGAAGGGATACTTGCCGATTCGCACGTACTCGCCGATGACGTCGGTCGACGCGCCGAAGAGCTCCCTCTTCACCGTCTCGCCCAGGATGATGACCTTCGCCTTGGTCCGAAAGTCGGTGGGCGAGAACATCGAGCCCTCGGAGAGCGTGAACCCCTTGATCTGGAGGTAGTTCTCGCCGACGCCCATGACCTGGGTCGAAAAATTGCGGTCGCCCGCTACGAGCTGCGCGGTCGCCGAGCTGTGGACCGAGACCGCGGAGACGCTCGTCGCCTCGCGTAGGATCGCGGTCGCGTCATCCTCGGTCAGGCGCGCCCGCGGCTGCGTGCGAGCGCCGGAGCTCCTGGTGTCTTGGGGAAAGACGAAGATGATGTTCGCGCCCAGCGAGTTGATCTGGCCGATGACCTGATCCCGCACGGCGTTACCCAGCGCGACGACGACGACGACGGCTGCGACGCCGATCAGGATGCCGAGGATCGTCAGCGACGCCCGCACCTTGGCGCGGCCGATGGCGCGAAGGGAGAGGCGAATGGCCGCGAGGAGCGCTCTCATGCTTCGACCGGGGGCATCGCGGCCAGCAACTCGGCTGCGCGTGTCGGACTCTCGGCCACGACGTCGGATTTGACCCGGCCGTCACGCATCGTGACGACGCGGTTGGCGCACGCGGCGATGTCGTGCTCGTGCGTGACGAGGACGATCGTGATGCCTGTCTCGTTGAGCTTCTGCAAGAGGTCGAGCACCTCGAGGCTGGTGCGTGTGTCGAGGTTGCCCGTCGGCTCGTCGGCGAGGAGGAGCGGCGGGTTGGTGACCAGCGCACGCGCGATCGCGACGCGCTG
>JBGTSH010000608.1:0-2416 GCA_041940405.1 Polyangiaceae bacterium
TCGCCGGCGAGCTCGTCTTCGTGCTCATCGCCGCGCTGACGCCGTTCTATCTGCAGTGGCTGCTGTCCGTGCCGTGGGCCATCTTCCACATCCTAGTCATCACCCTACAGGCCTACATTTTCATGATGCTGACGATCGTGTACCTGGGACAGGCGCACGAGTCGCACGACTAGCCTTCTACGAATTAATCAGAGGAGTAACCGTTATGGAATCCATTGTTGCCTTTTCCGCCCTCGCAGCCGGCATCATGATCGGTCTGGGGGCGCTCGGCGCCGGTGTCGGCATCGGTATCCTGGGTAGCAAGTTCCTCGAGGGCGCCGCCCGCCAGCCCGAACTGGTGCCGATGCTGCAGGCCCGCATGTTCCTCATGCTCGGTCTGACCGACGCCGTGCCGATTATCGCCATCGCGTTCGCGGCACTGCTGATGTTCGCCAACCCCTTCCTCGGGCAGGGCGGTTAACAGCGGTAACGAACTGGGCCAGACGCCATGAACATGAACCTGACACTGATAGGCCAGGCGATATCGTTCGCGATCTTCGTGTGGTTCTGTCTCAAGTACGTATGGCCTCCGGTGCTCAAGGCGCTCGAGGAACGCGAGTCACGCATCGCCGACGGCCTGGCGGCCGCCGAGCGCGGCAAGCACGAGCTCGAGCTTGCCGAACAGCGCGCCGGCGAGGTCATGCGCGAAGGCAAGGACAAGGCACAGGATTTCATCAACCAGGCGCAGAAACGTGCCGATGAAATCGTCGAGGCAGCCAAGTCCGCCGCGCGCGAGGAAGCCGAGCGCATCAAGACCGCGGCCGAGGCCGAGATCGAGCAGCATCGCAACCAGGCACGAGAGCAGCTGCGCGGGGAAGTCGCGCGGTTGGCGCTTGCCGGCACCGAGCAGATCCTGCTGCGCGAGGTCGACGAGAACGCCCATCGCGACGTTCTCGACAAGCTCGCCGCGAGCCTCTAGGCGCCCGTCATGCAGGAGAAACTGACGATCGCCCGGCCGTACGCCGCTGCCGCTTTCGATTTCGCCGCCGAGCACGACCAGGTCGACGCCTGGTCGGAGATGCTCGGAGCGCTCGCCCTGACCGTGAGCGACGCCGCCCTCGAAGGCTATATCGGCCACCCGCAGGTGACCGACGAACAGCTCCTGGGCCTGCTCGACGACGTGCTCGGTGACCGCCTCAACGATGCCGGACGCAATTTCGTGCGTGCGCTGATCGAGGCCGAACGTCTCGAGCTCGCACCGCAGATCGCAGAGCTCTTCGAGCGCCGCAAGGCCGAGGCTGCCGGCGTGGTCAACGTCGAAGTCACCGCCGCCTACGCGCTCAGCGATGCCGAGCAGCAGAAGATCGACGCCGCCGTGCGAGCGCGGCTGGGGCGGAACTGCCGCGTCGAGTCGCGTGTCGACTCTGCGCTCATCGGCGGCGCCGTGATCAAGATCGGCGATTCGGTCATCGATCTCTCGCTGCGCGGGCGTCTCGATGCGCTGGCACAGCAGATCGCCTGAGTCCGGGGCCCGTAACCACATGAACACAGAATCAAGTCGCAGGGGAATGCCATGAGCATCAGCGCAACCGAGATCAGCGAACTGATCAAAAAGAAGATCGAAGGCATCAAGCTCGACACCGAGGCCCGTACCGAGGGCACGGTCGTCAGCCTGACCGACGGTATCGCCCGCATCCATGGCCTCAGCGACGCCATGCAGGGTGAGATGATCGAATTCCCGGGCGGGGTCTACGGCCTTGCGCTCAACCTCGAGCAGGATTCGGTCGGCTCCGTCATTCTCGGTCAGTACGAGCACATCACCGAGGGCGACAAGGTGCGCTGCACCGGGCGCATCCTCGAGGTGCCGGTGGGCGAGGCCCTGCTCGGCCGCGTGGTGAACTCGCTCGGCCAGCCGATCGACGGCAAGGGCGAGGCCTCGCACTCGCCCCAGCCGATATGGCCACTATCGGTTTCTATTTTCACGAAGGTGGCGTCCAGCATCTCGAATTTCAGCCGTCCACCGGACAACCAATAGGGTTCGGAAAGTGGCAGATCCTTTTGATAGACGAAAATCTTTTTAATCTTCATCGCTGTTTACAACGCACATCCTTCGCGCATCCACTGCTGCAATACCTGGATTGAGTGCTCGGAATTCACGCCACCGGCCGGATCGAAGAACGTCGCGATCAGCGAATCGATCGCACCGTCGACGTCGGGGGCCGCGCGAGTCGTGCCCGGAAGGACGACCAGGGCGACCGCCAGGACCAAGGTTGCACGTAGCATGGTTCTCACCTCTCCTCGAAAGATCAGGTTTTCGACACGCGCACTTGAAAAGCGGGGAGGGTGAGGGTCAAGACCCACGACGCACGGTCACCGAAAAGCCTAAGACAGGTTCGCCAGGCTCGCCAACTCCTTACGCCGGATATTGCGCATCGGG
>JBGTSH010000609.1:0-2412 GCA_041940405.1 Polyangiaceae bacterium
CCCGTTGTTATGGAGGCTTCTGGTGCGAATTCAAGGTGTTCGCACCAGGCCCGAAAGATCAGCCTTCCTTGGGGATCTTCCGGACCAGTGGCTGGATATTCAGGGAAACCAGTTTGTCGATAGCAGAATTCATCTGGCTTCTGGATGTAAAAGGGCCAACGTTGACACGGTACCAGACGGAGCCGTTGTCCAGGTCAATCCTCTGGGTACTTGCCCGCAAGCCCTGGAAGGCGATCTTCTCGCGTGCGAGCTCGATCCACCGTGCGAGATCGGGATCGTTCGGGACCTCTGCCAGGACGGCGCGATCGGTCGCCGCGATGTCTTCGGGATCGCCCGATAGCGCGACCCAGCGGAAGGGTCCCTTGCCTTCGCAGAAGAGCTCACGGATGTAGGCAGGCACGAAGCCGGGGATGTCGAAGGCGCGCGCCTCGCCCGCTTCCTGCGCGCAGGTTCGGATGTTGTTGCCGTAGTCGAAGACTTCGCTGCCGGCGCGCTGCATCGCGAGCATCGCCTCGACCTCGAGCCGCATGCCCTGCTTGGCGCGCTCGACGTAGCCGGCCGGGTCCTTCTTACGCAGCTCGGCGGCGGCCGCGAGATCGAGCCCCTTGGGGATGTAGCCGACGAGCGGATCGTGGGCGGCGGTCTGCTCGGTGACCAGCGGCGGGACAATCCCGCGGCGGACGAGCTCGGGATAGACGTCGGCTGCGTTCGCGCAGACGGCGATGCTCCGCGGCTTGCCCTCCTTGGACGACTTCTGCACGACGTCGATGGCGCGGTCGAGGTCGTCGATCCGCTCGTCGAGGTAACGCGTCTTCAGGCGCTTCTCGATGCGCTCGGGATCGATCTCGATGGCCAGACAACCGAGGCCGGCCATCACCGCCGCGAGCGGCTGCGCGCCGCCCATCCCGCCGAGGCCCGCGGTGAGCACCCAACCGCCGCCCGGCTCCTTCTGGCGCGCCTCCCACGCCTTGCGCGCGGCGACGAAGGTCTCGAACGTCCCCTGCACGATGCCTTGGGTGCCGATGTAGATCCATGACCCGGCTGTCATTTGACCGTACATCGTGAGGCCGAGGGCCTCGAGGCGGCGGAACTCGTCCCAGTTCGCCCACCGCCCGACGAGGTTGGAGTTCGCGAGCAGGACCCGGGGCGCGTCTTCGTGCGTGCGAAAGCGTCCGACGGCCTTGCCCGATTGGATGAGCAGCGTCTCGTCGTTGTCGAGCGAGCGGAGCTCGCGCACGATCACGTCGAACGCCTCCCAGCTCCGGGCGGCCTTGCCCGTGCCTCCGTAGACGACGAGGTCATCGGGCCTCTCGGCGACCTCGGCGTCGAGGTTGTTGTGGAGCATCCGGAGCGCGGCTTCCTGGATCCAGCCCTTGCACGACAGCTCCGTACCGCGCGGCGCACGAACGGGGCGAGCTTTGCTCGACATGGGGCCGATGTAGGCGGGCGCTCCGGCGGCGTCTATGGGTCGTATCGGTGGGGTCGATGGGACAACCTCGGCGCCTGTAGATACGCTCTCACGCGAACGCCCGAAACGCCGCCCCTGATTGAACGATAGAAGAGATCACCGTGAGCCTCCCGCAGAACCTCGGCCCCGGCGCCACCTTCGCGCGTGACTTTCGCATCGTCCGACCGCTCCGCGCAGGTGGGATGGGTGCGGTGTACGTGGTCGATCAGCTCTCGACCGGCAAGCAGCGCGCGCTCAAGCTGATGGCTCCGGAGCTCGTGCACAACCCCGAGGTGCGCGAGCGCTTCGTGCGTGAGGCGCGAGCCGCCGCGAACATCGAGAGCGATCACGTCGTCGAGACGGTGACCGCGGGCGTCGACCAGGAGACGGGCGCTCCGTACATCGTGATGGAGCTGCTCCGCGGCGAAGAGCTGGCCGACGCCGTCGCACGGACCGGTCCGCTTCCCGTGGCCGACGTCGCCGAGGTGCTCGAGCAGATTGGTCACGCGCTCGAGCAAGCGCACCGGACGGGGCTCGTGCACCGCGACCTCAAGCCCGAGAACGTCTTCCTCTGCGTCTCGAAGCGTCGTGAGGCGCCCTTCACCGCCAAGATCCTCGACTTCGGGATCGCCAAGCTCGTCGCCGACGGCATGCAGAAGACGGGTACGCAGCCGCTCGGCTCGCCGCTCTACATGTCGCCCGAGCAGACCGATCGCAAAGGCCGCATCTGCCCTGCGACGGACGTGTGGGCGCTCGGCCTCATCGCGTTCTACCTCCTCACCGGAAGGTCGTACTGGCGCGAAGCCGAAGGCGACTCGCTCCAGATCCTGCTCCGCGAGATCATCGTCGATCCGCTCTCGGCGGCCTCGGAGCGGCGGCGCTTGCGCTGCTGCTGGCCGGCGCCGCGCTCGCCGCGCTGCGGCGGCGGGCACAGCCGTAAGCTACCCGTCCACCGAAGCCCAGCA
>JBGTSH010000610.1:0-2401 GCA_041940405.1 Polyangiaceae bacterium
ACGACCGCGAGAAGCTGCAGGAGCGGCTGGCGAAGCTGGCCGGCGGCGTGGCGCAGATCAACGTTGGAGCCGCGACCGAGACCGAGATGAAGGAGCGGAAGGACCTGATCGAGGATGCACTCGCTGCGACGCGGGCGGCGATCGAGGAGGGGGTCGTTCCGGGCGGCGGCACCGCGCTGCTCCGCAGTGCCAAGGCATTGCAGAAGTCCGATGTCGCCGGTGACGAAGGTCTCGGCGTGCAGTTGGTCGCCAAGGTCTGCGAGATGCCGATCCGCAAGATCGCGGAGAACGCCGGTCTCGACGGTTCGGTCGTCGCCAACAACGTCCGCAAGTCGAACGACAAGAACTACGGCTACGACGCGCTGAACGAAGAGTACGGCGACATGTTCCAGATGGGGGTGGTGGACCCGACGAAGGTGGTCCGCTCGGCCCTGCAGAACGCGGCGAGCGTCGCCAGCCTGCTGATGACGACCGACTCGATCGTGGTCGACGAACCGAAGAAGGAAGAGGACGACCACCACGACCATCACCATGACCACGGGATGGGCGGAATGGGCGGCGGCATGGGTGGAATGGGCGGCATGCCGGGTATGGGCGGCATGGGAGGCATGGATTTCTAGGCGGCAGGAATTGGTCAATCGTCAATGGTCCTGTGCCATTGGCCAATGTGAATTGATCGTTGACCAATGACAAATCGACAAACAGCAGTATTTCACACGCGGTCCCGCCGCGTTGATCCAACCAACATCAGACAACAGCAATAATCCGGAGCAAGCATTCCATGGCAGTGAAGCTCAACCCCCTCGATGACCGTGTCGTGGTTCAGCCGCTGGAGGCCGAAGAGATGACGGCGGGCGGCATCGTGCTGCCGGACACGGCGAAGGAGCGCCAGCAGCGCGGGAAGGTCGTGGCCGTCGGCCCGGGCCGGCTGCTCGACAGCGGCGAGCGCAGCGCCGTTTCCGTGAAGGTCGGGGACGAAGTGCTGTTCGGCAAGTACGGCGGCACCGACATCGAGATCGACGGCGAGGACGTGAAGATCCTCCGCGAGAGCGACATCCTGGCGAAGATCGCCGACTAGTCGCAACGTTTTAGCGACGCATCGTTGATGCGTCGCTAAACGCTCCATCGACCATCAACCATCAACCATAGACCACTCATGGCCAAACAACTTCTGTTCGACGACCGCGCCCGCCTCAAGCTGCAGCGCGGCATCCGTACGCTGGCCGATACCGTCGCCAGCACGCTCGGCCCCACCGGCCGCAACGTGATCATCGAGAAGAGCTTCGGCAACCCCGTCGTCACCAAGGACGGCGTGACGGTGAGCAAGGAGATCGAGCTCGAGGATCCGTACGAGCACATGGGGGCCAAGCTCGTCAACGAGGTCGCCACCAAGACCAGCGACCTCGCCGGCGACGGCACCACGACGGCCACGGTGCTGGCCCGGGCGATCTACGAGGAAGGGCTGCGGAGCATCACGCTCGGCGCCAATCCGGCGATCGTCCGCCGCGGCATCGAGAAGGCGGTCGACGCGGCCATCGAGCACCTCGAAGGCTTCGCCCGGCCGGTCTCCGACAAGAAGGAGATCGAGCATGTCGGCGCAATCTCCGCCAACAACGACAAGGAGATCGGAGCCCTCATCGCCGACGCGATGGAGAAGGTCGGCCGTGACGGCGTGATCACCGTCGAGGAAGGGAAGTCGAATGCGACGACGCTCGAACTGACGGAGGGCATGCAGTTCGACAAGGGGTACATCTCGCCGTACTTCGTGACCGATCCCTCCTCGATGAAGGCGATCCTCGAGGATTGCTTCATCCTGATGTTCGAGAAGAAGATCTCGAGCCTGCGGGACTTCATTCCCCTGCTGGAGAAGGTGTCGCAGACGGTCAGCGCAGTGTTCGTCGGTGAACCGCAGCCGGAGCTCTACTACTCGCTCGACCTGGTGGGTGAGCGTTTGCGCTGGGGCAGCCTGCTACTCGATCTCGGGGAGGAGACGGTGGCATCCGTAGCTCGCCGGGTCACCAACCTCCTGCGCTCGCGCGACGCCGCGAACGTCGACGGTGCCTGGGTGCCCGTCCTGCTCGGTCCGAGTGCGACGGCCGTGCTCCTGCACGAGGTAGTCGCGCACGCGCTCGAGGCAGACCATCTCGCTCAGACCGGGAGGCCGGGTTCGGCGCGTGGCGTCGAGCTGGGGTCGGCTGGTCTCGACGTACTCGAGGATCCGTCGTCGGCACCGTCCTCGGGCTCGGCGTTCGGATCGACCCAACCGGGGGGCGGATCGACGCCGACGGCCTGGCTCCAGTCGATGTCGTCGTCGGGCCCCTTCTCCTTGGCAGATTCCTGGCGGTCCCGCTTACGATCTTCCTTGGCTTCCTTGCGCGACTTGCGCTGGAGCTTCTTGAAC
>JBGTSH010000611.1:0-2380 GCA_041940405.1 Polyangiaceae bacterium
CGATCATCTCCTGGACCTCGCCTAGGCCCTCGCTCTTGATCTTGCCTACCTCGAGCGAGACGAGCTCGCCGAGGGCATCCTTGTTCTCGCGGAGGAGCTCGCCGAGGCGGCGCACCAGCTCGCCGCGTCGCGGGGCAGGGCGCACCCGCCACTCGGCGAACCGGCGGAGCGCCGATTGCATGACAGCGTCGTAATCTTCCACCGTGCCGGCGAGCACCGTCCCGAGTGTCTCGCCGTTCGCCGGGTTCTCGGACGTCAGCGCGCTGCCGTGTGCCGGGGTCCCGCCCGAGACGCCCGAGACGGGGCGGCCGGAGGTCAGGTCGTCGAGGCCGAGCGACTTGAACAGGTCGGAGCGTGTAGTCATCGCGGCGAGACCATACCGCGGAAGGGCGTAAGAAAATTGCTCGCCCGAGCGTTGTCCCGGCATGTCCAGGGTTTCGCTGTGTCTCGCGGTGGTTTTGGCCCTCCTTCCGGCCTGTTCCAAGGATGAGGGGGCGCCGGCGTCCCCCCCGGCCGAGGCACCCGCTCTCGCCCCCGGAAAGCCCGCCACCGGCGAGCCGCGAGCCCCGGCCGCCGACCGCGCCCTCCGCATCACCACGGAGACGACCCTGCGCACATCGGACGTCGCCAAGACCGCGGCCCTCCTGCGGCAGGCTGCGAATGATTTCGGAGGCTTCGTGAGCGACGCCCGCGTCTCGGGCGGCGACGACGTTCGCAGCGCCTCGCTCGAGCTGCGCATCCCCGCCGAGCGCCTCGAAGAGTTCCGCGCCGGTCTCTCGGCGCACGGCACGATCCTCTCCGACAGCGAGAAGGCCGAGGATGTCACCGAGCAGCGCGCCGACCTCTCGGCGCGCCTCCGCAACGCTCGCGCGCAAGAGAAGCGCCTCTTGGATCTCTTGTCGGATCGGACCGGCACGCTATCGGACGTCATCGCGGCCGAGAAGGCGCTCGCCGAGATCCGCGACACCATCGAACGCCTCGACGCGCAGCACGAAGTCCTCGAAGGACAAATCCGGCTCGCGACCGTCAAGCTCCAGATCGTTCGAGACGGCGACGCTGCGCCGAAGACGGCAGCCGATCGCATCTCGAACGCCGGCAGCCGCGGCCTGACGCTCGCCGGCGAGGCGGCCGTCGGCGTCGTCGTCTTCTTCGCTACGGCGGGACCGACGCTCCTGCTCTTCCTCGGCATCGGCCTCGGGTTCTTCTTCGGGATCCGCAAGATCGGCCGCCGCTTCGGCTGGTGGACTCGATCGGTGATGCGGCCTCCTGTCTGGTACGGACCCCACGGCCCGGCGCATCCGGCGCCTCCGGTGGTGCACACTGCGACGGCCTCGGCCCCGCCCAACGCCGACGGATAGCGCGCCTCAGCCTGCCGTGGGTCGCGAGAGGCTCGAGAGGACCGCGATGAGCTCCGTCGGATCGACGGGCTTGGCGAGGTGCGAATCGAAGCCCGCGGCCATTGCCTGGCTGCGGTCCTCGGCTCTTGCGTAGGCCGTGAGCGCGACGGCCGGCGTGTTGCCCCCGCGATCGGCGGGGAGCGCGCGCAGCTTCCGAATGAAGGCGTAGCCGTCTTCGTCCGGCAGACCGATGTCCGACGCGATCAGATCCGGCGGTGCGTTCTCGACGAGCTTCATCGCCTGCTCGACGTTCGCGGCCTGCGAGACACGAGCGCGGCTCTCTTCCAGGATGCGGACCAGGACGGCCCGTCCGTCATCGTCGTCCTCGACCACCAGCACGCGCTTTCCTTCGAGCGCCGGCTCCGAAGCGACTGGTCGGGGCGCGCTGGGCGTGACCGGCGGGCGAATGATCTCGGCGGGCGTGGGTCGGGTCGCCGAGATCGGGATGCTCACGGTGAAGGTTGCGCCCTTGCCGGGGCCCTTGCTGTCCACGCTCACCTGACCGCCGTGGAGCTCGACGATGTGCCGGACGATTGCCAGGCCGAGCCCCAACCCACCGGCTCGCCGCGTCGTCGAGCTGTCCGCCTGCTTGAACCGATCGAACACGTACGGGAGAAACTCGAGGTCGATGCCCCTTCCGGTGTCGGTCACCGCGAGCACCAACGAGCGCGCTTCGCGCCACAATCCGATCGAGACCGAGCCCCCCGGCTCGGTGAACTTCAAGGCGTTGGAGAGAAGATTCCAGACGACCTGCTGCAGCCGCTCGGGGTCGGCGAACACGACCGGGACGGCGCTCACGCTCTCGAACGAGAGCGTGATGTCCTTGGCTGCCGCCGAAGGCCGAACGACCTCCATCGCCTCGAGGACGATGGCGCTCGGATCGGTCGGCTTGAGGTCGAGCCGCAGCTTTCCGGTGATGATGCGCGAGACGTCGAGGATGTCGTCGATGATCTTGCTCTGCGCCCTCGCGTTGCGATGAATCA
>JBGTSH010000612.1:0-2367 GCA_041940405.1 Polyangiaceae bacterium
GTCAGCGCGATGTGCTCGATCACCTTCGCCGCCGTGAACGTCTTGCCGCTTCCGGTCACCCCAAGGAGTGTTTGGAAGGGGACCCCGCGCTCGAGGCCCTCGGTGAGCTCGGCGATGGCGCGTGGTTGATCGCCACGCGGCTCGAAGCCGGTCACCATCTGGAATCGTCGCTCCACGGGGCCAGACACGTTAAACTCCCGCGCCCTTAGAGGCTAGTGGCGATGCGAAGATCGAGGACAGGCGTCATGCTGGTGTGGGCTACCGCCACAGCAGTCGCGCTCACGGGTTGCGGCGCCGCCACGCCCGAACCGATCGCGGCCGAAGAAGCGAAGACCGGACCCGGCCGTGTGACGGTGGTCGAGTTCGTCGACTACCGCTGCACCTTCTGCCGTCAGCAAGCTGACTCTCTCGCCGACCTGCTCTCGTCGAACGCGGGGGCGGTGCGCTTCGTCGTGAAGCACGTCCCGCTCGAGAAGCACCCGGGCGCCCGGCGCGCTGCTCGGGCCGCCGTTTGCGCCGAGGCCCAAGGAAAGCTGGAGGCGATGCATGAAGGGTTGATGCGCGCGAGCGACACCGCCGATCGCACGATCCTCGACTTGGCGCAGGAAGTCGGTCTCGCGACCGAGGACTTCAAGGCGTGCCTGGGCGCGAGCTCGACCGACGATCGGATCCAGGCCGACAGGGACGCGTTCGAGGCCGCCGGAGGCGACGGCTTGCCGATGCTGTTCATCGGCAAGAAAAAGTTCGTCGGCCTGACCGATCCCGCAGAGCTCGAGAAGGCGATGCGCGAAGCGCAGGACGCGCTGCCGTAGCGGCTACTGGGTTCGCTCGATGATGTGAAATCCGAACGGCGTCTCGACGATGTCGCTGATCTCGCCGACCTTGAGCTTGAAGGCGGTGTCGGCGAACGCCTTGACCATCACCTTCTTCTCGAAGACGCCGACGCTGCCGAATGACTCGTCGACCCCGGGCTCGTCGCTGTACTTGAGGACGAGCTCGTCGAACTTGGCGCCGCCTCGCAAGAGCTTGAGCACCTCTTCTGCGCGCGCCTTCGCCTCTTCACGTGTCCGGGTCACGTTCGGAGGCTTGCGCTCCGAGTCCTTGTGCATGACAAGGATGTGCTTCGCGCCGATGCTCTTCGGCTCGTTGATGATCTCCTGGGCCTGCCGCTGGAGCTCGGCCTCTTCCTTGGCGAACCGCGCCGGCGCGAAGTCGGCGAGCGTTCCCCCCGTCCAGGACGGGCCGCTCGTGACGGTGGTGCAACCCATCGCGAGGGCGACGAGAAGAAGAGGTGCGAGGGCGGCGGGTCGGGACATTCGAGACCGGCGCAGCCTGCCAGGGGTGGGCCGCGGTCGCAACCAGTACAGATTGCGGGGTTCCGACAGGCACAGACTTGCTCTGTACCGCATCTGCCCCCATGCTCTGTGCTCCTCGTTCGCCACGCCGTACGTTACATTCTGCGGCCAGCACGGAGGGTCGAATGTCCGATGGCGAGGCTCTTCTTTATGAGCGGGTCGCAGCTGATATCGCGGGCTTGATAGCCCGTGGAGCGCTTCGGCCGGGTGACCGGCTCCCTTCGGTTCGCAAGCTGTGCCGCGACCGAACGGTGAGCGTCGCGACCGTGCTCGCCGCCTACAGAAAGCTCGAAGGCGACGGCTTGGTCGAGCCCCGCGCAAAGTCGGGCCACTTCGTCCGGCGGCTCGAGCGCCCGGCGGCACCGCGCTCGCCGGCGAGGCCGCGACTCTCGCTCTCGCCTCAGCGGGTGAGCGTCTCGGCGAGCGTAACCGCGCTGCTCGAGTCGATGCGCGATCCGTCGGTCGTCCCGCTCGGCGGCGGCGTCGTCGATCCGGAGCTCCTTCCCATCCGCGCGCTGAATCGAACCCTGGCGTCGGTCGCGCGAGAGCTCGGCACGGTCGGCGCCGGCTACGATCTGCCGCCCGGCCTGCCGTCGCTGCGCAGGCAGCTGTCGCGTCGATCGCTGTCGTGGGGCCTCTCGCTCTCCGATGACGAGTTCGTCACGACGGTGGGCGCGATGGAGGCGATGCACCTCGCGCTGCGAGCCACGACCAAGCCGGGCGACACGGTCGTCGTCGCCACCCCGACGTACTTCGGCATGCTCCAGCTCGTCGAAGAGCTGAACCTGCGCGCGCTCGAGATCCCCTCGTACGAGCGCACCGGATTGGATCTCGACGCGCTCGAGCGCGCCTTGTCGCAGGCGAGCATCGCCGCGGTCCTCTGCATGCCGACATTCGACAACCCGCTCGGCGCCCTCATGAGCGAAGCGTCGAAGGAGCGCCTCGTGCGAATGCTCGAGTACAACCAGTACTGCGTACCCGCGGGGTTTGCAGCAAAACCTGTAGAGTACTT
>JBGTSH010000613.1:0-2365 GCA_041940405.1 Polyangiaceae bacterium
ACCCAGCGCGGCAACAACAACGCGTACTGTCAGGACAGCGAGACCACGTGGGTCCATTGGGACCTCGATCCGGCGAGCCGCGCGCTGCTCGCGTTCACCAAGAAGCTCGCACACCTCCGCAAGGAGCACCCGGCGCTGCACCGTTCGCGCTTCTTCCAAGGACGCCCGGTACGCGACGGCGACCTCTTGGACATTCAGTGGCTGCGCCCGGACGGCTCCCGCATGACGCCCGCCGACTGGAGCCAGCCCGAGAACCGTGCGTTCGCGATGCTCCTCGCGGGCCGCGCGATCGAAGAGTACTCGGAGGATGGCCGCCCCATCGTGGACGATGACCTCCTCGTCATCATCAACGCGGGACCGGATGGGGTCGAATTCGCGCTTCCCGAACGGAGCCCGAGCGACTCGGCATGGCGCCTGTTGGTGGACACCGCAGACGACGCCGCGCGCGAGAGCAAGAACGGCGGGGACAAGACACGCCTCATCGGGCGCTCGCTCAAGCTCTTCCGCGCGCCGGCGCGCGTCCTTCGCGCCGGCGGCTCGGTCCACGCTCTCGGCGCGACGTACCGCGTGCAGCTCGGTCCGAGCTTCGGGTTCCTGGCGGCGCGCGACGCGGCCGGGTATCTCGCGGAGCTGGGCATCACCGACCTCTACGTGTCGCCCATCTTCGCCGCCAAGCGAGGGAGCGAGCACGGGTACGACGTCGTCGACCACAGCCGCCTCAACCCCGACCTCGGCAGCTTCGAGGACTTCCTCGCCCTGACCCGAGAGCTTCGGAAGCTGGGGATGGGCTTGGTCGTCGACTGGGTCCCCAATCACATGGGCGTCGCCAGCGACGAGAACCAATGGTTCTTCGACTTGCTCGAGAGCGGCGCGAGCTCGCGCTTCGCCGAGCACTTCGACGTCGATTGGCATTCATCGAAGGAGGCGCTCGTCGGGAAGGTGCTGATTCCGATCCTCGGCTCGCCCTATGGCGAGACGCTGGAGCGCGGCGAGCTCAGGGTCGTATGGGAGGACGGACAGTTCCGTCTGGCCTATTTCGAACGCCGCCTGCCGCTCGGCCCGAAGTCGCTCTTGCCGCTGGTGGAAGACATCCTGCGAGCCGCACCCGACACGACGCCGCACGAAGCGCGCGACGAGCTCGCGAGCATCGCCAAGTCTCTGATGCACCTTCCCTCGAAGGAGGTCTCGTCGCTCGAGGAGCGCTACGAGCACGCGCGCGAGCGTCAAGTGGCCAGGCGACGGCTGGCCGAGCTCTTCGAACGCGCGCCCGATCTGAAGGACGCACGCGAAGCGGCGCTCACCGCGCTGAACGGCGTTCCGGGCGAGCCGGCGACGTTCGACCGCTTGGACGCCCTGCTCCTCGAGCAGAGCTATCGCTTGGCGTCGTGGCGCGTTGCGACCGAGGAGATCAACTACCGCCGCTTCTTCGACATCAACGATCTCGCGGCCATTCGAATGGAGCTGCCGCACGTGTTCGAGGCAGCGCACGCGCTTCTGTTCCGCCTCCTGGCAGACGACCACATCCAGGCCCTCCGGCTCGACCATACCGACGGCCTCTACGATCCGGGGTCGTACTTCGATCTCTTGCAGCGGCGCTTCGCTTCGCTCGTGAGGCCGACCCGCGAGCCGGCCGGCCCCGATGACGTCGCACGGCCGCTCCCGCTCTTCGCCGAGAAGATCCTCGAGCCTGGCGAGCGGCTGCGCCAAGAGTGGGCGATCGACGGGACGACCGGCTACGAGCTCGCTGCTGCGGTACGAGGCCTGCTCGTCGACCGCTCCGCCGAGGAGTCGCTGACCCGCACGTACCGGACGGCGACAGGAGACCTCCATTCGTTCCGCGAGCACGTTCGCGAGAGCAAGCTCCGCGTGATCCGGTTCGACATGGCGAGCGAGGTTCACATGCTGGCGCGTGCCCTCGAGCGGGCCGCTTCGCGCGACCGCCGCTGGCGCGATCTCACCCTCGTGGGGATCACCCGCGCCCTCACCGAAACGCTGGCAGCGTTCTCGGTCTACAGGAGCTACGTGCGGGAAGGCGGCGCCAGGAACGCCGAGGACGAGCGCTACGTGAAGGCTGCGGTGGCAGAGGCGAGGCGGCGCGCACCGGGGCTTCCCGCGGAGGTCTTCCGCTTCCTTCAAGAGGTGCTCCTCCTCGAGTCGCCCCCGCCGCACCCGGACTACGAGCGCATCGCGCTTCGGTTCCAACAGTTGACGGGGCCCGTGATGGCGAAGGCGGTCGAAGACACTGCCTTCTATCGCTATGGGCGGCTCCTCTGCCTGAACGAGGTGGGCGGCACGCCCGAGCACTTCGGCACGACGGTCGATCAGATGCACGCCCAATGCTCCGAGCGTGCACGGACCTGGCCGC
>JBGTSH010000614.1:0-2356 GCA_041940405.1 Polyangiaceae bacterium
CTTGAGATCGCTGATGAGGTCCTCGAGCTTCGCCGTGGCGATCGGATCGAGCGCGCTGGCGGGCTCATCCATCAGGAGCACGTCGGGCTCGACGGCGAGAGCGCGCGCGATGCAGAGGCGCTGCTGCTGGCCGCCCGAGAGGCCGAGACCCGAGTCGTCGAGGCGATCCTTCACCTCGTCCCAGAGCGCTGCCTCACGGAGGGCCTTCTCGACGCGGGCCTGGATGTCGGCGCGGTTCTTCAGCCCGGCGATTCGGAGGCCGTAGGCGACGTTCTCGGCGATGCTCTTCGGAAACGGGTTCGAGCGCTGAAAGACCATGCCGACCCGCCGGCGGACCATGACGGGATCGATCTCGGGCGCGTAGATGTCTTGTCCTTCGAGCTCGACCCGGCCCTTGGTCACCGCGCCGTCGATGGTGTCGTTCATCCGGTTCAGCGAGCGGAGGAACGTGCTCTTGCCGCAGCCGCTGGGACCGATGAGGGCGAGCACCTCGCAGGCGCGAACCTCGATCCCGACGCCCTTGATCGCCTCGCGACCGCTGTACGAGATCGTCAGGTCCTCGGCCCGCATCTTCACTGCGGGCTGGACGTCGGGCTGGGCGGCAGGCGCCTTTGCCACGGCCGTCACGATCGGCGGTCCAACCGGCCCTTTGAGGCGATCTTGCAGCGACTCACGCGCTCCGGCGATCACGGGCGCACTTTGGGGATCGACTGCGAGGGTTGCATGGCTGAATTGTGACGTTCCGGTGACAACGGGCCGGTACGAGCGCATCTGGTCCACGATTTCGAGCAAATTTCATGCTGGCACCCCCTCGGAGGGGGGGCTAAGGCGTGCTGGCCCGCCTACATGCCCGCCCAAGCCAAGAAGACCCTCAAAGAGCTCCTCCCCGAGCTCGCCAAAGACAAGGCCATCATCGGAGCAAAGATCGGCTCCAAGGTCGTCGACCTGCACACGCCGATCGCCCCCGAAGCCGCCAACGACGCGAAGCCGATCCGGACGACCGATCCCGATGGCCTCGCCATGATCCGTCACTCGACGGCGCACGTCATGGCCGACGCGGTTCAGCGCCTCTTCCCGGGGACCAAGGTCACCTTCGGTCCGTCGACCGACGCGGGCTTCTACTACGACTTCGACAGCCCCAAGGGCGCGTTCAACGACGAGGACCTCGCCAAGATCGAGGACAAGATGCGCGAGATCGTCGCCGCGAAGCGCCCCTTCGTGCGGGACGTGATCTCACGTGCGGACGCGAAGAAGCTCTTCGACGAGCTCGGCGAGAGCTACAAGAGCGAGCACGTCGATCGGCTCCCCGAGGGCGAGGACATCTCGCTCTACCGCCACGGCTCGAACGGGGGTCACGCGCCCGGCCACAAGGAAGGCGAGTGGCTCGATCTCTGCGAAGGACCGCACGTCCCGGACACCGGGTACATCGGCGCGGTGAAGCTGACGAGCGTCGCGGGCGCATACTGGCGCGGCGACGAGCGCAACCCGATGCTCCAGCGCATCTACGGCACCTCCTTCTCGACGCAGAAGGAGCTCGAGGAGCACCTGAAGCTCCTCGAAGAAGCGAAGGAGCGCGACCACCGCAAGCTTGGCAAGGAGCTCGAGCTCTTCATGTTCCACGAGTACGCGCCGGCGATGCCGTTCCTCTTGCCGAGGGGCGCCTTCGTCTACAACCGGCTCGTCTCGTTCATGCGCGATCTCTACGTGAAGTACGGCTACGAAGAGGTCATCACGCCGCAGATCTTCGACAAGAAGCTCTTTCTGACCAGCGGCCACCTCCCGAACTACCGGGAGAACATGTACCTGCCGATGACGGCCGAGCTCCTCGACCAAGTCCGCATGGGGCTACGCGTAGGCGTGGAGGAAGAGCACAAAGGCTACGAGCACGCCGACAAGGAGCGTGACAACGCCGTCATCGAGCACCTGGTCGAGGCCGAGCGCCTCGGCCTGAAGCCGATGAACTGCCCGAGCCACTGTCTCATCTTCGGGCAGCGCAAGCGGAGCTACCGCGAGCTGCCGTGGCGCATGGCCGACTTCGGGCGCCTGCACCGCTACGAGCGCGGCGGCGTCGTGCACGGCCTCGCTCGCGTCCGCAGCTTCTGCCAGGACGACGCCCACATCTTCTGCCGTCCCGACCAGATGCACGGCGAGATCGCGAGCTTCCTGTCGCTGCTCTACGACGTGTACCGCGCGTTCAAGTTCGAGCGCGTCGACATCAAGCTCGCGACGCGGCCCGACAAGCGCATCGGCTCCGACCAGCAGTGGGACGATGCCGAGAGCGCGCTCGCCCAGGCACTGAAGGACGCGAAGCTCGACTACGAGGTCTTCGACATGCCCGCGGTGCTCGCGCTGGCCG
>JBGTSH010000615.1:0-2353 GCA_041940405.1 Polyangiaceae bacterium
GCGGTTCGCCATCGGTCGCGTGTCGCCCTGCGCGACGACACGCGCGTAGTGATCCTCGGCCGAAGCTCGAAGCCATATGGTCGTCGTCGCGCCGAGCAAGAGCTCGAACGTACCGCTGTCGCCGACGATGTTCCCCGCGGTCGCCACCACGGCCGGGCCCGGCTGGGCCAAGAGGCGCTCGAGCTCTTGTCGCTCGGCGCGCCGGTAGTAGGTCGGCCCGTGCAGATCGAACATCTCTCCCGCGCTCATTCCTGCGCGCGCCGCGATGCGCTCGTCGAGCTCGACGAAAGGGATACCGAGCGCTTCGGCGGCCTTGGCGCCGATGGTCGACTTTCCGGCGCCACGCAGGCCGAGCAGCGCGATGTGCCTGCGCGCGCTCTCGGGGCTCGGGCCGCCTCGCGCCGGGGCGGCGCCCTCGGCGCGCGCGAGGAGGGACGAAGGGGCGATCCCGAGCGCTCGGGCGACCTGCGCCAGCTTGAGGATCGAGACGTTGGCCTTGCCGGTCTCGAGATCGGAGAGGAAGCGCTCCGAAAGCCCGCTCGTTCCCGCCAGCTGCTTCAGCGTCATCGACGCATCACTCCGAGCGAGACGCAGCTCGGCACCAAGCGCAGGAAGCAGCGCTTCTTCGCGGGACGCCGAGTCGGATCGCGGCGCGCGCTTGGGAGCGACCATCGAGCATGCAATATAATGCACGTCGCTCCGTTTGGTAAGCACTATAGTGCTTGACCGCGTCCGGGAGGCGTGGTCAAACCCACCCATGGCTGAAGCTGCTTCCACGGCCCAGGTGCCGGTGCGGTTCGAGACGCACCCGAGCCGCTACGTCCACCTCAAGCTCCACGTCGACGGGGCGATCGCCCGGCTTGCTCTGGACATCGTCGAAGAGAAGCCGATGCGCCCCGGTTACACGCTCAAGCAGAACAGCTACGACCTCGGCGTCGACATCGAGCTCGCCGACGCGGTCCAGCGCCTCCGCTTCGAGCACCCGGAGGTGCGCTGCGTCGTCGTCACCAGCGCGCAGCCCCGCATCTTCTGCGCGGGCGCCAACATCTACATGCTCGGTAGCTCGACGCACGGCTTCAAGGTCAACTTCTGCAAGTTCACGAACGAGACGCGCCTCTCGCTCGAAGAGGCGTGCGCCGAGAGCGGGCAGCACTACCTCGCCGCGCTGAACGGCGTCGCGGCCGGCGGTGGCTACGAGCTCGCCCTCGCGTGCGAGGACATCGTTCTTTGCGACGACGGATCGAGCGCCGTCTCGTTCCCGGAGACGCCGCTCCTCGCCGTTCTCCCGGGGACCGGCGGCCTCACACGGCTCGTCGACAAGCGAAAGGTGCGCCGCGATCTGGCCGACGTCTTCTCCACGCTGGCAGAGGGCGTTCGCGGCAAGCGCGCGAAAGAGTGGGGCCTCGTCGATGAGGTCGCACCGAAGAGCAAGTTCGATGAGGTCGTGGCGGCGCGCGCCAAGGCGCTCGCCGACAAGACGCCGGAGAAGAAGGGAGCGGGCGTCGCGCTCGGCGCGCTCGATCCCAAGCGCTCGGAAGAGGGCGGGGCGGTTCTCTCGAATTACAAATTCGTCACGCTCAAGGTGGACGCGCAGGCTCGCGTCGCCGACCTCACGGTGCGCGGCCCCGATAGCGATGCGCCCACCTCCGCCGACGCGCTCAAGAAGCTCGGCGATCAGGGCTGGCACCTGCGCGCGTTCCGCGAGCTCGACGACGCGCTCCTCGATCTCCGCTTCAACCACCCGGGCGTCGGCTTGGTCTGCATCCGGACCGAGGGCGACGCGGCCAAGGTGCGCGCTTGGGACGACGCGCTCGCCAAATTTGCTTCCGAGGATTGGTTCGCGAAAGAGACGCTCCTCTTCGTGAAGCGCGCGCTCAAGCGCCTCGATCTCACCGCGAAGAGCCTCTTCGCGATCGCCGAGCCGAGCTCGTGCTTCACCGGCACCTTCCTCGAGCTCGCTCTCGCGAGCGACCGCACCTATGCCAAGGGCGGCGACGAGCCGGCGACGCTCGGTCTGTCGAAGCTGAACTTTGGCGGTCTTCCGATGTCGAGCGGTCTCACCCGCCTCGAGTCGCGGTTCCTCGCCAATCCCGCGCGCGTCACCGAGCTGTCGAAGCGCTTCGCCGAAGGGCAGGGCGACGTCGACGCCGACAGGGCGCTCTCGCTCGGTCTCGTCACCTTCGCTCCCGACGAGATCGATTGGGACGATGAGGTTCGCCTCGCCATCGAAGAGCGCGTCAGCCTCTCGCCCGACGCGCTCACCGGGATGGAGGCGAACCTCAGGTTCTGCGGCCCCGAAACGCTCGAGACCAAGATCTTTGCGCGCCTCTCCGCTTGGCAGAACTGGATCTTC
>JBGTSH010000616.1:0-2331 GCA_041940405.1 Polyangiaceae bacterium
CGCGAGGACATCGAGACGATCTTCGGACAGCTCCCCGAGGAGCGCCGCACCCACCTCGTGTCGGCGACGTTCCCGCGAGACGTCATCGCTCTCGCCGACGCGGTGCAGACCGATCCGATCATGATCGAGGGCACGCCGCTCGGCGTGGCGAACGCCGACATCGATCACGTGATCCACCTGGTCCGGCCCGAAGAGCGGACCGACGCGATCGTGAATCTCCTCCTCGCGAGGCCGGGCGCGCAGACCCTCATCTTTGCGAGAACCCGGGCCGACGTCGCCGACCTCGCCAACGCCCTCGCCGACGCCGGGTTCTTCGTGAGCGCGCTCTCGGGCGAGATGGAGCAACGCGAGCGCACCCGGGCGCTGGCGCTGTTCAAGAGCGGCGATCTGGACGCCCTGGTCGCGACCGACGTAGCCGCACGCGGGATCGACGTACAAGACATCGCCCGCGTCATTCACGCCGAGCCGCCGTCGGATGCCGACTCCTACACCCATCGAAGCGGGCGGACCGGGCGCGCCGGCAAGAAGGGCACGAGCACCGTCCTCGTGGTGCCCCAAGGACTGTCGCGCGCGACCTTCCTCCTCCGGCGGGCAGGCGTCACGCCGCGGGTCGAGCCCCTCCCCACGGCCGAGGTAATCCTCGACGCGCGTGACGAAATCGTCGTTTCCGATCTGACCGGTGACGCAGAGCTCGCGTCGACCCCCGACGAGCGGACGCACGCGCTCGCGCAGAGGATTGTCGAGACCGGGAGCGCGGCCCGAGCGATCGCCCGCCTCCTGGCGCAGCGCTTTGCACGACGAATGACGCCGCGCGAGGTCACGCCCATCGCTGCGCGGCCCGTCGAGCAACGAAAGGAGCGGCCGCGGCCCGAAGGCGGCCGCGACAGGCCCAAGCCTCCGCCTCGCGGAGAGGACTGGGTCACGTTCCGTGTCACGTGGGGCGAAGCGCACGGCGCCGACGCCCGGCGACTCCTCGCGATGGCATGCCGGCGTGGCAACATCCAGGGCTCGGACATCGGCGCCATCCGCGTCATGCGAAGCTTCTCGACGATCGACGTCGCGAGGGGGGTCGCCGACGCATTCGCGGCCGCTGCCGAAAAGCCCGACCCGCGCGACGTCCGCGTGAAGATCGAGCGGTTCCAGGATCGCGGCGGCGCGCCGCATCGAGCGTCGCTCCCGCGCCCTGAGGCTCCGCCGTTTCGCGGCCCTGCGCCGCACAGAAAAGGCCCGCCGCCGCAGCGAGAGACCGGCGCCGCCCCCGTGACGCTCATCCCTCCGCCGTCGGACCAAGCCGAGCGGCCCACGCACGCGGGGCCCAAGACTGCGGGGCCCAAGCACGCGGGGCCCAAGCACGCGGGGCCCAAGCACGCGGGACCCAAGCACGCGGGACCGAAAGCCGGTGCGTCGCGCCCGTCGGGCAAGGTCCCCAAGCGTGGTCGCGGTGGCCGTCCGGGTGGCGCGCCCCCGAAGCGCCGCAAGGGTTGATTCGGCCGGGCGCTTCGGCATCCCCGGCAGGCCCGTGCTACAACGCGCCTTCTCATGGAAGGTAGGTTTCGCGCCCGCGCTCACATCGCTTGGGTCGCGCTCGCGGCGGCGATCGCGGCCGGAGCTTCCCTCGGCGCATGCAGCACCGCTCCTGGCTCCAGCGGGAGCGCTTCGACCACCGCCTCGGGAGCCAACCAGCCGAAAGAAGGCAAGGCGAGCGTCCGCCTCTACCTCCTCAGCGCCGTCGCAGGTGCCCTCGAGCCGTGCGGATGCTCGAAGGATCAGCTCGGTGGCATCGACCACCTCGCGTCGTTCATCGCGAGCGAGCGCGACGCGGCGACCGATCACGTCCTGGTCGCCGCCGGTCCGCTCTTCTTCCTGGATCCGACCCTGTCCCCGCAAAAAGGCACCCAAGACAAGTGGAAGGCCGAAGCGCTGGCGAGCTCGCTCGCCAAGCTGAACGCGCGCGCTTGGGCGCCGGGCGCCAACGATTGGGCGGCCGGCGCAGAAGAGCTCAAGAAGCTTCGGGACGCCGCCGACACGAGCCCCATCGTCGGCAACGCCTCGGAGGAAGCGCGCAAGAACGGCAACCTCGTGAACGGGTATGTGAAGAAGGTCGAGCTCGAGAGCGGGCCGTTCGCCGTCGGGGTCGTCGGCATCTCGGATCCCAAGTCGGTCGGCGCGGCGGCGGGCGTCGAGCTCCTGCCGCCCGCGAGCGTCATCAAGGAGAAGGTCGCCGAGATGCGCAAGAGCTCGAACATCGTCGTCGTCGCAGCCGCGCTCCAGCGAGGCGACGCGCTGCGCCTGGTCGATGAGGTTCCAGACATCGACGTCCTATTGGTCGGA
>JBGTSH010000617.1:0-2289 GCA_041940405.1 Polyangiaceae bacterium
GAACCCGAGCGCTTGAAGCTCGGTCTCGGTCGGCGCTCGCTTGGTGACCACCTTGGCGGCGGCCACCTCGGCCGGTCCGGATGCGTCGCGCTGCTGCACGACGATCCCGCCCGCGATTCGTTTGTAGACGAGGCCGGGCTCGCCGGAAGCCGGGACGCTGCCGGTCGCGAGGAGGCGCAGGTTCTTCTTGGCGCGAAGGGTCTCGAGCGCGGCTGACGAGAAGCTCGGAGCGACGATGCACTCGAGGAACGTCTCGGCGAGGAGCTTCGCCGTGTCGGCGTCGACCTCGCGGTTGAGCGCGACGATGCCGCCGAACGCGCTCACCTCGTCGGCGGCGCGCGCGTTTCGATAAGCCGTCGGAAGGTCGGCCGCGATCGCGACGCCGCAGGGGTTCGTGTGCTTCACGATGACCGCGGCGGGCCCCGAGTATTCGCGCACCGCCTCGAACGCGGCGTCGACGTCGACGAGGTTGTTGAAGCTCAGCTCCTTGCCGCCGGTCCCGAGCGACTCGGCGGTCGCGATGCTCCCGGCCGGGGCGGTGCGGTCGCGGTAGAAGGCGCCCGACTGGTGCGGGTTCTCGCCGTAGCGAAGGCCGTACACGCGCTCGAACGGAAGGACGAGGTGGAGGGGGTAGGGGTCCTTCTTCGGTGCCTCTTCGTCTTTGGCGTCGTCGGCGATGGCGCTCAGCGTCCCGGCGATGGCCGCGTCGTAGGCCGCGGTCCTCGCGAACGCCTTCGCTGCGAGGCGGCGGCGGGTCGCCGCCGACGTCGAGCCCGACGCGTCGATCTCGGCGAGGACGACGTCGTAGTCGGCCGCGTCGCAGACGACGGTCACGCGCGCGTGGTTCTTCGCCGCGCTGCGGATCATCGACGGCCCGCCGATGTCGATGTTTTCGATGATCTCCTCGAGCTTTGCGCTCGGATTCTGCACGGTCTTCTCGAAGGGGTAGAGGTTCACGACGACGAGGTCGATCACCTTGCCCCCGATGCGTTCGAGATCGGCGTCATCGACCTTGCCGCGCATGAGGATTCCGCCGTGAACCCGCGGATGAAGGGTCTTTACCCGACCGGCCATCACCTCTGGAGAACCGGTGTAATCTTCGACAGCAACTACCGGAATTTTCTCGTCTTTGAGCGCCTTGAGGGTGCCGCCGGTCGAGAGCAGCTCGACGCCTTTCGCGGCGAGCGCGCGGGCGAACGGGATGAGCCCTGTCTTGTCCGAGACCGAGATGAGCGCTCGAGTTGCCATGGGCCGCTCGTAGTCGTCTGCCACCGGCGCGCCAACACCTAGCTCCGGTTTCTTGGCCCGGCTTCGCTAAGCGTGATGAAGACCAGGTCGCCCCAGCCGGGGCAGGGCGGCGCCCGGGTGGCGCGGCCCCAGGAGGCGAACGCCGTGTCCATCCGAGAGACCTGCACCGTTTGCGAACAGAGCTTCGACGTCCAGTTCCGCTACCAGATGGAGGAACGTGACGGAGGCTTCTCGTTCTTCTGCTCGCAGAAATGCTTGGAGCAGAGCCAGACCAAGGCCACAGACGGCGTGACCTGCGAGGCGTGCAGCAAGCGCTTCGCCGTCAGCTTCGCCGCGCAGGTCTTCTACGTGAAGGGACGGCGCGCGTACGCGTGCTCGATGCCCTGCCGCTCGCAGGTCATCCGTGAGGCCTCGGGCGCGCGGCTCGGTGAGATGCTCACGGCGAGCCCGACGCCGCCGCCGCAGACGTCTCCCGCGACGCCGCAGGCGCTTCGTGTCGAGAGCGAGCGCGCTCCGGATACGCGCCCGAGCCCGTCGGTCGCCGATCTCGGTGCGCCCAAGCCCGCCGTCGTCGTCCCGGTGATGCCCCCGAAGCCGCCGCAGCCGGCAACGCGTCCCTCGTCGAGCTCGCAGAAGTCCGAGTCGCCGCGCATCATCGCGGTCTTCAACCACAAAGGCGGCACCGGCAAGACGACGAGCGCCGTCAGTGTCGCGGCCGGCCTCGCGATGAAGGGCAAGCGCGTCCTCATCGTCGACACCGACGCGCAGGGCAACGTCGCCGTCTCGCTCGCGGCCTCGAGCGAGCGCTCGCTCTACCACGTGCTCGTGATGGGCCTGCGCGTCGAAGACGCCGTCAAAGAGGTTCGTCCCGGCTTGGACCTCTTGCCTGCCAACGAGACCCTGGCCGCCGCCGAGCTCTACCTCGCGGGCCGTCAGAGCCGCGACCGCGTCCTTCGCGATCGCCTCGCCGCCGCCGCGTCGGCCTACGACTACGTCGTCGTCGACTGTTCGCCGAGCCTCTCGCTCATGAACCAGAACGCG
>JBGTSH010000618.1:0-2287 GCA_041940405.1 Polyangiaceae bacterium
AGGTCGAGGGCGGCCTGTCGCCCGAGGACGCGGTGCGCGAGGTGCTGCCGCGGCTGCATGGCGCGTTCGCGCTGGCGATCCTGTTCCGCAGCCATCCCGAGCTGCTGATCGGTGCGCGGCTCGGCTCGCCGCTGGTGGTCGGGTACGGCGACGACGAGACGTATCTCGGTTCCGACGCGCTCGCGCTGGCGCCGCTGACGCAGCGGATCGCCTATCTGGAGGAAGGCGACTGGGTCGTCCTCACCCGGGACGGGACGCAGGTCTATGACGCGGAGAACAACGCCGTCGATCGCCCGATCGTCATCTACTCTCGCGACGGCGCGCACGCCGCTCGGATCGATCGCGCCGCGGTCGAGCTGATCGAGGAGACGGCCGGGCGTCCCGACGATGATCGCCGGACCTGCGCCGAGCGCGCGCCGTTCGTCGCGGTAGCTGGAGCCGCCCGTCACCGAGGCCACGCGATGGCCGACCTTGGCGAAGAGCCAGCCGAGCTCGACCTCGACCTGCCGGGCGAGCTCGCGCGTGGGGACGATGACCAGGGCCGCGGGCTTCGCCGTGCCGTCCGTCGTCGCCACCTCGCCATCGAGTAGATCCCGGAGCGCGAGCCCGATGGCTACGGTCTTCCCCGAGCCGGTCTGCGAGCTGATCCTCAGATCGCAGTCCTTGGCGGCAGGGTCCAGTGCCGCCTCTTGGACGCTGGTCAGCGTGGTGTACCCGCGCTCCGCAAACGCAGCGGCCAGTTCCGGCCCGAGGCGCGCGGCGAGCTCCTGATCTTCCATTTCAGGCCGCTCCCTTAGTCCTGTCGATCGCCGCTGTCGACCTCAGCGCTGGCTTCGCCCCATCGGCCGAGCGTGTATGCTCGGCGCCCCATGATCGGTGTCCTCGGTGGAAGCGGAATTTATGCGATCGACGGCCTGCAAAACGCGCGGTGGAAGCGCGTCGAGTCGCCCTTCGGGGAGCCGTCGGACGAGCTGTTGTTCGGTGAGATCGACGGAGCCCCCGTCGTGTTTCTACCGCGGCACGGTCGCGGCCATCGCCACTCGCCGACGACGCTGAACTACCGTGCGAACATCGACGCGCTCAAGCGGTCGGGCGTCACGACCATCGTGTCGCTCTCGGCCGTGGGCTCGCTGCGCGAGGACCTCGCGCCCGGCACGTTCGTGATCGTCGATCAGTTCATCGACCGCACCTTCGCCCGCGAGAAGAGCTTCTTCGGCTCCGGCTGCGTCGCGCACGTCTCGATGGCCGATCCCGTGTGCCGCCGCGTCGGCGACGCCCTCGCCGCCACCGCGACCGATGCGAAGCTGAAGTTCGTGCGCGGCGGCACCTACATGGTGATGGAGGGCCCGCAGTTCTCCTCGCGCGCCGAGAGCGAGCTCTACCGGAGCTGGGGCTGCTCGGTGATCGGGATGACCAACATGCCCGAGGCGAAGCTCGCCCGTGAGGCGGAGATTTGTTACGCGACCGTCGCGATGGTCACCGACTACGATTGCTGGCACGACGACCACGGTCACGTCACCGTCGATCAGGTCATCAAGGTGCTCGGCGAGAACGCGGCGCATGCGCGCGAGCTCGTGAAGCGAGTCATCCCGGTCCTGTCGGCGGCGGGCCAGACGGCCGGCAAAGAGGCGTGCCCGTTCGGTTGCAACCGATCGCTCGACCACGCCGTCATGACCGCCCCCGACGCGCGCGACCGTGCCGTGGTCGAGAAGCTCTCCGCTGTCGCCGGGCGCGTCTTGGGCTAACGTTGGCGCCGCGCATGCTGGCCGAAGCCTTTCTCCCCGTAGATTCCTCCCCCCGTCCCCCTCCACTTCGTGGAGGGGGAGCAGGGTTACCCCCCTCACGAAGTGAGGGGGGCAGGGGGGGTGAATCCACAGGGATCGGCGTCGAAGCTCGTCGCGCGCGGGAGTAACGGTATGGACGATCTTCGCGATCTCATCCGCACGATCCCCGACTTTCCCAAGCCCGGGATCCTGTTCCGCGACGTCACGACGCTGATCGGTCACAAGACCGGCTTTCACAAGGCGATCTCGGCGCTCGTCGCGCGCTACAAGGCCTCGCGGATCGACGCCGTCGCCGGGATCGAGGCGCGCGGCTTCATCCTGGGCTCTGCGATCGCCTACGGCCTTGGCGTCGGCTTCATCCCGCTGCGGAAGAAGGGAAAGCTCCCGGGCGAAGCGGTGGGTGAGGACTACGCGCTCGAGTACGGGACCGATCGCATCGAGATGCACGTCGGCGCCGTCAACAGAGGGGAGCGCGTCCTCCTGGTCGACGATCTGATCGCCAC
>JBGTSH010000619.1:0-2283 GCA_041940405.1 Polyangiaceae bacterium
TCGGCGGGTTCCGGGAGGCGGAGCGCCTGCTGCGTTCCGCCTTCGAGCTGTCGCGCGAGTTGTGGGGAGAGCCCCACCCCGACACCCGCATCGCGATGAACGACTTCGCGATGATCGCTCACGCCCTGGGCAACAGTGTCGAGGCGGCGGTTCTGATGCGCAAGGTTCTCGAGTACGATCTCGAACAGTACGGCCCGGACCATTCGTACGTCGCCATCAGTCGGGACAACCTGGCCGCGGTGCTCCGCGAGCTCGGCGAGCTCGAGGAATCGCGCGCGCAGTACCGAATCGCGGAGGCGATCCACGCCGAGGCGTCGAGCCCGCGGTCCCTGGCGATCAGCCTGACGGGTCAGGCCTGGGCCAACCTGGCCGCCGGCGACGTCGAGACCGCCCGCGAGGTGATCGACCGCGCGCTGGCGATCGAGCGCGCCGAGACGCCGACGATCTACGAGCGTTTGGCCACCACCGTCGCCGCTTCGGCCGACGTCCGCGCCGCGCTCGGGCTGGAGTCGGAGGCGATGGCCCTGTACGACGAAGCCCTGGAGCTCTACGGGCGGGTGTCGGGCGGCAGTCATCACGGTTTTGCGCAGGTGCTTTTGGGCCGTGGCAAGCTACATCTGACGCTGGGAGACTTGCGCGAAGCGCGAGCCGACTTGGAGCGAGCGTCGGAGTATTGGGCCGCCAACCTGTCCGAGAGCCACTGGTGGCGCGCCGAATCCCAAGTCGCCCTCGGCGAGTGCGCAATCCGTGAGGGCGACGTCGACACCGGCCGGCGGATGCTGGATCGGGGACTCGAGCTGCTGCGTCGCCATCGCGGTGAGGCGCATTGGCGCACCCGGGCGGCGGTCGCGCGTCGCGACGGCTTGCGCGAGCGCTGAGTCGTCGGGTGCTGGACATCCGGGTCAAACCTGGTATGATCCGGCGCCGCCGGGCGCGAGGACCCGGCCGTCCCGCTTTCGTAGCCGACGTAGCTCAGCGGTAGAGCAGCTGATTCGTAATCAGCAGGTCGGCGGTTCAAGTCCGCCCGTCGGCTCCATGATAAGTGGTTTGGAATGAATGCGTTGGGAGAATCAAGGGCGAGGCGACGTGTAACCGGATGAATCTGGGGCGATCCTCATCCTCGAAGTGGCAGCGAGGTGGTTTGAGAGACCACCAAAGGCATAGAGCTCTACCTCTAGAGCTCTTTGGCCCGGGCCATGATCCCGACCGCGATCGAGCGGAAGTGCTCGCCGGTGGGTATGAGATAGCGGCTCTGGAGCGTGCGGGTGGTGGTCTCGAAATTGAGAGCCGCCCGGGCGCACGTTTCGCAACGGTCGACTCATGCCTATACAAAACGTAGAACGGCCTCCGTTTCTACCGCTGTCGGCGAAAACAGTTCGGAAGGACGTGACGAGAGCAGGACCAAGATGGTTGCTAAAACCCACCCTTATTCGGCTGGCGGGAGGTCCGTTCTCAGCTTGAAGGTGGTGTTGACGACCCCGGTCGGACGGCCCGCTCTCGGAGGAAGCTGCCCGCCGAAGACCAGTAGGGCGTCCGGGTCCTTGTCGCCGGGGACGAACGCCATGGATGCGCTCTTCCTGATCAGGGCGCCCTGGCGCATGCTCCAGTCCAACCACCGCGTTCCATCCCATTCCCACACGTCGCTGCGAAGGCCGCCAGCGTCTTCGCCACCATAGAGGACGGTGCGCTCGACGCGCGGGTCGAAGGCGAACATCGCGTTCTTACGTGCGGCTGGACCGGCCGCGCCCGTGTCTGACCAAGACGCGGTCTGGGGCTCCCAGATCCAGGTCTCATGGCTCAAGACCCCGCCGCTCTCCATGCCGCCGAACAGGACGACGTTGTCGTTCACGGCGTCGTAGGCCATGACATGCCTGGCTCGCGCCGAGGGCCACTCCGCGGGCTCGGGCTCGATGCCCGCGGCTGTCCACTGCCTTCCGTCCCAGATCCAGGCCTGGTCGGAGACCACCGGATCGGGGGCCTTGTCGGTCACCCCTCCGAACATCAGAAGACCTCTGCCGGTACCGGTCGGCACCAGAGCGGCAGACTCACGCGCGCTCGGCGTGGGGCTCGGTACCTGTCTCAATTGCCACCGCGCTTCGTAACCCTCCGATCGCGATCCCTCGATCGTCATCGTATAGGTCTCGTCGGACAGATTCGCGCCCTCGTCACCGCCAAAGAGCACGAACTCGTCGTTGGCGTCGTCGAAAGCCATCATCGCGGCGCTGCGCGGTCCGGGCACAAAGTCGCCATGGTTGTTGGCCTCTTGCCAACAGCCGGCCGCGG
>JBGTSH010000620.1:0-2259 GCA_041940405.1 Polyangiaceae bacterium
GGTCGAGCAGTTGTTGTTGACGTTGAACACCGGGATGCCGGTGAGGCCGATGTCGTAGACCGCGCGCTGCCCGCACGTCGAGTCGCCGTACACGTAGCCCGCGTACGCCTGCTCGACGAGCTTGTAGTCGATGCCCGCGTCGGTGAGCGCGGCCCTGCCGGCCTGCGTCGCCATCACGTTGTAGTCTTCGCTCGCGCCGGGCTTGGCGAACTTGGTCATTCCCACGCCGAGGACGTTCACTCGCTGTGTCATGTTCGTAGTCCCTTCAGTCAGCTCGCCAGACCTTTGAGAAACCCGAGGCGCTGCGCGTAACGGATGTCGCCGTCGACGCGAACCTTGCCACGCTGGAAGGCTCCGCGCAGGTCGCCCGTCTTGGCCACCTCGGCGAAGTCCTCGTCGGCCATCGTGAGGACGGCCTTCGCGCCGGAGACGTCGGCCTTCCCGATGGTGCCCTTTTCGTCGATCGTCCAGACGTCTCCGCCGACCTTGATCGCGACGGTGCCGCCGAGCTCCTTGGCGAGCGCGGGCTCCTTGGTGAGCCGCTCACCGAGGGCCTTCATGATTTCGGGCGCGCGCGCTGCCTTGGGAGCGGCGGTTGCCGTCGCCGCAGAAGCTCCACCGCCGCCGGCCGCGCGGGCCTTGGCGATCGCTTCTTGCGCCGACTTGGGATCCACCTTCTTCAGGAACATGAGCTTCTGCGAAGCCATCACGTTGCCCGAGATCTTGAGCTTGCCCGCGAAATAGAGCTTCTGCGGATCGGCCGCGCCGCTCGTCATCGCGAGGAAGTCTTCGTTGGAGAGATCGAGCGTGACGTCCGGCGACGCGTGCGTGCCGGCGCCGACCGAGCCCTTGCCCTCTTTGAGGTCGATGAAGTGAGCGCTGTCCGGGTTCGAGAGACGGAACTGGAAGATCGTCTTCAGCTGGGATGCCAGGTCCGGGTTCTTTTCGACGTAGTCGCGGATCGCGACGAACACGTCGGCGCTCGTGAGCGTGTCGGGTGAAGCCGCCGCAGCAGCCGGCGCGCCGCCGCCCGCAGCCGCGGCGGGGAGACGTCCCGCTGCCTGCATCTCGGCGCGCAGCTTCTCGCCATCGATCTTCTTCAAGAACTCGAGCTTCTGTGAGGCCATCACGTTGCCCGAGATCTTGAGATCGCCTGCGAAGTAGAGCTTCTGTGGGTTGAGCTTGCCGGTCGCCATCCCGATGAAGTTCGCATCGGTGAGCTCGAGCGTGACGTCCGCGCCGGCGAGCGTTCCTTGCGCGACCTTGCCGGGCGCGGCCTTGAGATCGATGTAGAACGCCGACTCGGGCGAGGTGAGCTTGAACTGGAAGCCGGTCTTCACCTGGCTGGCGAGGTCGGGGTTCTTCTCGACGAAGAAGCTGATGACGTCGACGAGGAGCGCGCTGGTGATCGCGCCCGGAGCAGCGCCGGGTTGCGCTGCGGCGCCGGCTGCCGGAGCGGCGGCCTTCGCCTTGGGCTTCGGCACCTCTTTGTAGAGCTCGATCGCGCAGTTCGAGAGCACGACCTTGTCGCGCTCCTTCACCTTCATGCGGACGACGACCTTGTCGCCCTCCTTCCACATCTCGGTGACGAGCGTCTCGCCCGGGTAGACGCTGTCGGCGAAGCGGGCGCGGATGCTCTTGAAGAGCCCTGCGTTGCCGTCGCAGAAGGCATTCACCACGTGGCGCGCGGCGTAGCCGAAGGTGCAGAGCCCGTGGAGGATCGGTTTGTCGAAGCCGAAGTTCTTCGCGAACGTCGGGTCGGCGTGGAGCGGGTTCCAGTCGCCGTTGAGGCGATAGAGGAGCGCCTGGTGCGCATCGACCTTCTGCTCGACCGTCTTGTCGGCCTTGCGATCGGGAGCCGCGTTCGCCTCCGCCTGCGGTCCGCGCTCACCGCCCCAGCCGCCGGCGCCGCGGATGACCGCGGTGAACTCGTTCTCGGCGAGGAGCTCACCGGCCTCGTCGTAGCTCTTGGTCTCGTAGACGATGACCGCGTTCTTGCCCTTGTCCCAGATCTCTTTGACCTTCGACTTGTGCGTGAGCGTCGCCTTCGCGGGGAGCGGGCGCGTGACGGAGGTGTACTGCTCGCCGTGCAGGATGCGCTCGAAGCCGAAGTTGAGGCCGGGCACCGACTCGCCGCGCTTGGCCGCGTCGAGCATCCCCTTGAGGATGGGCGTGACCGCGTACGTCGGGAAGGGCTGGAAGCCCTTCGGGCTCATCTCGTAGACGTAGGAGAGCTCTTTGTCGTCGAGCGGGTTCGCC
>JBGTSH010000621.1:0-2254 GCA_041940405.1 Polyangiaceae bacterium
GCCGAGGTCGACGAAGGCGCCGTACTCGGTGATGTTCTTGATGGTGCCCTTGACGACCATGCCCTCGGTCAGGGTCTCGAGCGTCCTCTGCTTCATTTCGTCGCGCTCCTTCTCGAGGAGCACGCGGCGGCTGAGGACGATGTTGCCGCGCTTCTTGTTGAACTTGATGACCTTGAACTTGTAGGTCTGGCCGATCAGCTTGTCCAAGTTGCGGATGGGCCGCAGGTCGACCTGGGAGCCGGGGAGGAACGCTTTCACGCCACCACGGATGGTGACCGAGAGACCGCCCTTGACGCGCTGAGAGATGGTGCCCTCGATGAGCTCGTCCGCCTCGCAGGCGTTCGAGATCTCATCCCAGACCTTCATCTTGTCGGCCTTCTCCTTGGAGAGGGTGACAAGACCGTCATCATTCTCGCGGCTCTCGATGTAGACGTCGACGCGCTCGCCGACCTTGACCGGGATTTCGCCGCTGGCGTCCTGGAATTCCTTGATCGGGATCGCGCCTTCGCTCTTTCCGCCGATGTCGACCACGATGTGATCTCGGCTGATGGCGACGACCGTCCCCTGGATGATCTCTCCTTCGTTCCCGAAATCGCCCTCTCGAATGCTTTCTTCGAAGAGCGAGGCGAAGCTGTCTCCTCCGCCTGAGGTAGTGGGTCCCAAGTTGGTTTGTGTCATGAGAGTCTTTTCGAACTTCCTTCCGTCTCCGCTCTTTCCGAGCAAGAGAGGTGGGGGGAGATAGTGCCATGCACGTCCCATGTCAACGCGACGCGCCGGAAGGGCAGGGCGCACACGTTCAGCCTTCGGGCCGTTGAGGCGCCGCGGCTCCTGTGCGAGGGGTGCTGCCGATGATCCCCTTGAACCGCGAGTGGACCGAGCTTCTCACGAAGTACAAGGACGACCACCAGGATCCGCGCAACCAGGCCTGCCACAAGATCGGGATCCCGATGATCCTGGCGAGCCTACCGCTCGGCGCGTCGATCGTCGGGCTGCCGCTCGCGGTGCCGCTGTTCTCGGTCGGCTGGACCTTCCAGTTCGTGGGCCACTACTTCGAGGGCAAGAAGCCCAGCTTCGTCGACGACAAGCGCTCGCTGGTGATCGGCGTCCTCTGGTGGCTCGAGAAGTCGGGCCTCAAGGTCCACAGCGAGGCGAGCTAAAGAACTGGCGAGGTTACGCCGCTTGGTGGCGCGGCCTCTATGGATTCACCCCCCCGGCCCCCCTCACTGCGTGAGGGGGGAGATGGGTTGTCCGGACAGGACGAGCTTCAGCGCTTCGCCGGCCTTCGCGAAGATCTTCTCCACGCCTTCGCGCGGCCACTCGGTCTCGATCATCACGGTCTCCGGCCGGGGCTTGACCCGCGCCGCTGCGAGCGCTGCCTTCTCGCCGAAGTTGTCCGGCATGAGGAGGGACAGCGTCTTCATCTCCACGAGAGCGGCGTCGAGGTCCTGGCCGAGCGTCTCGGAATTCACGCCCTGGGACGGAACGACGTCGACGAAGAGCTTGGATTTGCCCAGCTTGAAATAGCCGCTGATGCGATCGGCCTTGCCGAGCGCCGTGCCGGCGCTGCCCGGGGTCGTCTTTGCGAGCGACGAGATGGCCGGGGAGTCGATCACGAAGCTCATCGCCTCGGAGCTCGCGAGGCCGAGCTTCTTGTAGGTGTCGGAGGTATCCATCGCGTCGTCGATGATGCCGGCGTCGCTGCCGATGATGACGGTATCGTCCTTGGACTGCGCGACACGGAGCCCGGGCCCGACGAGGGTGTCGCCGTCCATGGAGAAGCCCGGTACGCCTTTCTCGGTCAGCACCGAGTGGAGGCCGGCGGGGAACCGGTCCTGCTCGAGGCGCGTCTTGCCGAGCCGCCCGCCGAGGAGCACGACGAAGCTCTTGCCGTTGGTGGTGGCGAAGACGATCTCACGGACGTCGGCGCGAAGGTCGATGCCGGTCCTGGACTTGATCCGCTCCGCGAAGCTGTTCACGCCTTCGGCGTCCTCGAGGGGCGAGAGCACCTGCTTGCGAAATCGTTCGTCGAGGTAGAGCTCGCGGCCGTCGAAGCGGATGGCGACGGTCGTCCCGATCGGGATGTGCTGCACCGCCTCCATCGCGTCGAGGTTCTCGGTCAGGCTGACCGGGAGCCCGGCGTTGCGCAGCTCCTGCACGAACCCGTTGAGCAGGTCGAGCATCGACCCGGCCGGATTGCCCGAGATCGACGTGGGCGCGCTCATGACATTTCAGTTCGTGCCAGGCACCAGCTGAG
>JBGTSH010000622.1:0-2250 GCA_041940405.1 Polyangiaceae bacterium
CCACGCGGTGGACGCCCGGTAGGGCTCGCGAATCTCCAGGGTCACGACGAAGGAGCGCTCGCCCTCTGCCTCCCAGCCGGCCCGGACGGTCGGGAAGAGCGAGGGCGCGATCCAGAAGATGGACGAGCGGTAGACATCGCGGGTGCCCACGAAGAGTCCGGCGATGCGGCGAACGTTCTTGAAGAGGTCACCATCGATGGCGCATCTCCCGCAGTCTCGGGTCCGCTCTTCGCCGAACTCCGCCTGGATGCGCTCGCAAACTTCGATGAGGACGTCCCACGGGATCCGTTTGTCGAGGCGATGGAAGTCCTCGCGACGGACGGGCAGCCCCTCGATCAGCCGATCTACGGGGATGCCGTACCGCGCCTCGGCCTTCTCGAGGAAGGCGAGGCCGGCGATTGTCACATCCCCCTTCGGCATCGAACCGCCAACGATATCGAGAAGTCGAGGCGGAAACTAGCCCATGCTAGCCCGCGCCGACGATCGGCTCCAAGCAGCGCTCGCGCGCGGCGCGGAGCGTCTCGAGCGCGGCGTCGACGATGGTCTTTCCTCCGGCGACGACGACGAGCGAGGCGCCGCCCACCCGGCCGATCTCCCGGAGCGGAACCTTTGCCGCGGCCGCCCGCGCCTCGACCGCGGCGACGTCGGAAGGGCGAACCGAAACGACGACGCGTGAGGGCGCCTCGCCGAACAGCGCGGCGGCGACGCTCTCGCCGGACGGAAGCTCGATCTGGGCCCCGACCATGGCGCGCGGATCGGAGTGACCGGTGACGCACTCGGCGAGCGTGATCGCGAGACCGCCCTCGGACACGTCATGTGCGCTGCGAAGCAGCTGCGCCGATGCGAGCTCACGCAGAAGCGTCTGGAGTCTGCGCTCGAGATCGAGGTCGATCGCGGGGAGCGGGCCGGCGATCGTGCCCCCTGTTCGATCCGAGACGTAGTGGGAGCCGCCGAGCGGCCCCGCCCGCTCCGCACCGAGGAGCATCACGACGTGGCCCTGCTCCTGGAACGCGGAGCGGACGACGTGCGTGGCGCTCGCGACGAGCCCGACCGCCGCGACCGTCGGCGTCGGTAGGATCGCTCTGCCTTCGGTCTCGTTGTACAGGCTGACGTTGCCGCTGACGATCGGGACGTCGAGGGCGCGGCACGCCTCGGCCAAACCTTCGATCGCTTGCGCGAACTGCCGCATGATCTCGGGCCTCTCGGGGTTGCCGAAGTTCAAGCAGTCGGTGATGCCGATCGGCTCGGCGCCGACGCACGCGAGGTTGCGACACACCTCTGCGATGGCTTGCTTCGCGCCCTCGCGCGGGTCGAGCTCGCAGAGGCGGCCGTTGCAGTCGCTCGCGAACGCGAGGATCTTCTCGACGCGCGTGCCGAGATGCTCGCACATCGCGCGGACGACCGCCGCATCGCCGCCGGGGCCCACGAGGGTGCCGCCGCGGACGATCGAGTCGTACTGACGCTGGATCCAGCGGCGCGAGCCCAGGTTGGGGCTGCCGGCCATCCGCACGACCTGCTCGCTCCACGATGACGGATCCGCAATGGTCGCCGGATCGAAGGCGCGGCGCTGAGCGAGCTTGGGATCGTCGGCCTGCGGCCGGTCGTACTTCGGCGCCTCCTCGGTAAGGAAATCGACAGGGAGATCGCAGTACACCTTGGAAGCGCCTGGTGCCGGCGGCGCTTGGTCGACGTACGGGTCGTACCCGGGGGTCGCACGAACCACCCAGCGGCCGGTGTCGGTCACCTTGCCGATGACGGCGCAGTCGAGCTCCCACTTCTTGCAGATCGCGGCGACCTCGGCTTCCTTGCCGGGCTTCGCGACCATGAGCATGCGCTCCTGCGACTCGGAGAGGAGCATCTCGTAAGGCGTGAGGCCCTTGGTTCGGCGCGGCACCTTGTCGAGATCGAGGTCGAGACCGCTGCCCGACCGCCCGGCCATCTCCACCGACGACGACGTCAGCCCGGCCGCGCCCATGTCCTGCACGCCGACCAAGAGGTCCTTCGAGAAGATCTCGAGGCACGCCTCGAGGAGCAGCTTCTCCAGGAAGGGATCGCCCACCTGCACGGTCGGGCGCTTTTCTTCGCTGCTGTGCGGCTGGCGTGGTGGCACCGGCACCGGACGGCGGTTGTCGTCGACCGCGACCATGGTGAAGAAGCAGCTGTTGGTGTGGCGCACGCTGCGTTGGCGGATGTTTTGCGCTTCCACGCGTATGCCCACTTCCATCGAGGTGCGGCCGACATGGTTGATGC
>JBGTSH010000623.1:0-2250 GCA_041940405.1 Polyangiaceae bacterium
TCTCTACCCGATCTTTCGCACGGCCGGTTTCATGCTTCACACCCGGGCACGCTCCTGCTGGCACAGCCCCGATCCGGCGCGCATGCGTCTCCTCGACCAGAGTCCCAGCCACTGGACGTTCGGCGACAGCGACCAAGATGAGCCCGCCTGAGAGCTCAGAGCTGAGGCGTGGCGCGCTCGACGATGCGCGCGAGCGGCAAATCCGGCGGCAGAGTGCCGTACTCGTGGCCGGCTCGGCGGCCGAGGCGGGCGGCGCAAAACGCGTCGGCCACCCAGGACGGCGCGTGGCGCAGCAGCAGTCCGGCCTGGAGCGCCAGCGCCAGACGCTCGACGACGCGCCGCGCCCGAGCCTGCGTGTCCTCACGGCGGGCGACCTCGGATTCGATCTCCGCCAGCAGGCGGTCGTAGCGCGGATCCCCGCCCTTCGCCTCCCCGAGCTCGCCTAGCAGGGCGGGCAGCGCCGCTGGATCGCGCTCCATGGCGCGCAGCACGTCGAGGCACATGACATTGCCCGAGCCTTCCCAAATCGAAGACAGCGGGATCTCGCGGTAGATGCGCGGCATGATCGACTCCTCGACGTAGCCGTTGCCACCGTGGCACTCGAGGGCTTCGCAAACCATGGCCGGCCCGCGCTTGGTGACCCAGTACTTGCCGATGGCGGTGGCGATGCGCCGGAAAGCCCGAGCTTCGGGGGCCTCCGCCTCCTCGTCGTAGGCTCGCGCCACCCGCATCGTCAAGGCGGTCGCCGCTTCCGACTCGAGCGCCAAGTCGGCGAGCACGTTGCTCATCAGCGGCTGGTCTCTGAGCAGACGGCCGAAAGCCGATCGATGGGCCGCGTGGTGCGTCGCCTGGGCCAGCGCCTGGCGCATCAAGGCCGCCGAGCCGATCATGCAGTCGAGCCGGGTATGGTTCACCATCTCGATGATGGTCGGCACGCCTCGGCCCTCTTCGCCGATCATCCGCGCCCAGGTGTCGCGGTACTCGATCTCGCTCGAAGCGTTCGAGCGGTTGCCCAGCTTGTCCTTGAGGCGCTGGATCAAGAAGACGTTCCGGCTGCCATCGGGGCGCCAGCGTGGCACCAGGAAACACGACAGGCCGCGCTCAGTGTAAGCCAGGGTCAAGAAAGCGTCGCACATCGGCGCCGAGCAGAACCACTTGTGGCCGGTGAGCAGGTATGTCTCGTCGCCCGAATCGAGGCGGCCGGCCAAGACCGCGCGAGTGGTGTTGGCGCGCACGTCCGAGCCGCCCTGCTTCTCGGTCATCGCCATACCGATCAAGCAGCCCGCCTTCTCCGAGCCCGGCCGTGACGCGGGATCGTAGACGGTCGAGGTCACGCGCGGCACCCATTCGTCGGCGACCTCCGGCTGCGCGGCGAGCGCCGGCACCGAGGCGAAGGTCATCGTCAGCGGGCAATGAACGCCGGCCTCGACTTGGGTGAACAGGAAGTGCTTGACCGCCCGCGCCACGTGCGACCCGGGCCGGCGGCGGTTCCACGGCAGGGCGTGGATCTCGGCCGCCACACCGATACGCATCAGCTCGTGGTAGGCGGGATGGAACTCGACCTCGTCGATGCGATGGCCGAAGCGGTCGTGGGTGACGAGGCGCGGCGAATGACGGTTTGCGAGGTACCCGAGCTCGATGATCTCGGGTCGCCCGGTGAGCTCGCCGAAGCTGGCGAGCTCGTCCGCCGCCCACGCCGCGCCCTCGCGCGCCACCGCCTCACGCAGTGCGACGTCGGCGGTATATGGATTGTAGTCTTCGAGCGGTGGCGGCTGGTTGAAAACCTCGTGGGTGGCTTGACCGGAACCCGAAGCTGCCGCCGGGGGCTGCCGCTCGTCGATAGCGCGGACCGACACCGCGAGCCCTAGTGCTCGACGCCGCCGGCGTACTTCTTTTCGCCGGCGTGAATCGCGACCTCAAGCCGGTTCTGCCGCGGCGGCAGCGGACAGGTGGCATAGGGAGTGAAGGCGCAAGGCGGGTTGTAGGCCAGGTTGAAGTCGAGCATGGCGCGTCCCGAGGCATCGGCTACCGGCGCGTAGAGGAAACGCCCGCCGCCATACGTCTCAGTTCGGTTCGACGCGTCGCCGAACACTATGAAGTACTCGTCGTCGCCGCCGGACAAGACGTCGAGCCGATGGTCGCTTCCGCCCGCCGAGAACTCGAGTGCTCCCGGCGACGGCTCCTCGCTGACCGTGCCCAGGACGTTTGGCACCTTGATCGGTTTTGGCGGAGCGTAGGCGACGAAGCGTG
>JBGTSH010000624.1:0-2224 GCA_041940405.1 Polyangiaceae bacterium
GCGATCGGCGCCGTCGTCGGAGGCGGCGTCGGCGTCTACCTGGACGCCCAGGAAGAGAAGTTGGCCCGCATCCCCGGCACCTCGGTGGAGCGGGTGGGCCGCGACACGCTGCTGGTTCATTTCGACTCCGACGTCTTGTTCGCGGTCGACTCGGCATCCCTCGGCGGCGGCTCCCGCAGCTCCCTCGACCAGGTCGCGGGCGTGCTGATGGAGTTCCCGAAGACCGCAGTCGTGGTCCAGGGTCACACCGACTCGACCGGCAGCGAGGCCTATAACGACCAGCTGTCGCGTCGTCGCGCCGACGCCGTGCGCGGTCACCTCGTAGGCCGCGGCGTCGCGCCCGGCCGGCTGACCGCGATCGGCTATGGCGAGAGCAATCCGGTAGCGTCGAACGCCACTTCCGGCGGCCGCGCGCTCAACCGCCGGGTCGACATCCTGCTACGCGCCAAGGCCACCTGATCTGACGGCGGCCTGAGCACACTCGGTAGATTTGTATGGGCCGGGTCGTGAGCGGCGGAGAAAACCGTCGCTCACGGCCCGGCTCGATGCGCTTTGATCTTGCTCGCTGGGCACGGGAACTCGACTTCGAGTGCCTTCAATGCTAGCATAGCTGTCATTGACAGCGAAGGGGGACGCGCATGACTCAACTGACTGTTCGCAAGCTCGACTCCGACCTCGTGAAGCGCCTGAAGATCCGTGCAGCTCATCACAGTCGTTCTGCGGAGGCGGAGCACCGGGCCATTCTCGAAGCGGCTCTTCGAGCGGAAACGTCGGACTTCTGGCAACGGGCGGCGTCGCTCAGAGCCGCGACGAGGGGCCGTACCTCGACGGATAGCGCGAGCCTGATCCGTGCGGATCGCGACCGCGATCACCGGGCCCGAGAACCATGACGTCGGTCGTGGTGGACGCGAGCGTCGCTGTCAAATGGGTCGTCGAAGAAGCAGACAGTGACGCCGCCGTCGACTTGGCCCAGTATGAGCTGTGGGCACCCGAGCTCATGAGAGTGGAGTGTGCCAATGCCCTGTGGGCGAAAGCCCGGCGTGGTGAACTCAACGATGCTGAGGTCGTCGAACGTACCGATGCGCTCGCCACGGTCCCGATGACTCTCGTATCGCAAGAGGAACTGCTGGGTGACGCCGTTCGCTTGGCACTCGAGCTCGAGCACCCGGTCTATGACTGTCTTTATCTGGCGCTTGCGGCGCAGCGTGAAACGTACGTGGTGACCGCGGATCGTCGTTTCTTCGATGTCGTTCGGCGAAACGATCGTTACAGTCAAAGGATGCGTGCGCTAGGCGAATCTCCGGGCGAAGATTGAGTAGGAGGATCGGCAAGATGCCAGTAGGATGAACCGCCGGAGGGTCGATTGATGAGAGTGATCTTCGATGGCGAGGGATTCTCGCTCGAAGTGCTGTGATTGTGAAGGAAAACACACATGCCTCAGCTGACGGACCGCAAGCTCGACGCAAACCTGGTGAAGCGCCTAAAGATCGGTGGGACACCCGGTGCCGCTGACTCGGAGACGAGCGGCTCGGACGGTGCCGGAGCTGCAGTGTCGGATGTCGTAGACTTCTTGAGCCGGCAGCGGTTTCTGTGGCGTCGGCTGGACAAGCTACGCCTCGTGGCTGAGATCCTCCAAGTTCGTACACGATACGATGACCTGGCTTTTTGCCTATCCGGACAGGAACTCGAGAGCCTGCGGCAGCGGCTCGAATCCGTTCGCGACAATTTGATATGGGCTGCTCTACAGTCGCTCCTCAACGGGCAGATCGAAAACGGCTGGAAGTTCCTGCACGAGCTGGAGCGCGAAATGGTGCTCGTGCTTGATCCGATGGAGCTCGAAGCGCGATTCGTCTCAGCATTGAGCGAGGCGAGAAAGAAGCTCGACAAGCAGTGGCGGGGCGTGGCCACACAAAGCCTGGGCGAGCGCTACGGCTCCAACGAGCAGGTCGGCGCTCCCGCGTCAGCTGAATTCGCGAGAAGGCAGCGAGACCTCCAGGAGATCCTCTTCCACCTCCACACGTACCATGAGAACAGGTATCACAAGCTCGACAAGCTTCGCGCCCAATTGAGCGTCGTGTGCGCTGGCGTCTTCGGCACTCTGGTAGCTATCCTCGTGCTCAACTCTCGAGGCTTCTTCGCACCTCTTGACCTCGACCCGACGACGCTCCGGCTCGCTGTGCTCAGTGGGTTGACAGGCGGTGTGCTGAGTGTCGCCTTCAGCGTC
>JBGTSH010000625.1:0-2203 GCA_041940405.1 Polyangiaceae bacterium
CGCGCCCAGAGCACGACTGGCATCGCCTGCGCCTCGTGCTCGGGCCCAAGGGCGGCGGTCCCTTGGTTCGGGGCCCCGATCTACCTAGCCGCCTACGGAGGCGCGCACGTGCGCTGAGCTTCGCCAGCCTGCCCGAACAGTGGCGGCTCGGCTTGTCGGCGACCTCTTTCGTTGGTCGCCGGCGCACGATCATGCAGGTCTTGCAGATCCTCTCTCGAGCGCCGGTCCTCGTTCATGGCCTCGCAGGCGTGGGCAAGTCGAGCCTCGCCCTTCGCATCGCGCAGCGCTTGCAAGACCACGCGATGGTGGTGATCAGTGACTGTGCCGCAGGGTTGAGCGCCGAGTCGATCCTGACCACCTTCGTGAACGCGAGCGACGACGACCCGAGCGTCGTCGAGCTGCGGGACGCCGTGCGCCGACGCGAACGCGACCTCGAGTCGACCCTCGAGGTGCTCCTCACGTCGATCTATGGTCGCGACGGCCGCTTGGGCCCCGTGCTCATGGTGCTCGATAACCTCGACGCCCTCATCGATATCAACGGGGACGTCCGAGCCAACGCGAAGGTGTCGAGCCTCGCGGATCTCACTACGCTCGTACGCGCGTTCCGAACCCACGCTGGGGGAGCGAAGCTGTTGGCGACCAGCCGCTATGCGCTGGACTTGGGTATCGACCGCGTTCACCTCGGCGGGCTGACTCCCGCCGAGGCTCGCAACCTCGCTCACACCATCAGCCTCAGACACGGTGGGTCTCGCCTCATCCCCGCGGTGGTCCGCCGGTCGATCGAGGCGGCTCGAGGTCATCCGTCCTTACTACTCGGAATTGTCGACGCCGCGCTTCGAGACCCGGTCGAGTGGGAGCGGCGTGTCTGCGCGCTGGAATCACTGGCACAGGGCACGCGCGATCCCTCGGTCGCCGAGGTAGGAGAGTTCATCGCAGCGATCGAGGCGACACTCGAGACGCTGACTCCCAGCGAGCAACGCGCTCTCCAACAGCTCGCCGTATTCCAGATCGGGATCACGCCTGCATCGACGATAAGCCCCGAGATCGAACGCTTGCGCGGCCTCGGCTTGCTCGAGGCGAGTCGTGACCTGCTCACGGGTTTCGAGGACGGCGTCATCCTTCACCCGTTCGTTCGTCCGTTCGTGGCCATTCCTGACCGCGAGGTCCAGGCCGCGGTGTTTCGAGAGTGGGTCGATCGGCGGAGCCATTGGTCTGCGGGCGCGCGACCTCTCGCGGTCTATAAGGAACTGCTTCGTCTCGCACGCGTGATCGATGACGCCGAGGTGATCGCTCACTGTGGTGCGCCCGTCCTTGCCGATCTCCACCGTCGTGGTCGGTTCGGCGAGGGGGCGCGCGTCGCTGTCGAGCTACGCTCGATCCTCGCGCGGCATGACCACGAACCTCCGCCCGAGTTCATCTGGAGGGCCGCGGAGCTGTTGTGGCGCGCGGGTGATCTCGCAGGCGTCGAAGAGCTACTCGGCAGGGCACGAAGCTCAGCCTCCTCGGCTCATGTCGAGGCCGAGCAAATGTGGCTTGAAGGCCGTATCGCGCTCGCCAACAACGAGCTGGACCGCGCCGAGCACGTCCTTCGCGAGGCCAGCGAGCTGGAAACCGACAAGTCGGTGCGCTCGGCAATCATGCTCGATCTCGCCGCGGTCATGTCAATCCGAGGGCATCCACACTCGGCGGCCGAGTTCGGCGGCCGAGCTCGCGACACCCTCGGGCACATCGATGACCAGCGAAGCCGAGCCCTCGCCGTGCTCGCGCAGCTCGACCACGATGCCGTCCGAATTCGAGGCGAACCGGCGCTCGTCGAGCGACTCAGGGATCTGTTCACCGCGGCTGGAGATGCGCTACCCCGAGCACAGCTTCAGTACCTTGTCGGAACGTCGCGTCCACCGGTAGAGGCGCTCCCCCTTTTCCGTGAAGCCCTCATGGTGTTCGAGTCTCTCGGCGACGCTCGGTCAGGCGAGCTTGCTCGCCTCGAGCTCGCACGCGCGCTGGGCTGCACCGGCAAGCTCGACGAAGCCGAGGCGGTCCTGCCCCCAGAACAGTTCGTCCTTGTAGATATAGCTGGGCGCGCCGAACACGCCGCGCGCGATCGCTTCTTCGCCTAAGGCCTTGTATGTTTCCGCCATCTTCGGGGCGCGGGCCTTGGCGAAGAGGCTGTCCGGAACCTGCCCGTTTTCGCGCAAGATTTCCG
>JBGTSH010000626.1:0-2180 GCA_041940405.1 Polyangiaceae bacterium
GCGGCGCTGGATCGAGCAGTCGCGCTCGAAGAGGTGGACCAGGTTACCGTCCTTGTCGCCGAGGACCTGGATCTCGACGTGGCGCGGATTGACGATCGCCTTCTCGACGTAGACCGTTCCGTTCTTGAAGGCGCGCTCGGCCTCGCTGCGCGCGCGCTCGAGCGCGCCCGGCATCTCTTCCGGCGTGTGGACGAGGCGCATGCCTTTGCCGCCGCCGCCGAAAGCAGCCTTGAGCATTACCGGGTAGCCCACGCGCGCAGCCGTCGCGAGCGCCTCTTCGACGGTGTCGGCGTTGCCGCCCGGCGTGATCGGCACGCCCGCCTCCGCCATCTTGGCGCGCGCTCCGGTCTTCGAGCCCATCGCTCGCATCGCGCTCGCGGGCGGGCCGATGAACGTCACCTTCGCGCGATCGCAAGCCTCTGCGAACTCGGCGTTCTCGCTGAGGAAGCCGTAGCCAGGATGGATCGCATCGGCGCCCGATCGTTTCGCCGCGTCGAGGATCTTGTCGATGTCCAGGTAGCTCTCGCGCGCCGGAGCGGGACCGATCCCGTAGGCCTCATCGGCCATCCGAACGTGGAGCGCGTTGCGATCGGCGTCGCTGTACACAGCGACCGTACGAACGCCCATCTCACGGAGCGTTCGGGTGATGCGCACGGCGATCTCGCCACGGTTCGCGATGAGGACCTTCTTGATCACGAGAAGGTCTTCTCACGTCTCGGGCGGGTTGAGGAGGGCCGAAATCGTCTTGCTTCGCACGGCCTGGGCCTGGATCCTCGGCGCGTGACCGACGATGCTGCCTCGAAGCAGGCCGAGGAGCCGAAGCCCGCCGAGCGCGTGCTTACCGTCGGCGAGCTCGACCGCGGTCTGCGCCTGATCCTCGAGCGCCGAACCGAGGGGCTCCTCGTCGGGGGCGAAGTCACGTCGGTCAAGGAGCACACGAGCGGCCACGTTTACTTCTCGCTGCGCGACGAGAAGGCGGACGCTTCGATCGACTGCGTGATGTATCGATCGGCGCCGGTCCGTGCGCGGCGCCTTCTCGTCGACGGCGCGCGCATCGTGGTCAGGGGCAAGGTGACCTTTTATGCGCCGCGGGGTCGGGTCCAGTTCATCGTCGAGAACGCGCGTCCCGCGGGGCGCGGAGCGCTGCTCGAAGCGCTCGAGAAGCTGAAGAAGAAGCTCGAGGCAGAGGGGCTCTTCGCTTCCGAGCGCAAGCGGCCGCTCCCGAAAGAGTCCCGCGCGATCGGCGTCGTGACGAGCGCGCACGGCGCGGCCCTCGCCGACATCGTGCGCGTCGCCTTTCGGCGCGGCCCGGCGCGCCTGGTCGTCTCGCCGGCGCCGGTGCAGGGGCAGGGGGCCGGCGCGCTGCTCGCCAAGGCGCTGCGCGCGGTGACCAAGCACCCCGAGGTGGACGTCGTCATCATCGGTCGCGGCGGCGGCGCGGTCGACGACCTCGCGGCGTTCAACGACGAGGCGCTGGTCCGTGCGATCGCCGCGAGCCCGGTTCCGGTCGTCGCCGCGATAGGTCACGAGATCGATCTTTCGCTCGCCGATCTTGCCGCCGACCTGCGGGCTGCCACGCCGTCGCAGGCCGCCGAGCTCGTCGTCCCGGACGCGCGCGCGCGCTCGGCCCAGCTCGCACAGCTCCGGACGCGGAGCGCGCGCGCGATGCGCAGGCTCATCGCCGAGAGGAGGCAGCGCTTCGACGACTTCGATGGGCCGATCCGCATCGACATCACCGAGGTGCCATCCGGCTTCCGCATCACCACGCCGATCGTGTCGCCGCGCACGCCGGCGTTGCCGAGCGCGCGAGCAAAATCGCCGCCGCTGCCGAGCGGGTTGGTGAAATTGTGGCCGTCAGCGGGGTTGTCGCTGAACGACGGATGCCCGAAGTAGATGCCCGAGTCGATGATGCCGACGACCACACCTTCGCCTTCGTTCGGCACGCCAGTGGCCGCGCCATTCCAGATCTGGTCGGCGCCGATCCAGCGTGGGCCGTTTTCGGTGGTCCAGGGAAGGTGGCGTTCCTGGGCCACGGAGACGACGCCTGGCGCGTCGGCGAGCTGGGCGGCTTCGCTTTCACTCATGCGGAGCACGAAGCCGGGCCTCGTGGCCCGCAGACGAAGAACCTCCGACTTCGGCGATCCCACTATCTGCTCGACTTGTTGACGCCGCAGATCGAG
>JBGTSH010000627.1:0-2163 GCA_041940405.1 Polyangiaceae bacterium
GCACGCCGCCCACCGCGATCCTCGGCGACAGCGAGATGCTCGAAGAGGACGCCACCGAGAGCGGCCGCGAGCGGGACGCGGCGGACCTGAAGAAGATCCAGATCGCGGGCAAGCACCTCCTCGCGCTGATCAACGACGTGCTCGACCTCTCCAAGATCGAGGCCGGACAGGTCGCGCTCTACCTCGAGGAGACCGACATGGCCGACCTCGTCGAGGAGGTCGTCGCGACGGTCCGGCCGCTCGTCGAGAAGAACAAGAACCAGTTCACCGTCGTGGCCGAGGATCTCGGCCACGCCAAGGTCGACGTCACCAAGGTGCGCCAGGCGCTCTTCAACCTGCTCAGCAACGCCGCGAAGTTCACCGAAAACGGTGAGGTCGTTCTTCGTGCGCAGCGCAGCGACGACCGCGTCGAGATCTTCGTTCGCGACACCGGCATCGGCATGAGCGACGAGCAGATGAAGCAGCTCTTTCAGCCGTTCCGCCAAGCCGACGCGAGCACTGCGCGGCGCTACGGCGGGACCGGGCTCGGGCTGGCGATCTCGCAGCGCTTCGCGCAGCTGCTCGGCGGCGACATCTCGGTCGTGAGCTCGCCGGGCAAGGGCTCCACCTTCACCTTCTGGTTCCCGCTCCGCCGTCCGGACTCCGACCGACCGGCCACGAGCATCGCCCCGCCCTTCGGCCCGCGCGGAACGGTCCTGGTCATCGACGACGACGGCGAAGCGCGCGAGCTCCTGGGCCGCGTGCTCTCATCCGAAGGCTTCGGCGTGCTCGAGGCGCGTGACGGGCACGAGGGGCTCGAGCTCGCCCGCACGAGGAAGCCGAGCGCCATCACGCTCGACGTGGTGATGCCCAAGATCGACGGCTGGGGCGTTCTGGCGGGACTCAAAGGCGATCGGAACCTCGCAGAGATTCCTGTCATCGTCGTGAGCGTCCTCGGCGAACGAGCGCTCGCTCTCTCCCTCGGCGCGACCGAGTACGTCACCAAGCCGGTCGATCGAGATCGCCTCGCCTCCCTCTTGCGCCGGCACTTGCCCGAGCGCGGCGTCGTTCTCGTGGTCGACGACGACGCCGACGCGCGGAGCCTCGTGTCACGTGCGGTCTCCGAGATCGGTCATGAGCCCCTCACCGCGTCGAGCGGCGTAGCCGCGCAACGCGAGCTCGAGCGTCGCCGGCCGGATCTGGTGATCCTGGATCTGCTCATGCCCGAGATGGACGGTTTCGAGCTCCTCGACTGGATGCGCGCTGCGCCCAGGCACGCCGACGTTCCCGTCGTGGTCATGACCGCAAAGGATCTGACGCCAGAGGATCGCGCTCGCCTCAACGGCTCGGTGTCGAGCGTCCTGCAAAAGGCGACGACCAGCCAGCGCGATCTCGTGACCGTGCTCGAGGGCCTGTTACCCGTCGGGCGGGGAACCTGATGCCCACCATCCTCATCGTCGAGGACAACGAGATGAACCGCGACATGCTGTCGCGGCGGCTCGAGCGCGCGGGCTATCGCGTGCTCATCGCCGTCACCGCGGGTGACGGCGTCGCCCTCGCGCGCGCCGAGCGGCCGGACCTCGTGCTCATGGATCTCTCGCTTCCGGACATGGACGGCAGAGACGCGACAAAGCAGCTGAAGAGCGACCGCGCGACGAAGGAGATCCCGGTCATCGCGCTCACTGCTCATGCGATGCAAGCCGACCGCGAGAGCTCGCTCGCGGCGGGCTGTATCGATTTCGAGACCAAGCCTGTCGACTTCCCTCGCCTCACCGAAAAGATCGCGCGCATCCTCGAGGGATCGACGTGACGCCCTCGATCAAGCTCCTCTTGGTGGACGACAACGAGGTCAACCTCGACGTCCTGTCGCGCAGGCTCGAGCGCAAGGGGTGCAAGGTCATCACGGTGCTGGACGGGGCTTCGGCGCTCGACGCGATCGCCACGCAGGCCTTCGACGCGGTCGTGCTCGACCTCCAGATGCCGGGGATGAACGGGATCGACGTCCTCATCGAGATCCGCAAGTCGTATTCGCAGCTGGCCTTGCCGGTCATCATGGCGACGGCCCAGACGGATCCGCAGACGATGGTGAGCGCGCTCGAGGCAGGCGCGAACGACTACGTCACCAAGCCGATCGAGCTCGAGGTCCTCTTCGCCCGCATCCGCGCGCAGCTCCGCAATACGGAG
>JBGTSH010000628.1:0-2163 GCA_041940405.1 Polyangiaceae bacterium
GACGCTCTCCCGCTCGGTGCCGACTCGATCGTCGCGCACCTCGGGGCGCGCCGCGCGCACGGCGATGAGGCGTCGCGCGCTCTCGAGATCGGACAAGAGCTCGCAGACCGCGGCGCCAAGGTGGGCGTCGCGACCGGCCGCACCCGCGTCGATCTCACCACCTCGAGCGGTGAGATCGTGGATCGCGCCGCCAAGCTCGCGCGCGAAGCGAAGGACGGCAAGGTCGCCTTCGACCTCACGACCAGCGAGCTCTCACGCGGCCGCTTCGAGTTCGACGTGCCCAGCCTGGGGGAGAGCACCGTCGTCTCCAACCGCAAGCTCCGGCGCGGCGACTCCGAGAGCTCGACGTTCGTCGGCCGCGAACCGGAGCTCCTCTCTGCCCTCGGGGCGTTCGATCGCTGCACCGATGACGGCACGCCCCTCGTCGTCAGCATCTCCGGCCCGCCGGGCATCGGAAAGAGCCGCCTCGGACAAGAGGTGATCCTCCGGCTCGAGCGCCGGGCCGCGCCGCTCAAGGTGATGCTCGTGCGCTGCGAGTCGTACGCAAAGAGCCAGGCGCTCGGTACCGCCGCCGACGCGCTGCGTTCGCTCCTCCTCTTGCCCAAGGGCGCGAGCCTCGAGCAGGCAAAAGAGGCCGTCCGCAGCGTGGTCTCTCCCGGCAGGCAAGAGGCCGAAGAGCACGGCCTCTTGGCGCACCTCCTCTCGAACCAACCATTCCCGGAGAGCGTCGAGCCGCGCGCTGCCCGCGACGCGCTCTACGTGTCGATGACCGAGCTCGTGCTCGAGGCCGCGGCGCGCGAGCCTTGCGCGCTGGTGATCGAGGACGCGCAGTGGGCGGATCCCGAGTCGATCGCCTGGGTCGACCACTTGCTCGGCCGTGCGCAGGGCAAGCCGCTCTTTTCGCTCATGCTGGTTCGTCCGGCGTTCTGGCGGAACAACCCGCAGCGCTTCTCGACCCGCGACCACGTCCGCATCGAGCTCAAGCCCATGGCGCGGCGCGCGGTGCGAGAGATCGCCCGCAGTCTGATCGGCCCGAGCGCGAGCGACACGCAGCTCGATCAGGTCGCCGAGCAAGCGGCCGGGTCGCCGCTCTTCGCCGAGGAGCTGGCTCGGCTCGTTGCCCAGGGCAAAGGCGTCGGCGCCGCTCCCACGATCGAGGCGGCGATTCAGGTGAGCCTCGACGCGCTCGACGACGTCGCCCGCGACGCCATCGGCCGCGTCTCGATCTTCGGTCTCTCGGCGTGGGACGCCGGCCTCGCCGCGCTCTATGCGCCGCCCAAGTCCGGCGGCCCGCAGCAGCCCTCGGACGAGGCTGCGCGCCTCGCCGATCAAGGAGCCTTGCTCGCGAAGCTCGTTTCGGCGGACCTCCTGGTCGAGAGCGGCAAGACGCGGTTCTCCGGCACGCGCGAGTTCCTCTTCAAGCACGCGCTCGTCCGCGACGTCGCTTACGCGATGGTCGGCGACGAGCTGAAGAAGAAGCTCCACGGCCTCGCGGCCGAGTGGCTCGCGACCATGGGCGAAGACGCCGCGACGATCGCACAGCACTTCGATCTCGGCGGCCGTCACGAAGACGCGGCCCACCACTGGGAGGCCGCGGCCCGCCGCGCGCTCGCGACGAACTCGCTCGCGGACGCCGCGACGATGAGCGAGCGTGCCCTCGCCTTCGCCGACGACAAGCCGACGGCGTTCGCGCGCGCGGCGCTCTTCGAGGAAGCGCAGGCTCGCCTCGATGCTCGTGGATCCGAGCGCGACACCGCCATCCAGGCGATGCAAGAGAACACCTTCGACGAGGCGAGCGAGCTCCGAACCGAAGGCGCTGCCGCGCGGTACGACGACGCGCGAGCACAAGGCACCGACATCGAAGGCCGGCTCCGCGACTGTCGCGATCGCGCTCGCGCCATCGGTCTCATCGACGAAGCCGCGCGTTGCTCCGCTGCGCTCGCGCAGCGGCTCGCGTTCGCCGGCGATCTTCCGGCGGCCGAGCGCGAGGCCGCGGATCTGCTCCAGCTCTCCGAGAACGACGGCATCGTCTGGTCGTCGGTCGACGCTTGGCAAACCCTCGCGGTTTGTCATCAGACGCGCGGCGAGCTCGCCGCCGCGCTCGAAGCACGCCGGAGCGCCGCCCGCGCCGCACGGGCGGCCGGCCTTCAAGAACGCGAAGCG
>JBGTSH010000629.1:0-2152 GCA_041940405.1 Polyangiaceae bacterium
CATCGCGATCGCCAGGGTCTCGTGCGCCTCCGCCCCGATCGACCCGAAGCTCATCGCGCCGGTGACGAAGCGCGGGAGGATGCTCTCGACCGGCTCGACCTCTTCGATCGGAACGGGCGGGCGGTCGCCGGTGCGAACGTGAAGGAGACCGCGCAGCGTGCAGAGCCGTTCGCTCGCCTCATCGATGGCACGGGTGTACTGCTTGAAGATCTCGAACTTTCGCGTCCGCGTAGCATGCTGGAGCTTGAAGACCGTCTCCGGATCGAAGAGGTGCTTTTCTCCACCGCGGCGCCACTGGTACTGCCCGCCGAGCTCGAGACCGCCGGCGCCGTGCGCGCGGGCGTGATGGACGAGCACGTCGCGTGCGACCTCGCGCGCTCCGATGCCGCCCACGCGTGAGGGCGTCAGCGTGAAGTAGCGATCGACGAGCTCTTTCGACAGACCGACCGCTTCGAAGATCTGCGCGCCGCGGTAGCTCGCGATGGTGCTGATGCCCATCTTGCTCATCACCTTGACGACGCCCTTCTCGACCGCGGCGAGGTAGTTTGCGCGGAGCTGGTCATCGGAGACGCCATCGGGCACGAGTCCCCAGCGGCGCAGGCTCGGGAGCGCGTCGAGCGCGAGGTACGGACAGATCGCGCTCGCGCCGTAGCCGATGAGCATCGCGGCGTGGTGGACCTCACGTGCTTCGCCCGTCTCGACGATCAACGTGACGCGGGTTCGCTTCCGCTCGCGGACGAGGTGGTTGTGAAGACCGGCGACGGCGAGGAGCGACGGGATAGGCGCCCGGTCGGGCCCGGCGGTGCGATCGGAAAGGAGGAGCACCTTGGAGCCGTTGGCGATCGCGTTGTCGGCCTTGGCGAACAGCGACAGAAGCGCGGGCTCGAGGCCCTCTTCTCCCTCGGCCGCAGGGAAGGTCATGTCGAGCACGGTCACACCGAACGGGCCGGTCAGCGCGTGGGGGCTGGTCGAATCGGCGAGGCGGCGGAAGCGCGCGACCTCATGAGCGTCGAGGAACGGCCTCTCGAGCAAGACCAACCTGCAGCTCTCGGGACGTGGATCGAGCAGGTTGCCTTCGGGGCCGATCGCCGTCCCGAGCGAGGTGACCAGCTTCTCGCGGATGGCGTCGAGCGGCGGGTTGGTGACCTGGGCGAAGAGCTGCTGAAAGTAGTCGAAGAGCGAGCGCGGCTTTTCGGAGAGGACCGCGAGCGCGGCGTCGTTGCCCATCGAGCCGATCGCCTCTTCGCCCTTGGTCGCCATCGGAGCGATGAGCAGCCGCAGGTCCTCGTCGGAGTAGCCGAACATCGAGAGGGCGCGCTCGAGGCTCTCGCCTTCGAGCGGCGGCGTGGTCGCGCCCTCGGGCAGGTGCGAGAGCGGAACGAGGTGCTCGTCGATCCAGGTCTTGTAGGGCCGCTCTCCGGCGACGCGCGACTTGATCTCGGCGTCGGGGACGACGCGCCCTTCGGCGAGGTCGACGAGGAACATTCGCCCCGGCCCGAGCCTGCCCTTGGCCTGGATGCGCTCGGGCGCGACGTCGAGGACGCCGGTCTCCGATGCTAGAATGACGATATCGTCATCTGTAACGAGCCAGCGTCCGGGGCGAAGGCCGTTTCGGTCGAGCACCGCGCCGATCTGCGTGCCGTCGGTGAACGTGACGCACGCCGGGCCGTCCCACGACTCCATGAGGCACGAGTGGTAGGCGTAGAACGCCTTCAGCTCGGGGCTCATCGCGTCGTCGTGCTCCCACGCTGCGGGGAGCATCATCATGACTGCGTGCGGCAGCGAGCGGCCGGCCATCACCAAGAGCTCGAGGACGCTGTCGAGGCACGCCGAGTCGGACAGGCCCTCGTGCACGATGGGGAAGATCTTCTCGAGGTCGCCCTCGAGGGTCGTGAACATCGAGTCGAGCTGGTACTCGACCTCGTCCTGGGCCTGTTCGAAGGGTTCGAACCAGTATTCGGCATGGCTGGGCAAGCCCACCCAGATGGCGCGGTGCGGAGCCCATTCGGCGGGGAGAGGAGCGGTCATGGGCGGGCGAGAGTCCTGTCAGGGTTCGAAGGCGACGGGCGGGCGACCCGCGAGCCGCGCCATATGGCCTCAATGGCCCCCGACTTCAACGGCGCCGGACGCCCAGGGGCTGCCCCCAAAGAAA
>JBGTSH010000630.1:0-2148 GCA_041940405.1 Polyangiaceae bacterium
TCGTCGCCGCCGATCCCCTGCCCTTCGAAGATCGGATCGCCGAACGCCTCGGCGAGGTCGGCGCCGAGCCGAGCATCGTCCGCAGACGCGAACGTGGAGAGATCGACGCGGAAGATTTGCGCCAGCTTGAGCAGAAGCGCCGCAGTCAGCGGCCGCTTGTTGCTCTCGATCAGGTTCAGGTAGCTCGGCGAAATCCCCAATCGATGCGCGAGCTCGACCTGCGAGAGGCCGTCGCGTCGCCGCAGGGTCTTGATTTTGCCTCCCAGAGCGATCGCGTCATGCATCTGGTGTTTTTACATCATTTACAATGTGACAACCAGTACGTTGACTGACGTACACACGTTAACTACAGAAAATTATTATTCTTTATTGACTGGCAAGTCAACGTCGCTACTGTCTCTGACGTGACAGCGCACAGCGTCATGCACCCCGGAGACGGCATGGAGAACGAAACCTCGGAGCCGGTATCGCTCACGCGGCCGGTGCCCCCCGCAGCAGCGGGCGTCCTGACGCCGGCAGCCCTGGCCTTCGTCGCCAAGCTCGTGCGCGCGTTTCGTCCGCGGATCGAGACGCTGCTCCAAGCACGACAGAACCGTCAGGCAGCGCTCGACGCCGGCGACGAGCTCCGGTTCCTCCCCGAGACGCGAGAGGTCCGCGAGTCGGATTGGACGGTGGCGCCGATCCCGGAGGACCTCCGCGATCGCCGGGTGGAGATCACCGGGCCGACCGACCGCAAGATGATCATCAACGCGCTAAGCTCCGGCGCGAACGTCTTCATGGCCGACCTCGAGGACTCGACGAGCCCCAACTGGGAGAACGTCGCCGTCGGCCAACGGAACCTCTACGACGCCGTCCGCCGCACCATCAGCTACGACGATCCGAAGACCAAGAAGCACTACGAGCTCGCCGAGAAGACCGCGACGCTCTTGGTCCGCCCGCGCGGCCTGCATCTGCCCGAGCGCCACGTGCTCGTCGACGGACGCCCTGCCCCGGGCGCGCTCGTCGACTTCGGGCTGTACCTCTTCAACAACGCGCGCGAGCTGATCCAGCGCGGCAGCGGCCCGTACTTCTACCTGCCCAAGCTCCAGAGCCACCTCGAGGCGCGCCTCTGGAACGACGTGTTCATCTTCGCGCAGCGCGCGATCGACATTCCCGTCGGCACCATCCGCGCGACCGTCCTCATCGAGACGCTCCCCGCTGCATTCGAGATGGACGAGATCCTCTACGAGCTGCGCGAGCACTCCGCCGGCCTCAACTGCGGCCGCTGGGATTACATCTTCAGCTACATCAAGTCGAACCGCACACGGGTCGATCGGATCCTGCCGGATCGCTCGCAGGTCACCATGGTGCAACCGATGATGCGGTCGTACACCGACCTCGTCGTCAAGACCTGCCACCGCCGCGGCATTCACGCGATGGGCGGCATGGCCGCGCAGATCCCGATCAAGAACGACGCCGCCGCGAACGAAGCTGCGCTCGAGAAGGTGCGGGCCGACAAGCTCCGTGAGGTCAAGAACGGCCACGACGGGACCTGGGTCGCCCACCCCGGCCTCGTCGCCGTCGCGCGCGAAGTCTTCGACGAGCACATGCCGGCGCCGAACCAGATCGCTCGCCAACGAGATGACGTTACCGTCAGCGAAGCGGATCTCCTCCGCCCGCCGGACGGAACGCGCACCGAAGAAGGCCTCCGCCACAACATTCGCGTCGGCGTGCAGTATCTCGAGGCTTGGCTCCGCGGCCAGGGCTGCGTCCCCCTCTACGATCTGATGGAGGACGCCGCGACCGCCGAGATCAGCCGCAGCCAGGTCTGGCAGTGGCTCCGCCACGGCGCGACCGTCGACGGCAAGCCGCTCACCGAAGCGCGGTTCCGCGAGGCGCTCGAGAGCGAGATGACCGCGCTCCAAAAAGCGCTCGGCCCGGCGTTCGCCGCGGGTCGCTTCGACGAAGCACGAAACATGTTTGCCGAGCTGGTCACCCAAGACGAGCTCGCCGACTTTCTGACGCTGCGCGCGTACGCGCAGCTCGACTGACTCTCACCAAGCAGAAGAACGAAACCCGGAGAATCCCATGAGCGCTGCCCTGACCTGGAACGTCCCCGCCGTGCCCAATCGCTTCGAGGGCATCGTCCGCCCATACTCGAACGCCGAC
>JBGTSH010000631.1:0-2050 GCA_041940405.1 Polyangiaceae bacterium
CTCCGTTTCTTCGCCGGCATGAGGCGGGTCGTCAAGGGGCTCAAGGCCACAGGGCTCAAGCTCAGGCTTCCCAGCCTGCTGCGCTCCGGCAAACGCGGTGACGTCCGGCCCACGCTCGTTCTGATCGGCGCCGTCGCGTTCGAGCGCTTCAACATCCTCAACCCGCTGCACTACTCGCTCAACATCCGGAAGCTCAAGATCCTGGTCGAGGCGGCGCTCGCGGCGAGCGAAGACCTGAGCGCCTCGGAGCGCGCCCGCTGGTGGGCCGACAACGTGTTGCCGGCGGCCGGGGTGCGCTACTACGCGCTCGCCGGAACGATGGCGGACGATGACGAGGCGACTCCCTCCGGGCCGCTGAGCGCCAACGCCACGGCCTACAACCCGTCGTCGCTCGACCACGAGATCATGTTCCACACCTACCGCCACCTGAGCGGCGGCATCCTGCTCAACGACAGCCTGGTCGCGGTCGGCCGGACGCGCTTCTGGCGGCGATGGATCGAGCTGTTGAATCCCGCCTATCGCGACGCCGGCCTCGACGTCAGCTTCCTCGGCGTGCTCGGCATCCACCACTGGGGCCTGACGCTGCGGGTGGTGAACGCGAGAAAGGACGGTTCGGTCAACCCCTTCCCGCGCGTTGCGCTGCTCAAGGCGCTGGCGGCTCGGGTGGCGATGGATCTGCGGGCGTCTTAGGTCGCGCGACCGGCCAGAAGTGAGACGAAGATCCGCGAGACGGCTCTGTATCCCCGACTCCTCGGTGCTGCCTGGAATCGACTGTCTCCGGGCTTGCGCGAAGCCCACGGCAGTCGTTCCCAGCAGTCGCTTTCGGGAAGGTTCCGAATCGAAGTCGCCCCGGGAGCTCTGGCATGGCTCTCGCGGTTGGCACTCGGCGTACCCTTGAGCCCGCGAGATTCTCCAACGCGTTTGACCATCCGCCGTTCGCAACACACCGAGCAATGGAAAAGAGAGATCGGAACGTGGACGTTCTCGACCCGGCAGCAGGAGCATCGACGACAGCTGCGGGAACGCTACGGACTGTTGTTCTTCGATCTACGCCTGGACGTTCAAGATGGAGCGCTTCGTTACTCTCAGACCATGTTCGGACTCAGTTTAGGGCCGTTCTGTCTGCCGCTCCCCAGCGCCCTCGCGGTCCGTGTCACGGCGCTGGAGGAGCCTGCTCCCGACCCATTCCTGGTCAAAGTCGCTGTACGGGTGGATCTCCCATTCGTGGGGTTGCTGGTGGCCTACAGCGGTGCCCTTGGGAGATCATAAGCTCATGGCCGTCGCCCTATCCCTATTGGCGCTTCAGGGAGTGATCGGCGCGTTCGACACGATCTACTACCACGAGTGGAGGGCTCGACTGCCGGCCCGCGGCAGGTCCGCGGCGCCTGAGCTTCGGCTGCACGCCGCCAGGTCCGTCCTCTACGCGATACTCTTCGGAACGCTGCCCTGGATCGGCTGGCACGGTCGTTGGTGTATCGTGCTCGTTGCGGTCATCGTCGGCGAGATCGTGCTGACGTTGTGGGATTTCGTTGTGGAGGTTGCCGTCCGCAAGGAGCTCGGCGACGTCTACGCGGGAGAACGAGTCACTCACGCGATCATGGGCATCCTCTATGGAGCGATGCTCGCGTACCTGATTCCGATACTCCTGGATTGGGTTCGGCTGCCAACAGCTCTGGTTATCGCCCCGGCGCCGGTCAGCGAGTGGCTGCGCATCGCGCTTTCCGTGATGGGCCTCGGCGTTCTGGTCTCTGGATTGCGCGATCTGTATGCAGCCTTCAACCTCCCGTACGGCGCATGGCCGTGGACGAAGCGCGATCAGGGTTCTTCGACCCCATGAAGGGCGCGCTTCTCACCGGGCTCGAGACCGGAGTTGGCCGGCACCATCGCAGGGATCACGGGCACTAATGACCTGATGAGTAGCGAGATGTGAGCGTTGTTCGGGCCGCTATGATCTCGCCGTTCTTGACCAATGGCTCGAATCTCCAGCGTCCGACAATGCGAAGAAATGACTCGGCGAATGCGACATTATCGGTGCTGACAAGCTCAGCAT
>JBGTSH010000632.1:0-2035 GCA_041940405.1 Polyangiaceae bacterium
GAGGAGCTGGTTGAGCGTCTGCTCGCGCTCCTCGTTGATCGCGAGCCCTCCGCCGCCGCTCCGGGTCTTGCCGATCGCGTCGAGCTCGTCGATGAAGACGATGCACGGCGCGCGCTCCTTTGCCTGCTCGAAGAGGTCTCGTGCGCGGGCGGCGCCGACGCCGACGAACATTTCGACGAACTCGGATCCGGAGAGGGAGAAGAACGGGCAGCCCGACTCGCCTGCGACGGCGCGCGCGAGGAGCGTCTTTCCGGTTCCCGGCGGCCCGACGACGAGCACGCCCTTGGGGATGCGCGCGCCGACCGCGCTGTATTTGACCGGGTCCTTCAGGTAGTCGACCACTTCGGCGAGCTCGGCTTTCGCCTCGTCGGCGCCGGCGACGTCGGCGAACGTGACCGCGGCCTCTTTGCTGCGGTCGTAGAGCTTCGCTTTGCTGCGCCCGAAGCTGATCGGCCGACCCTTGCCCTGGGAGCCCGCGGAGAGCAGGAACACGAGGCCGCCGAGCACGATGAACGGCAGGATGCCGGCGAGGAGCGCTCCCCACCACGGGGTGCGTTCGGGCTTGCCCTCGATCGTCGTGCCGGACTTCACCAGGGTCGCGACGAGCGCGTCGTCCGGGACCTCGGGGATCCGGGCCGCGGCCAGCTTCTCGGCCGGCGCGTCACCCTCGCTCCGGACGTCGACGACGACGTCGGTGGGCGAAAATGTCGCCTTCGTCACGCGTCCCGCGTCGGCGAGGCGCACGATGTCGGTCATCGGTACGACCCGCGCTTCGGGGTGTGGCGTGTCGTCTCGCAACGCCCAGAGCGTCAACAACACGGCCCCGGCGAGGAGCGCGAGCAGGCGAAGCCACCGGCCTGAGGTAGAGGGCTGCGATTCCACGCGACACCGGGACGATGCAGGCGTCGCGCCATCCGGCCCGGGGCGAGGGGGTGACACCCCTGTCCAATCCAGCTATTCCGGTGCGTCGAGACGTCTTATGGCCGAGATAACGCTCCGTCTGTTCGACACGCTGACCGCCGCCCCCCAGCCTCTTATCCCCCGCCCTACGGGTGAAGTGGGGGTCTATTGCTGCGGGCCCACGGTCTACGACGTCGCGCACGTGGGGCATGCGCGCGCGGCCTTGGCCCCCGACGTTCTGGTCCGGCATCTCCGTGCAGAGGGTTTTCGTACCAAGTACGTCCGGAACATCACCGACGTCGACGACAAGATCCTGAAGCGCGCGGCCGAGAACGGCGAGCAGCCGCTCGCGCTCTCCGCCCGCATGGCCGAGGCGTACCAGACCGATATCCGGGCGCTCGGCTGCCTCCAGCCGGACGTAGAGCCCAAGGTGAGCGAGACGATCCCGGAGATCATCTCGATCATCGAGCGGCTCATCGAGAAGGGCGCGGCCTACGTCACCGATACGAGCGGCACCAAGGACGTCTACTACGCCGTCCGCGCCTTCCCGCAGTACGGCAAGCTCTCGAAGCGAAAGATCGAAGACCTCCTGGTCGGCGCGCGCATCGAGGCGAACGAGACAAAGCGCGATCCGCTCGACTTCGCCCTGTGGAAGGGGTGCGTCGGCGACGCGTGGGGATGGGAAAGTCCGTGGGGCAAAGGGCGTCCGGGCTGGCACATCGAGTGCTCTGCCATGAGCGCGAAGCACCTCGGGCACGGCTTCGACGTCCATTGCGGCGGCATGGACCTCATCTTTCCGCACCACGAAAACGAAATCGCCCAATCCCGCTGCGCCCACGGTACAAAAGTCATGGCCAATGTGTGGATGCACAACGGCTATCTGCAGGTCGAAGGCCAGAAAATGTCCAAGTCTCTGGGCAATGCAATCGATCCTCTCGACGTGATCAATGGCATCAGCAAGGATCAGTTGTTGGCCAAGACCAAGACTTATCCGGTACCGGCGGACCGGTTGCCCAAGGACGAGCAGCTTCGCCTTACGGTCGAGCTCCGTCTCGCCGCCACGGCGCTGGACCCAGGGCGCCGGACCGTGCTCTTGTTGGACGGTCCTGGGCGGTCGTTCCGCAGAGAAGCCCGC